>CAYUWJ010000133.1:0-6013 GCA_964448315.1 uncultured Sphingomonas sp. | reverse complement strand
AGCGCCCAGCCAGTGGGGGCGGTCAGTCATCAGATTCGGCACGCTGATCGCGCAGGGCGGGCCGGGATTGACGGCCTCATTACCGAGCAGAGACCCAGGTCTTGGCCCCCCCTGCAGTTGCCGTTCGCAACTAGGAGCAACCCCCGGAATGAGATGAGCGTCGGCCTTCGGCTGCTCTGGATCGTGATGATCGCCACCGGGGCAGCCTTTTCGGCGGGAATGTATCTCGCCGGGCTCGAAAGTCTTGCCAGACTCCTCGAACGCTAGCTGACCGACTCCCATTTTTTTCCACATCACTCCGTGCGCCTCGCGCCGGAGAAGGAGCAGTCATGCGCAAGCAAATGATCGAAAATGCCGCTTATGAAGTCGCCACCCAGGTCCGCGCCGTCGAGGACAGCATCGATTCGGCGCTGACCGAAATCGCGGAGCTGCAGGCGAAGATGGTCCACGCCCGCGGCGTGACCGGCGTCGGCTATGTCACCAGCCATGCTCCGTTCGAGCAGCTCGCAGCCGCGATCAGCGGCCTCGTCGGCGCGCGCGGCGGAATCGCCAACTGCCACGCGGCGCTGGTCGAAACTCAGGCGTCGATTCCGGGCCTGAGGACCGTATCGTGGGGCGATGGCGAGGAATGCCCGGAAAGCACGGGCGCCGCCGATCTGCGCATCGTCGCCTGACCGGGGTTTTGACCGGACTGCAGCAATGTGGTCCGGTCCGCCACCATGCTTCCGCGATATTTTTTCTGGACCGTCTTGCTGTTGACCTTTGCCTACGCACTGTGGCGTGGGCGCACTGACGAGAGGATCGCCGCCGGCGCGTGTTTGCTCGCCTCGATCGCGACGCGCGTTGCTGTTTCACCGCTCAGCGGGCGCTACTCCGGAGTCGAGGTCGGCCTGTTGATCATCGATGCGGCGATGCTACTGGCGTTTCTTGCCATTGCTCTGCGATCCGACCGCTTCTGGCCGTTGTGGGTTGCGGGGCTCCAGCTGACGACCAGCCTTGCCCACTTGTTCAAGGCAATCGACCTCGACCTTCTTCCAAGGGCCTATGGCGCCGCAGCGGTATTCTGGAGCTATCCGATCCTGCTGATCATCGTCATCGCCACCTGGCGCGGCCATCGCCGGTCGCTCGAAGCGCGGCGCGCCCGCACCACCTAGCGTTAGCCACTACCGCTGGGCTAGGAGCGGCCGGTGGCTTCCATTCCCGACACCCGAACCCTGCTGAGCGCGCTCGATGAACCGGCGCTACTGGTCGAATCCGGCCGCGTTCTTGCCGCCAACGATGCCGCGACGGCGCTGCTCGGCCGGGGGATCGAGGGCCGCGACCTGCGGCTTGCGATCCGACATCCGGCTGCCCTTGAGCGCATCCTCGCCGGAGTAAGCGGCGATCTCGACATTACCGGCATCGGTACCGCCGACCGGCCGTGGCTGCTGACCGTCCGGCCTCTCGGACGCAATATGGTCCTCGCCCGCCTGCTCGATCGCTCGGCGGCCCGCGCGGCGGAAAAGATGCGGGTCGATTTCGTCGCCAACGCCAGCCACGAGCTGCGGACGCCGCTGACCACCATTCTCGGCTATTCGGAAACGCTTGCCGAGGACGGCGATCTGGGCCCCGAGACCTGCGCCAAGTTCGGCGGAATCATGCGCGGCGAGGCGCGGCGCATGCTGCGCATCGTCGAGGATCTGATGAGCCTGTCGCGAATCGAGGCGGACCGCTTTGTGCCGCCGCAAGAGAAAGTGTCAATCGACGACATCATCGAGCTTTCGGCGGCCCACGGCCGCGAGCTCGCCGACCAGAGCAACTGCCGGATCGAAGTCGAGACGGAACCCGGGCTGCCGCCGGTTATCGGCGATTTCGCCCAGCTTTTGCAGATGACCGACAATCTGGTCTCGAACGCGGTCCGCTATGGCTGCGCGGAAAGAAGCTGCACCGTCCGGATCGGTGCCCGCCCTGTCCCGGGCGGAGTCCAGATCAGCGTCGCCGACGAAGGCGCGGGCATCGCGCCCGAGCATCTGCCGCGGCTGACCCAGCGCTTCTACCGGATCGACGAGACCCGCAGCCGCGACTCGGGCGGAACCGGCCTCGGGCTGGCGATCGTCAAGCATATCGTCGAGCGGCACCGCGCGACGATGGACATTCGCAGCCGGCCGGGAAACGGCACGGAGGTTCGCGTCCGGCTTCCCCTTGGCTAACCCGTTCGCCGTCATCAAACTGCAACAAAAGCGTCACAGAGCTTTGGTCGGCCGGTGTTTAAGCGTGGCTCGCGGGGCAAGGGGCCCACGAGGAGTAGCCATGAACAAGATTGCTTTTGCGCTGCCGCTGGCGGCGATATTGGCCGCGTGCGGCCAGGACGGCGGCAGCGGCGGCTCGTCCGCGCAGTTGCGGGTCGTCGGATCGTCGACGGTCTATCCGTTCACCACCGCGGTCGCCGAGGAGTTCCAGCGCGCCAATCCCGGCACCAGCGTGATCGTCGAATCGACCGGCACCGGCGGCGGCATTCAGCTGTTCTGCTCGGGCGTCGGCAACGAGCATCCGGATCTGGTCAACGCGTCGCGCCGGATGAAGCCTAGCGAGCTTGAAAAATGCACCCAGGCCGGTGTCGAGAGCGTCATCGAGATCCCGGTCGGGATCGACGGCCTGACCCTGATTTCGTCGCTGGACGCGCCCGATCTCGACCTGACGCTTCAGGATATCTACCGGGCGCTGGCCGCCAATCCCTACGGCGAGGGCGAGAACAGCGCCGAGACCTGGCAGGACGTCAACCCGGCGCTGCCGGCGATCGCCATCCGGGTGCTTGGGCCGCCGCCGACCTCGGGGACTCGCGACAGCCTCAACGAGCTGATTCTCGAGGCCGGGTGCAACGCCGATCCGCGGATGCAGGCGCTGAAGGACAGCGACGGTGACCGCCACAAGGAAGTCTGCACGAAAATTCGCGAGGACGGCGCTTTCGTCGAGGCCGGCGAGAACGACAATCTGCTGGTCCAGAAGGTCGCCGCCGATGCGAGAACGCTCGGCGTGCTCGGCTACAGCTTCCTCGACGAGAACCAGGACAAGGTGAAGGCTGTGGCGATCGGCGGGGTCGCTCCGTCGACACAAACCATCAGCAACCTCGAATATCCCGGCGCGCGGATGCTCTTCGTCTACACCAAGGGCCAGCATGTGCAGGCCAAGCCGGCGATCCGCGACTTCATCGCCACCTACGCCCGGATGTGGGGCGAAGGCGGCCCGCTCGAGGGCCGCGGGCTGGTCCCGCTTGGCGGCGAGGACCGGACTTCGGCCGAGCGGCAGGCGACCGAGCTCAGCCCCGTCGTCGCGTCGGACCTCGACTAAGCGAGGGCGGCGGGCGCAATGACACTTGCCGTTGCGCTCGTCGCCGTCCTGCTGATTTCCGCGGCCGCCGGCTGGTACGGTTTCAACAAGGCAAAACGGCTGCGCGGCAGCGGCCGCCTGCATTCGTTGCCGATCTACCATGGCGCCTATGCCGCGCTGTGGGCGGCGCTGCCGGCGCTGCTGCTGATCGCAGTTTGGGCGCCGGTGCAGACCGGGATGGTCGAGCAGGCGGTGCTCGAAAGCGCCGAAGGACAAGCGCTTCCCGACTTCGCCATGCAGCGCGACGCGATTCTCTCCGAAGCCCGCGAGATCGCCAGCGGCCGGCGGGCCTCCGGCTTCAATGCCGAATCGGCGAGTCTCGCGCCACGCTACGCCGAGGCACGGGGACGCTATTCGACGATCGGCGGCGGAATCGCGATCCTGCTGTCGCTCGCCGGCGGATTTTTCGCCGGGCGCCGCACCAGGCTGGACTTTAGGGCCCGCACCGGCGTCGAGCGCTGGATGATGGGGGTGCTGCTCGCAGCCTCGATGATCGCCATATTGACGACTCTCGGAATCGTCCTGTCACTGTTGTTCGAGAGCCTCCGCTTCTTCAACCTGGTGTCGGTCGGCGACTTTCTGTTCGGGCTGCAATGGAGCCCGCAGACCGCGATCCGCGAGGATCAGGTCGGCTCGTCGGGCGCGTTCGGCTGGGTGCCGCTGCTGTGGGGCACCATCTTCATCGGCGCGATCATCGCGATGATCGTCGCCATTCCGCTCGGGCTGATGAGCGCCATCTATCTTACTCAATATGCATCGGCCCGGGTGCGATCGTGGATGAAGCCGCTGCTGGAGATTCTCGCCGGCGTGCCGACCGTCGTCTACGGCTATTTCGCCGCGCTCACCGTCGCCCCGGTGATCCGTGATTTCGGCTTGTTTCTCAGTATCGACGCGAGCTCGGAATCCGCACTTGCCGCCGGCCTGGTGATGGGCATCATGATCATCCCGTTCGTCAGCTCGATGGCCGATGATTCGATCGCCGCGGTGCCGCAGGCGATGCGCGACGGCAGCCTGGCGATGGGCGCCACCAAGTCGGAAACAATCCGCAAGGTTGTGCTTCCGGCCGCCCTTCCCGGCGTCGTCGGCGGCATATTGCTCGCCGTCAGCCGGGCGATCGGCGAGACGATGATCGTCGTCATGGCCGCCGGCCTCGCCGCCAATCTGACGCTCAATCCGTTCGGAAGCGTCACCACCGTCACCACTCAAATCGTCCAGCTGCTGACCGGCGACCAGGAATTCGACAGCGCCAAGACGTTGTCCGCCTTCGCGCTCGGACTGGCGCTGTTCGTCATCACTCTCGTGCTCAACCTGATCGCGCTCAGCGTCGTCCGGCGCTACCGGGAAGCTTATGAATAGCGGCGCGCCCGAAACCGACGGCGAGATGGACGCCGCCACCGTGCCGGCCTCGCGCTGGACCGACGGGCCGATGCGTTCGCGGGTTCGCAAGCGCTACTCGGCCGAGCGGCGCTTCCGGCTGCTCGGGCTGGCGGCGGTGTCGCTTTCGGCGCTGTTCCTGGCGTTCCTTCTGATCACCATGGCGTGGCGCGGCATCGGCGGCTTCACTCAGGTCGAAGCGGCGGTTGCGATCGACTTTCCGCGCTCCGACCTGATCCTCGATCCAGCAGCGTTGCGCGGGCCGCAGGCGGACGAAGTGGTGGCCGGAGCGGGCCTGCAGGGCGTGCTGTCGGCGGCCGCGACCGAGGCCTATGGCGCCGACGCTGACGATCTCTTCTCCGCATCCGGAGCGCGCGCGCTCGGCCGTGAGCTGATCGCCGATCCGACCCTGCTCGAGCGGCGAGCGACGCTGTGGCTGCCGGTCTCGAGCAAAGTTGACACCGCGGCCAAGCGCGACGGCGGCGCCGCCAGCGAGCGGCTGGTCGAACGGCTCAAGGCGAACGATGCGCTCAGCCGCAGCTTCAACATGGGTTTCCTGACCCAGTCGGACGCCACCGATCCGACCGCGGCGGGCGTCTGGGGGGCCTTGAAGGGCAGTTTCCTGACGATCATCGTGACCATGTTGCTGGCCTTTCCAGTCGGCGTGCTGTCTGCGGTCTATCTTGAAGAATTCGCGCCGCGGAACTGGCTGACCGACGCAATCGAGGTATCGATCAACAATCTTGCGGCAGTGCCGTCGATCATCTTCGGGTTGCTCGGCCTGGCGGTGTTCCTCAACGTCATGCATTTGCCGCGCTCGGCCCCCCTGGTCGGCGGGCTGACCCTGGCGCTGATGACCATGCCGGTGATCGTCATCGCCGGGCGCAACGCCATCACCTCGGTGCCGCCGTCGATCCGCGACGCGGCGCTGGCCGTCGGTGCCTCCCGAATGCAGGTCGTGTTCCATCATGTCCTGCCGCTGGCGCTGCCGGGAATCCTGACCGGCACGATTATCGGCATGGCCCGCGCGCTCGGCGAGACGGCGCCGCTGCTGATGATCGGCATGCGTGCCTTCATCGCCTCGCCGCCGGCCGGGATCAGCCAGCCGGCGACCGTCCTGCCGGTGCAAATCTTCCTGTGGTCGGACGAGGTCGACCGCAGCTTCGTCGAGAAGACCAGCGCCGCGATCATCGTCCTGCTGATCTTCATGCTGCTGATGAACGGGCTTGCGATCTATCTTCGCAACCGTTTCGAGCGCCGTTGGTAAAGGCCC
>CAYUWJ010000132.1:0-16410 GCA_964448315.1 uncultured Sphingomonas sp. | reverse complement strand
TAGTGCAGCCGCACCCAGACTTCGTTGTCCGGCGTAGCGAGCTGGCCGAGCTCGCGGGCGAGCTCGGTCATGTGGGCGCGCACCTCGCGACCCTTCCACGGCCAGGCGGCATGTTTGAGGTCGACGCCATAGGCCGAAGTGTCCTGGCTGATCACCAGAAGCTCGCGGGTGCCCGCGGCGACCAGCTTCTCGGCCTCGCGCAATATGGCGTCGGGGCGGCGGCTGGCGAGATCGCCGCGCAGCGAAGGGATTATGCAGAAGGCGCAGCGATGGTTGCAGCCTTCGGAAATCTTCACATAGCTGTAGTGGCGCGGGGTCAGCTTGAGATCGGGGCCAAGGTTTTCGGGGGGCACCAGGTCGAGGAACGGCGACGGCACCGGCGGCGCCGCGTCATGGACCGCCGCGACCACCGCTTCATATTGCTGCGGCCCGGTCACCGCCAGCACTTGCGGGAAGCGGGCGCGGATCGCGTCCGCTTCCTTGCCCATGCAGCCGGTGACCACCACCCGGCCGTTCTCGGCGATCGCCTCGCCGATCGCTTCGAGGCTCTCGGCCTTGGCACTGTCGAGAAAGCCGCAGGTGTTGACCAGCACGACGTCGGCGCCGGCATAGTCGGGTGACATCTGATAGCCGTCGGCGCGCAGCCGGGTCATGATCCGCTCGCTATCGACCAGCGCCTTGGGACAGCCGAGCGAGACCAGGCCCACGCGCGGGGGCTTCGGGAGAGAAATGACATTCATCGGAAGACCGGCGCCTGTAGCGGCATTTTCGGGCAAAAGCGAGGCGGGTCTTAGTGGCGGCGGCGAAGCTGCGAATGTTCCGAATGTTCGCACTGACGGGGGGGTTCACGCGGAGCCGCGGAGACGCGGAGACGGGTATCCTGGTGCCCGAAGTTTACAAAGTTCACGCCCTAACGCGCGAGGAGAGGGGAGGGTGCGGACACGCGAGGGGACGACGCTGGACCCCGAGAGGTCCGCGATTGGGGGAAGGGCCGACGATCAGAAAGAGCGAGTCGGCAGGGTGTGGCACATGGGGCGGGCTGTAGGACAGGGGAAACTGGCGTCCAGTTGCGGCGAGCTACTTTATTCGGAACGGTCAAGCGCGCGCATCGCATCGGTGATCTTCACCGTTTCGAGGCTGACGGTGACCACTCGGGCGAGAAGCTTGATCATCGCCTCCTTGTGATCTGCGAAGCGGTAGGTGTTGAACTTCGCCCGCACGGTCGGGTCGCGCGGCTTCTTTTCCTTGTGCTGGTCGAGCACCCAGTCGATCGCGCTGCGGTTGCCGAGACGGTAGGTCCAGGCTTCGGGAGGAATGCCGGTGAGCTGCGTGTCCTCGTCCACCATCACCAGCCCACTGTCGGGATCGCTCTTCAGCTTGGGCTTCGGGTGCGAGTCCTTGGCGCGCTTCGGGTTGGGCGTGTCGATGCGGGTAAACTTAAACGGCTTCGCCTGCTCATAGCCGATATGCAGGTCCAGCAGTTGCTGGCCCCAGCCGGACCATCGGGTGAAGTCGTCGTAGAAGGGGATGCGGGGGAATTCGCGCTTGAGGTTCAGCGCATATTTCTCGCGGTATAGCGGGTCGTGGAGGACGGAGTAGCAATAAGCGAAGATCGCATCTTTCTTGTTTTCCGGCGCAGGGGCGCCCCGCAAAGTACTACTTTGCGGGGACCCCGAAGGCCGGGACCCAGGCGGCGCTACCGCGCCGTTCTCCGTTGGGACTGGACCACGGCCTTCGCCGGGGAACGACTTTCCGTACTGCGCTTCAAATTGCTTCACCGCCCAATCGGTTATGTTGTCCGCGCGCTCGCCCGATTTGGTGTAGCGATAGCGGGGAAAGTAATGACTCGGGTCTAAGCTGTAGAAGCTGTAACTGGTCGGTCGATGAACGGCGAGCGTTGAGAACGGTAGCCTCGGTCCAAACGAAAAATTGATAGCTGCAGTGTCAGTATCGGCCGTCGGATAAGCGGCTTCGAAGTGCCCCGGTCGATCAACAAGTACTCGATTGAAAGACATGAGCGGATAATTGAACGGTCGATACGCGATTAAAGCAATGTCTTGATCCGTCGCTCGTATTCTTGTGCCGCTCGCAATGAGCCGCTTTAGGTTCTCAGACCATTTGATGATTGTGTCTTTTGGCGTTCGGCGCTCGGCGTGCTGGTTGTACTCCTCTGCGAAGAAGCTGATTTTCTCAGACAAGCGTGAAGCGCAACGATCGACAATCCAATCGTCGCGCCCTGTCAGGATTCCTACCAATGACGTTTGAAAAACTTGTGCATTGCGGTTGCCGACCCGTATTGCAGACCGAGGAGCCAACGGCAGCAGATTGTCGAAATCGTCGCTTCCAAGGTCAAGCCAATCGCCTTTTGCGTTCGGCTCGACCTTCCAAGATTGAAGTGCGCCTAGGACAGCCGTTCCGAGCCAGCTCAACTTATCTTCCGCCCTCTCAATTTCAGGGCGGCGAACGTATTGAATGCCACTCGTTTGGGCGCTCTTCGTCCGAACCATGAATGCAATGGCTACTCCGGTTTGGATGCCGAATACGTTGTGCGTCGTGCCTGAGAGTTTCGGATTGGCGCGAACGTCGCCGCCCAAATCAACTAGCCATATCTCCTGGAAGTCTCGAGCGATGTGTTTTCTAAATCCATCGAATGTCCGGCTGAAAATGAAGCTGCGGTTTGTGACGAATGCAATCACGCCCTCATCACTAACCCGGTCGCTCGCCCAACGATAAAAGCGAGCATACATGTCATACAGCTTCGTCTTCTGCGCAGTGCTGGCCTTGATGTAGGTCTGCTTGATCCGCTCATCGACCCGCTGATACGCGCGGTTTTTGTTGTTGTCGTTCTCGCTTTGCTGGTTTGCGTTGTACGGCGGGTTGCCGATGATGACGCTGATTTTGCGGCGATTTTGGCGCTTGATGCGCTCGGCATTTTCGTCAGCGATGGCGCCGAGCAAGTCGTGCTGGTGGCCTGAGTAGATTCCCAGCGCATCGACATTGTCGAGTGTGTCGACGAACACCAGGCCGGGGAATTCGGCGAACTGGCCGGTGATCGCCTGGTAGGTCGCTTCGATGTTGAGGTTAGCCACGTAGTAAGGGAGGATTGCAACCTCGTTGGCGTGCAACTCCTCCTTGTATTTGTACGCCAGCTTCTCGCGGTTGCCGCGGAAATGCTCGAGCAGCTCGACGATGAAGGTGCCGGTGCCGGTCGCCGGATCGAGGATTTCGACGCCGCGATCGTCGAGGCCCTTGCCGAAATGCTTGTGGCACAGCCAGTCGGCCGAGCGAATCATGAAACGCACGATTTCGCCGGGCGTGTAGACGACGCCCAGCCGGTCAGCGGCGAGCGGGTTATAGACCTTGTAGAAATTCTCATAGAGGCCCTTGAGGAACAGCTGCTTTTCCGAATGGCTCTCAATCACCGAGGCGGTGGATTCGATGCCGACATAGTAGGGACGGAGCGCCGTGAGCAGCTTCTGCTTTTCGCCATAGTCGAACAGCTTTTCCTCAAGCTCATAGAGAGCGTGAGCGACGTTGTTCTTGCGGTGGAAATCGGGGTTGTTGAACACCTTGGCGAAGATGTCTTCGGTGAGGACATGCTGGATGAGCATTTCCTGCACGTCTTCCTCGGTCACAGCCGGATTGATCGCTTCGCGCGCGTGATCGAGGAATTTCAGCTCGGCGCGGGCGAAGTCGCGGCTTGCCGCACGTCTCTCGGCGACGATCTCGCGCAGTCGCTGGAGCACTGCGGGCAAGTCGGCCGCGAACTGACGCACCGCCTTGCGGAAATCGGCGATCTCCTGCCGTTCGTAGGCGAAGAATAGTTCGAGCAGATGGAACAGCGTTTCGGTGTCGTCCATCGCCGCACGAGCGACTTCGCGCTTGTTCTGGATGAGGACGGCGACCGCCGTATCCTCGTAAATTATGTTGTCGCGCGGGTAGCCGATGCTCGTCTTCTTGCGGATTTCTTCGTCGAGCTGGTCTTTCGTATCCTTGGCTTCCCAATAGCCGAACGGGACACGAATGGAGTGGACGAGCGCGCCGTCGATGTAGCGGCGGTCGCCGTGCGGAGTCAGATATTCATGCTCGGCGAGGAAGATCAGGTCGCGGCCTTTGCCCCATCGCTTGAGCAGGTCCTTGAAAGCTTCACGCACGACGCTTTCGCGCTTGCTGCCGGAGGCCGAATGAATGCGGTCGAGCTCGCTGCGATATTGAGTGATTAATTGCCGGCTCACACGCCCTCCCTCCGAGCGCGCTCACCTTGGCGAGGGGGCGGGGAAAAGGGAAGGGCGCTTGGGCTGGTTCCGAAATGGCGAACAGGGGAAGAAGGGGCCGTCGGAAGAGGCCCCTCCACCATTGCCTCTTTGGGGAATGGTGCCCCTCCCCTGCAAATGCAGGGGCGGAAAAGGGGAAGTAGGGGCCGTCACGAACTGAATTCGTGACGTCAGTCGGGTTCAGCTGCGCTGACCCGCTGGCCGGCTGTCGAGCAGCCGTTCCGCCATGCTCCAAGCATGGCGGCCGTGCGGCTGCTCTCTTCGACATCAGCTCGGCTTTGCTGCGCAAAACAGCACTGCGCTCCGGCAGCATCCCATGCTGCCGGTGCTCGCGCTTACGCTCGGGCGCTCGCCGCTTATTCCACGCGATCGATGATCTCGAGGATGCGGTCGCCGGCTTGGAGTTTGTGCACGACCGGGTCGCCGGGGCCGTGAGTCTCGCCGGCACGGATCAGGCGGACCGCCTGGCCGGTGCAGATCTCGGCCATCGAGCGGCCGATCTCGTCCGACTCGATCACCCGTTCGCGAAGCATCACCCGGCCATCGGTGCTGGCCAGGTCGGTGAGATATTCGGCCCGGTACGGGCCCTGCAGCGAGCTGGCCAGCAACAGCCCGGCGAAGCTGACCGGGTTGACCACCGTGTCGGCGCCGGCCTGGCGGGCAATGTCCTCATTTTCGCTGGACCGAACGGTGACGCTGATCTTGACCCTGGGCGCGACCCGACGCGCGGTGAGGACGATCAATATGGCGCTGTCGTCGCGGCCGGCCGAGATCAGCAGCGCCGACGCCCGCTCGACATGGGCGGCGCGCAACACCTCGTCGCGGCTGGCGTCGCCCTGAAGCACCGCGACGTCGCATTCGCGAGCCCGCTCGAGCGCATCCTCGTTGCTGTCGATGACGACGATCTTGCGCGGGTCGGCGCCCCTGGCGAGAAGCTCCTCGAGCGCCTTGCTGTTGCTGATGCCGTGCCCGGCAAGGACGATATGGTCGCGCAGATTTTTCTGAATCATGCTCATGAGCCATTTATTCCAGGTCTGTTTGATGACGAATGTGTAGGCGGTTCCGGCAAGGATCAGGATGAAGAAGATCCGCGCCGGGGTGACGACCAGCGCATCGAACATTCGGGCGCGGTCGGTGATCGGCACGATGTCGCCGTAACCGGTGGTGGTGGCGCTGATCATCGTGAAATAGATGATGTCGCTGAAGCTCATCTCGCCGTCGAGATTGTCGTGGAAAGCGTCGCGCTCGATCCAGTGGATGGCGATGATGAAGACGAGCAGCGCCAGCATCAGCGCCATGCGGATGCCGAACTGCGCCCACGGGCCGAGCGGCGACTTGCGGCTCAGCGTCAGGTGGCGAAGGTCGCGCACCCGGCGGGACATGGCAGCGGCCGCTCTCGCGCGGGGGCCGCCGCTCTCGATCCTTGGTTCCTGCCGCACCTCGGGGATTGCCAACGCCTATTGCCTCGCCTTGCTCCGCAGCATCGTCTCTACACGGCGTGCCGCGCACTGGCCATCGCGCATGGCGCTGGCTAAGAGGCGGCGCCGTTGGCCGCCAGCCCTTCGACAGGCTCAGGATGATCGGAGAGTAGGAAAATGCGTATCGCGATGATCGGGACCGGCTATGTCGGGCTGGTGTCCGGGGCCTGTTTTGCCGATTTCGGCCATCAGGTGGTGTGCGTCGACAAGGATGCGGGCAAGATCGACGCACTCAAGGCCGGGCGGATCCCGATCTTCGAGCCGGGGCTGGAAGCGCTGGTCAAGGCCAATGCCGAGCGCGGCCGGCTGAGCTTCACCACCGCGCTTGGCGAGGCGGTCGACGGTGCCGAAGCGATTTTCATCGCGGTCGGAACGCCGGCTCGCCGCGGCGACGGCCATGCCGACCTGACCTATGTGTTCGACGCGGTGCGCGAGCTTGCCCACACGATGCGCGAGCCGGCGATCGTCATCACCAAGTCGACCGTGCCGGTCGGCACCGGCGACCGCATCGCCGAGCTGCTCGAGGAGGAGGGCGCACCCGCCGGCACCGCCGTCGCCTCCAACCCCGAATTTCTGCGCGAAGGCTCGGCGATTGCCGACTTCAAGCATCCCGACCGGATCATCGTCGGCGCCGAGGCGGAGCAGGCGCGCCAGGTGTTGCGCGAAATCTATCGGCCGTTGTTCCTCAACAAGGCGCCGATCCTATTCACCGGCCGGCGCACCGCCGAGCTGACCAAATATGCCGCCAACGCCTTCCTCGCGCTCAAGATCAGCTTCATCAACGAAATCGCCAATCTGTGCGAGGCGGTCGATGCCGACGTCCAGGAGGTGGCGCGGGGCATCGGCCTCGACAACCGCATCGGTCCCAAATTCCTTCACCCCGGCCCGGGCTATGGCGGCAGCTGCTTCCCCAAAGACACGCTGGCACTGTTGCGGACGGCGCAGGACGTCGGGGTCGAGCAACGGATCGTCAGCACGGTGGTCGCGGTCAACGACGACCGCAAGGCGAGCATGGCGCGCCGGGTCGTGGACGCGCTCGGCGGCAGTGTCGCCGGCAAGCGCATCGCGGTGCTCGGCCTCGCCTTCAAGCCCAACACCGACGACATGCGCGACGCGCCGTCGATCCCGCTGATCGAAGCGCTGCTCGGCGAGGGCGCGAGCGTCGCCGCGTTCGACCCGGCGGCGCACCAGCAGGCGAAGGCGATCTTTGACAAGGTCGAGTTCGCCGACGATGCCTATGCGGCGGCGCGCGGTGCCGATGCGCTGGTCATCGTCACCGAATGGGACGAGTTTCGGGCGCTCGATCTCGACACTCTGGCGGGACTCATGGCCGGCAAGGTGCTGATCGATTTGCGCAATGTCTACGAGCGGTCGGAGGCGCAGGAATCCGGCTTCGAATATTACGGTCTCGGCCGCGGCCGCAACCGCCCGGGCGCTGCCAAGGTCCTGCCGGAGGAAATCGCATCCGAAACGGACTTGTCGCGCGCGCGTTGAGCGGCGGATGGCTAAGGACATAAGACAAAGAGACGAAAGGGAATGCCGTGCCGGTTTGCGGTGTCAGATAGCGCGGAAAACCGCGAGCCGAAGGGAGCGGCGGTGCGTCACGAATCGCTGACCCGGCCGGCGGCAACGGCATCGATCCTGGCCCGCCGCCGGTTCCAGATCGCCGGCGCCATCCTGCTCGCCGCGCTGCTGCCCTATGTCTTCCGGTCGCTGACCATCGATGGCGCGGGCACCGATCCGCCGAACGTCAACGCGCTGATCGGCAATGTCGCGGCGGTGCTGATCGCGTCCTGGATCCGATTGTCGGTCACCACCTACCCCGGCATCCGCTCGAGCTATGTGATCCTGCCGGTGACGCTCGCCGCTTATGGCGTCGTCATCGCCTTTTTCCTGCTGTCGCGGCTGCCCTACGACCGGCTGGCGCTGCTCGGCGGTTTGTCGCTCTACGCGCTGTGGAGCTACATGCTGTTCTTCGTCGCCGAGCGGCGGTCGCGGCCGCTGATCGGCATCATCCCGGTCGGCGACACCGCCCGGCTGGAGGGAATCGACCAGGTCGACTGGGTGATGCTGCAGCGCCCCAGCCTGGAAGAGTCCGCCGGCCTGACCGCGCTGGTCGCCGATTTTTCCGCCGACCTGCCCGACGAATGGGAGGCGTTTTTGGCCGACGCCGCGCTCGCCGGGCGGATCGTCTACCAGGTCAAGCAGCTCGCCGAATCGCTGACCGGCCGGGTCGAGCTCGACCATCTGTCGGAAAACAGCTTCGGCTCGCTGCTCCCGGTCCGCGGCTGGTTCCATTTGAAATCGCTCGCCGACTTCATGTTCGCACTGGCGATGCTGCCGGTGGCGCTGCCGGTGATGGCCCTGGCGGCGATCGCCATCCGCATCGAGGGCGGAGGCCCGGCATTGTTCCACCAGGCGCGCATCGGCCATGCCGGCCGGCGGATCACCGTCCACAAATTCCGCACCATGCACCTGGTCGAGATCGACGACGACGCGCGCAGCGCGGCGATGACCGACGACAATGACGGGCGGATCACCCGCGTCGGCGGCTTTTTGCGCCGCACCCGGATCGACGAGCTGCCGCAGATCCTCAACATCCTAAAATTCGAGATGAGCTGGATCGGGCCGCGGCCGGAGGCCGAGATATTGTCGCTGTGGTACACCGGCGAGCTGCCCTATTACCGCTACCGCCACGTCGTGAAGCCGGGCATTTCCGGCTGGGCGCAGGTCAACCAGGGCCATGTGTCTGAGGTCGAGGAAGTCCACCGCAAGCTTCAGTACGACTTCTACTACATCAAATATTTCTCGCCCTGGCTCGACCTGCTGATCCTGTTCCGGACGATCAGAGTGATGCTCAGCGGCTTCGGGGCGCGATAGCCGGCTCAGCCACGGCACCGTTCAGGATTGACCGCCCGCCCGCTCAAGCCGCGTGGCGCTCTAGCTTTTCGCTGGCTTCGAGCCAGCTTGCTTCGGCTTGCCGCAATTGCTCGGCGAGATCGGCGCGGCGGCGGGCTAGTTCGCTCATCGGCAGCGCGGCGAGCTCGGGCTCGGCGGCGGCGGGGTCGGCCATCGCCTGGTCGAGCGCGGTGCACAGGGCCGCGAGCCGGGCGCTGGCCGCCTCGCTCTCGGCGGCGGCTTTCCTGAGCGCGCGGGCGTCTTCACGCACCTTCGATCCCGAATTGCGATCGGGCTTCGACGCTTTTTTCGGCTTGCTGTCCGATTTGGGCGGGTTCCGGCCGAGGACGAAGTCGATATATTCCTCGATGCTGCCGGGATAGTCCTTCGCCCCGCCCTGATCGACCAGCACCAACCGGTCGGCGGTCAGCTCGACCATGTGGCGGTCGTGGCTGATGAGGATGACCGCGCCGTCATAGCCGTTCAATGCCTGGACCAAAGCTTCGCGGGCGTCGACGTCGAGGTGGTTGGTGGGCTCGTCGAGGATCAGCAAATGCGGAGCGTCGCGGGTGATCAGTGCCAGCGCCAGCCGGGCGCGCTCGCCGCCGGACAGCTTGCCGACCAGGGTCGTCGCCTTGTCACCGGAGAAGCCGAAGCGGCCGAGCTGGGCGCGGACCGCGGCGGGGGTCTTGCCGGTCATCGCCCGGGTCATATGCTCGAGCGGCGTATCGCCGGCGGACAATTCCTCGACCTGATATTGGGTGAAATAGCCGACCTTCATCTTGCCCGAGGCGTGGACTTCGCCGGCCATCGGCGCGAGCTGCGCGGCGAGCAGCCGGGCGAGCGTGGTCTTGCCGTTGCCGTTGCGGCCCAACAGCGCGATGCGGTCGTCGGGATCGATGCGCAGGTTCAATTTCTGCAGCACCGGCGTGTCGGCGGCATAGCCGACCGCGGCCATGTCGAGCGTGATCAACGGCGGCTTCAAGGCGCTTGGGCTCGGGAAATCGAAGCTGAGGCTCGGATCTTCGGCGAGCGCGGCGATCGGCTGCATCTTGGCGAGCATCTTGGCGCGCGACTGGGCCTGGCGGGCGGTGGCGGTGCGGGCGCTGTTACGGGCGACATAATCGGCCAGCCGCGCGCGCTGCGCATCCTGCGACGCCTTCGCCGCGGCGATCTGCGCGACGCGCTCGGCGCGCTGTTTCTCGAACCCGTCGTAATTGCCCGGATAGACGCTGATCTTGCCGCGCTCGAGGTGCAGGATGGTGTCGACGACATTGTTCAACAGGTCGCGTTCGTGGCTGATGACGATCAGGGTGCCGGCGTAGCTTTTGAGGAAATTTTCGAGCCACAGGGTCGCTTCGAGATCGAGGTGGTTCGACGGCTCGTCGAGCAGCAGCAGGTCGGGCTGCGAGAAGAGCAAGGCGGCGAGCGCGACGCGCATTTTCCAGCCGCCCGAGAATGAGTCGAGCGGCTCTGCCTGCATCGCCTCGTCGAAGCCTAGCCCGAGCAGAATCCGAGCGGCGCGGGCGTCGGCGGTGTAGGCGTCGATCGCCAGCAGCCGCTCATGGACGTCGCCGAGGCGGTGGGCGTCGTGGCAATGCTCGGCCTCGGCGAGCAGCGCCGCGCGCTCGGTGTCGGCGGCGAGGACGGTGTCGAACGGGGTCGCGGTGCCCGACGGCGTGTCCTGCGCGATATAGCCGAGGCGGGTGCGGCGCGGCATCGCGATCTCGCCCTCGTCGGGGTCGATCTCGCCGATGATCGCCTTCAGCAGCGTCGATTTGCCGGCGCCGTTGCGGCCGATCAGCCCGACGTGGGCGCCGGACGGAATCGCGGCGCTGGCGCGGTCGAGGACCGTGTGCCCGCCAAGGCGCACCGTGATTCCGGAGATGGTCAGCATGAGCGCGCGCCTAGCAGCATATTGGTGCGGAGGCGAGGTGGGGCTCTACCAGCGGGCGCCTGTCCGTTTGATGGCGTCGAGGAGTGCCTGCTTGCTCTGGGAGCGGCGTGTTCCTGAATTGCGCGGGGGCTCAATCGGGACGGAACGATCGCGCCGCCGCCGCAAGTCGCGCTCGAATTCGTCGAGCGTCACAACCTCACGGTCGCCTTTCAAGGTCTTGGACGCCATATTCCCCGTCCGTTTCTTCGCGGATGCGGCGTTCCATATAGGCAACATCGACATCTCGATAAAGGTTGAAGAGCCATTTTGCCTGGCCGAGGCATTCGGACGCGGTACCGGAAGCGAATTGACCCATGCGGTCGGCAATCAAGTCTTCGACCGAAATGACGGCGAATTGCTCTCCGCTATCGACGGCGATGAGCCGAACTCTGTCGCCGTCCGCTCGTCCGTCAAGAAGCGACGATCCGACAATTTCGAAGCCAAGGCCGAGGTCAGGGTGGACCCAGCCGCGTGTCAAAGTTCCTGCTCCCGATGGCTCGACGAAGCCATGTTCTCTGAGTGTGGACTCCAGTATGTCCTGCCGGGCCGTGACGAGATCAAAGTCGCCGGTTGCGATATCGCTCGCCGAATAAAGTTCGACCGCCGCGCCGCCAACCAGAACGGGTCGCGCGAACCCGCGTTGTACGACATCCTGACTGACACTCGCGAAGACATGCAATGCCCGCTCAAATTCTGGCCGATACAGGCTCATGCCGCGACTGAGTCAGGCATCAATCGAGCACCATCGGTGCATGATTCACCGGATCAAGCATCGATTGCTCCCTCATCCACCGCCGCGGCGCTGTTTTGGATGAACTCGAACCTCTTCGCCGGATCGCGGCCCATCAGCCGCTCGACCAGGTCCTTGACCGGCTGGCGGTCCTGATATTCGGTCGGGAGGGTAATGCGCAGCAAGGAGCGGGTGGCCGGGTCCATGGTGGTTTCGCGCAGCTGGCCGGGGTTCATCTCGCCCAGGCCCTTGAAGCGCGACACGTCGACCTTTTTGCCCTTGAACTCAGCGGCCTCGATCTCGGCGCGGTGGGCGTCGTCGCGGGCGTAGAGGGTCCTTGCGCCCGAGGTCAGGCGGTAGAGCGGCGGCTGGGCGAGGTAGAGGTGGCCGCGGCGCACCAGCTCGGGCATTTCCTGAAAGAAGAAGGTCATCAGCAGAGTGGCGATATGGGCGCCGTCGACGTCGGCGTCGGTCATGATGATCACCCGCTCGTAGCGCAGCGAATCCTCGTCGAACTGGTCGCGAAGGCCGCAGCCAAGTGCCAGCGTCAGGTCGGCGATCTCGCTGTTGGCGCGGATCTTGTCGGCAGTGGCCGAGGCGACGTTCAAGATCTTGCCGCGGATCGGCAGGATCGCCTGGGTCTTGCGGTCGCGCGCCTGTTTGGCCGAGCCGCCGGCGCTGTCGCCCTCGACGATGAACAGCTCGGTGTCGTGGGGATCGTCGTTGGCGCAATCGGTGAGCTTGCCGGGCAGGCGGAGCTTGCGGGCGCTGGTCGCGGTCTTGCGCTTGACCTCGCGCTCGGCGCGGCGCTTGAGCCGCTCCTCGGTGCGCTCGACGATCGCGCCCAACAGCGCCCGGCCGCGATCCATATTGTCGGCGAGATAATGATCGAAATGGTCGCGCACCGCCGCCTCGACCAGCCGCGCCGCCTCGAGGCTGGTCAGCCGGTCCTTGGTCTGGCTCTGGAAATGGGGGTTGCGGATGAACAGGGACAGCATCAGCTCGATGCCGTTGAAGACATCGTCGGCGGTGATGTCCCGGGCGCGCTTGTTGCCGATCAGCTCGCCGAACGCGCGGATGCCCTTGGTCAAAGCGGCGCGCAAGCCCGCTTCGTGGGTGCCGCCGTCGGGGGTCGGGATGGTGTTGCAATAATAGCTTTGCGCGCCGTCCGACCACAATGGCCAGGCGACCGCCCATTCGGCTGAGCCCTGGCCATTGGGGAAGTCCTGGCGGCCGGTGAACGGCACGGCGGTGACGCATTCGCGTGTCCCCAGTTCCTCGGCGAGGTGGTCGGCGAGCCCGCCCGGGAACTGGAACTCAGCCGTCTCGGGCACTTCGGAGGAGGCAAGCGACGGGTCGCAGCGCCAGCGGATCTCGACCCCGGCGAACAGATAGGCCTTGGAGCGCGCCAGCCGATAGAGCCGGGCCGGATCGAAGCGCGCGTCGGCGCCGAAAATCTCCGTGTCGGGCGTGAACGTGACGGTAGTGCCGCGGCGGTTGGGGGCGGCGCCGACCTCCTGAAGCTTCGAGGTAGCGAGGCCCTTCGAGAAGGTCTGGCGGTAGAGCGTCTTGTCGCGAGCCACTTCGACGATGGTCTCGCTCGACAGCGCATTGACGACGCTGACCCCGACGCCGTGCAGCCCGCCGCTAGTCGAATAGACCTTGCCATCGAACTTGCCGCCCGAATGGAGGGTGGTGAGGATCACTTCCAGTGCCGAGCGCTTGGGGAATTTGGGGTGCGGGTCGACCGGAATGCCGCGGCCATTGTCGGTGACGGTCATCCGGTTACCGGGCTCCAGCACCACTTCGATGCGGCTGGCGTGGCCGGCGACCGCCTCGTCCATTGCATTGTCGATCACTTCGGCGGCGAGGTGATGGAGGGCGCGGGCGTCGGTGCCGCCGATATACATGCCCGGCCGGCGGCGAACCGGCTCTAGTCCCTCCAGCACCTCGATCGACGAGGCGTCGTAGCTGTCGGGGGTGGGCGATGCGGATGAGGAGAAGAGGTCGGCCATGCGCGACTGCTATAGGGCCGGGTTTCGAACCGTGCCAAGCACTCCCCGTTCAGCGATAGCGTCGCTTGGCACGTCCCTCGAAAACTGTGTCCAATCCGTAACGCCCGGACCCCCGCAACCCGAAATAGAGGCCGAGGAAAATCAGGATCGCCGCTGGCCAGATGCCCGGCACCGGGTCGCTCCAGTGGACCATCCACACCGCGACGAGGAAGTTGAAGGCGGTGATCAGTCCGAACCAGCGGGTGAACAGGCCGAGGATGAAGGCGATCCCGGCGGCGAACTGGGCATAGACCGAAAGCGGCGCCATCAGCTCGGGGTAGACGAAGTTGAATTGCGCCAGGAAGCCCGCGAACTCGTCCATCCGCGTCGCGCTCAGCACATTGTCGTGGCTCTGGAAGATGAGGAAGGCGCCGGTCGCCAAGCGCAGCAGCAATAGTCCGAAATCGGCGAACCGGGCGTTGCCGGGCAGGAAGAGAAAATCGCGCATCGAAACAGACCCCCTGTGTTCTGCCTAGCTGATCGACCGCTTCCGGCAATTGTCGATTCGACGAGTGACGGAATCGCTTCTGCAAAATCTGCTCCCCGACCTCTTGAAAATGGCGGTTTGCTGCCTAATTTTTGAATTGCCGGGCGCCAAATGGGCCCGGCGACGGGGCGAACGGCCGCTTCGTGGCTGCGCGTTCCGTCTGTCGCTCAAACTGGAGGACGAAAAATGCGTAACGCTTTCGATTTTGCGCCCTTCCGGCGCTCCACTGTCGGGTTCGACCGACTGTTCGACATGCTCGAGAACAGCTCGGCGGCCCAGAATGGCGAGAATTACCCGCCGTTCGATCTCGTCCGGCTCGACGATAACCAGTATCGGATCGAGCTTGCCGTCGCCGGGTTCAGGCGCGAAGAGATCGACATCACCGCCCAGCAGAATGTGCTGATCGTCACCGGCAAGAAGTCGGAGGAGGACAATCAGTCCTACATCCATCGCGGCATCGCCAACCGCTCGTTCGAGCGGCGCTTCGCGCTCGCCGACCACATTCATGTGACCGGCGCGGACCTGAAGGACGGGCTGCTGCGGATCGACCTGGTGCGCGAGATTCCCGAGGCGATGAAGCCGCGGAAGATCGACATTGGCGGCGAGTCCGACGACCGGCAGAAGCGGATCGGCGACAAGCAGGACGAGCCGGCCTCGAAGCAGACGGTCGATGCTAAACGCGAGCCTGAAAACGCGTAACGCGCCGAACGCTTCGGCCAAAAAGAAGCCCCGGAGATCCGCTCCGGGGCTTTTTTTGTTCGGCGCTAATGTCTGCTTTCGGCCCAAACCGGACACTACGCTAATGTCTGCATTCGACCCAAAGCGGACACTAGTTGCACACCATCTGAACCGCGCAGTAGGCCGACTAGCAGCCGAAGGCTCTCCGTGAGGCGCCGATATCTTCGAGATGTGACGGACACACCTCGTTCAGCACGTCGGCATCCAATCGGTGTGGTGGATATTGTTGTCTGTCGAAAACGTCGAACTTGAGTTCGTCGTATAGTGGTATTTGTAGGTCGGCCGCTTTCTCCGGTCATAGCCACGGTAGACGAATTTTGTGTCGTTGCAGTTGAAGTGCGCTAGCAGTCCGGCGACCACGCGCTCGTTTGCATAACTGCCGTTCGACCAGCGCCCGACGCGGATTTCGTTCAGGCCGGGTCGGCTGTAGCTGACAAGCAGGTCCTTGCTGGTCCGCGCGGTGTCCACATGCTCGATGTTCGGCTCCTCAAGCAGCAACGTGCTGGTGCCCGCCAGGTCCATTTCATAGATTCTGTGGATGCCTGTCACCTCGTCCATATTGATGTAAACGAGGCCGTCGCCGTCGTCGTGGTACCAGGCGATGTTATTTGCGAAACCGACGGTACCCAGGGTTGTAGTTGAACCGCTCGCCACTTCGTAAACCCGAATGATTCCCGCTGTCCCGTCACTCACGGCGAAAAATGCGATCTTTGAGCCATCATTTGAGAAGCTCAAACTTCCGACACTCCCGGGCCCGTTATAGATTGTTGTGATGTCCGTTGTCGTTACGCTCCCGGTCCCGGTGGGTTCATAAGTAAGCAGCTTTAGAGTTCCCTTGTTGTTGATTCTTTCAATGAACGCAATTTGCTGCTGAGCCCGTGGACCTAGGTCGAATTGCGGTATGGTGCCGCCGCTGACTTTGTGGAGAGTTACTGCCCCCGTCGCATCCTCATTGGCCAGGCGTAAATCGACGGACTTTCCAGAAATGTAGGTGTAACCGATCTCAGCGGTGAGAGGCGTCGAAGGCTGCGGTTTTCCGCCTTTTTGGGCAATGGCCGCGGTTGCGCAGGCGGCGGCGAGAAGCGCGAGCGTTGCGATCCTGTGCATTTGGGTTTCCTCGAATTGGGCGACCCTACAAGAGACGCGCAGAGGCACCCTCAGTCGATAACGACTCGTCGACTCCGTCCCATTATATACCTGTTAAAAGAGACTTCCGATATAAACTGTAATCGGCGGGCCAGCCTCTTGGTTCACTGGCGTTGCAGTCTTCTCTTTCTGTCCGCTTTTCACCCTAAGAAGCCGAGCGCCAACGCCCCTTTCCACACCCATTTGCGGACATTAGCCGCTTAGGTCTGTCTTCAAAGCACTGCGGGCCGTTAACGGACTGTTGATCATAGTTGTTATTCGCGGGTTAGCTTGGCTCGCATTAACGCAAACCTACCATGAGATGGTTTGCACGACTTTTGTCCGACGATCGCGGAGTTTCCGCAATCGAATATTCGCTGCTCGCCGCGCTGATAGGGCTCGGCCTGATTGCCTCGACGCAGGCGACAGGATCCAAGCTCGGTGACGGCTTCGGAACCGTTGAAGCGGAGCTCGAGGAAGCCGCTGGGAATGGAAAGGAAAAGCCTGACAAGCCGGGCAAACCCAAGAAACCAGGCAAACCGGACAAACCGGGCAAACCCAAATAGATTATGTTCACGAAAGGGTTTCGGTGCTGCCGCCGGTCTAATGTCTGAAAATGAGTGGAAGGCGTAAGTATCAGGTTACGCCGATATGCTTAGAGGTATTGGTCGCAAATGTCGGACTCGCGAG
>CAYUWJ010000131.1:0-27119 GCA_964448315.1 uncultured Sphingomonas sp. | reverse complement strand
GAAAGCCCGCCTGTGTTCACCTTTTTACTCGTCGTTCAGACAATCGTCGCAGTCGCGCTGGTCAGCGTCATCCTGATGCAGCGCTCGGAAGGCGGCGGCCTAGGCGTCGGCGGCAGTTCGTCCGGGCTGATGTCGGCCCGGGGAGCATCGGATTTCCTGACTCGCTTCACGGCGATATTGGGCGGCCTGTTCGTCATATTGTCGATCACCTTGGCGGCGGTCGCCGGAGTATCGCGGGAAGCGGCGACGGTCGACACATCGCTGGTCAACCAGGTCGCGCCGGTAGCGCCCCCGGCGGATGATTCGCCGCCGCTCGTCGCGCCTGGCCCCGGCCAGCCGTCCGACGATGCGCCGGCGCAGAACGAGCCGCAGAACGAATCCGGCCCCGCAGTCCCGTTCGCGCAATAGGCGGTTCGGCAACGCTCTAACTTTTTTCGAGTCCACGGCTTGCCTCACCGGTGGCAAGCACCCTAAGCCTCAACTCCCATGGCGCGGTTCATTTTCGTCACCGGCGGCGTGGTTTCATCGCTTGGCAAAGGTCTTCTCTCCGCAGCGCTCGGGGCGCTGCTCCAGGCGCGTGGCTACAAAGTCCGAATCCGCAAGTTCGACCCCTATCTCAACGTCGATCCGGGAACGATGTCGCCTTATCAGCACGGCGAAGTCTATGTCACCGACGACGGCGCCGAAACCGACCTCGATCTTGGCCATTACGAGCGCTTCACCGGCGTTACGGCCAAGCAGTCGGACAATATCACCACCGGCCGAATCTACAGCGACATCATCGCCCGCGAACGGCGCGGCGATTATCTCGGCGCGACCGTCCAGGTCGTTCCGCACGTCACCAACGCCATCAAGGAATTTGCGCTGGCCGAAATCGACGGGCTGGACTTCGTCATCTGCGAGATCGGCGGCACCGTCGGCGACATCGAGAGCCTGCCGTTCGTCGAGGCGCTCCGCCAGCTTCGCAACGACCTCGGCCGCGACCGGACGGTGAGCGTCCACACGACGCTGGTGCCGTGGATCAACGCGGCCGGGGAGCTCAAGACCAAACCGACCCAGCACAGCGTCCGCGAAATCTCCAGCCTCGGGGTTCAGCCGGACGTGCTGCTGTGCCGCTGCGAGCGGCCGCTGCCGACCAGCGAGCGCGAGAAGATCGCCCTGTTCTGCAACGTCTCCAAGGAAGCGGTGATCGAGGCGCAGGACGCCCGCTCGATCTACGATGTGCCGCTGCAATATCACCGCGAGGGACTCGATGCCGAGGTGCTGCGCGCCTTCGGTATCGACGATGCCCCCGAGCCCGACCTTGCCCGCTGGCACGACATCATGGACCGCCTCGACAATACCGATGGCGAGGTAACGATCGGCGTGGTCGGCAAATATGTCGGCCTGCCGGATGCCTACAAGAGCCTCAACGAGGCGCTGATTCACGGCGGGCTGGCCAATCGCGTCAAGGTCAACATCCGCTGGCTGGACGCCGAACTGTTCGAGGCGGAGGGCAACGGCCTCGCCGCCGAGCTGGAGCCGCTCAATGGAATTCTCGTGCCGGGCGGCTTTGGCGAGCGCGGCAGCGAGGGCAAGATCGCCTCCGTCCGCTTCGCCCGCGAGCGCAAGGTGCCGTTCTTCGGCATCTGCCTCGGGATGCAAATGGCGTGCATCGAGGGGGCCCGAAACACCGCCGGCATCGCCCAGGCATCAACCACCGAATTCGGCGAGACGCCAGAACCGGTGGTCGGCCTGATCACCGAGTGGATGAGCGACGAAGGCCTGCAGGAGCGCGCCGCCGACGGCGACCTCGGCGGCACCATGCGGCTTGGCGCCTATCCGGCGAAACTGGCCGGCAACAGCCACGCCGCCGCCCTCTACGGCACGACCGAAATCAGCGAGCGCCACCGCCACCGCTACGAGGTCAACGCACGCTATCGCGAGGCCCTGGAAAGCGGCGGGCTGGTGTTCTCGGGCATGTCGCCCGACGGGCAGCTGCCGGAAATCGTCGAACGGCCCGACCATCCCTGGTTCGTCGGGGTCCAGTTCCATCCGGAGCTCAAGAGCCGCCCTTACGCGCCCCATCCGCTATTCGCCGGCTTCATCGAAGCGGCGCTCAACCAGTCGCGGCTGGTTTAATCCTTGATCCGCATTAAATGAGCACTTCGATGACCAACAGCATTTCGACGCGCGTCGCCATCCTCGGCTCGGGCCCGGCCGGCCTGACCGCCGCCATCTATGCGGCGCGCGCCGGGCTTTCGCCGATCGTCATTCAGGGAATCCAGCCCGGCGGCCAGATGACCACCACCACCGATGTCGAGAATTATCCCGGCTTCCGCGATGTCATCCAGGGCCCGTGGCTGATGGAGGAAATGCAGGCCCAGGCCGAGCATGTCGGCACCAAGGTCGTGTGGGACCACATCACCGCGGTCGATTTCTCGCGCCGGCCGTTCGTCCTGACCGGCGACGGCGGCACCGAATATCATGCCGACTCGGTGGTGGTCGCGACCGGCGCCCAGGCCAAATGGCTGGGCCTTCCGTCCGAAGAGCATATGAAGGGCAAGGGCGCGTCGGCCTGCGCCACCTGCGACGGCTTTTTCTATCGCGGCAAGAAGGTCGCGGTAATCGGTGGCGGCAACACCGCGGTCGAGGAAGCGCTCTACCTCACCAACCACAGCACCGACGTCACCCTGATCCACCGCCGCGACAGCCTTCGCGCCGAGAAGATCCTGCAGGACCGGTTGTTCGCCAATCCGCACATCAAGATCGTCTGGAACCACGAGGTTGCGGAGTTCATCGCCGGTGGCGAGCCCGAAGCCCTGGTCGGCCTCGACATTCGCGACCGGCAAGGCGGGGCGATCAGACGGCTTGACGTCGAGGGCGCCTTCGTCGCCATCGGTCACACACCCGCGACCGAGCTGTTCGCCGGCAAGCTCGACCTCGACGACGACGGTTATATCAAGGTCGAGCCGGGGACCACCCGGACCAGCGTAGCCGGCGTGTTCGCCTGCGGCGACGTGATGGACAAAATCTATCGCCAGGCGGTGACCGCCGCCGGCACCGGCTGCATGGCCGCGCTCGACGCCGAGAAATATCTCGCCGCCGAGGAATTTGAGGCGATGGCGGCGGAATAGCCCATTCAGCGAAGGGCGATTCGCCTGGCGAACGCCAGCAGGGTGCCGAATGTCGCGAAATCTTCCGCTTCGACGTCGTCATCCTCGATCAGCACCGCGAAACGCTCCTCGAAGCCGGTGAGGAAGGTCGCGACCGCCATCGAATCGAACTCGGGCAGAGCGCCGAATAACGGCGTCTCGGCGTCGAAGGCAGCGACCCTCGCCGGCTTCATGGCCAGCGTCTCGGCGAGCAGCCCGCGAAGGGTGGTCTCGACGCTTTCGGGAGTCTGTCCGGTCGTTGGCTTGGGTTTGGGCTGCATCGCGGCGCGCCTAGGGGATGCGCCGAGAGCGGGCAAGCATTGACGCAATCCGGCTGCGTTAGGCTGTATTCTATCCTTCGGATTGCTATCCGGGGCCGCGATGACGGAACACAAGAACAGTCCCGACCCGACGCCCCGTCCGCTCGATCATCTCGCATTGCTCGGCAAGCGGGATGCTTTGGCGCTGACCGCAGGCGGCGCGACGCTCGACTATGCCGCGCTCGAGGCGGAGGTCGGACGGACGGCAGCGGCGCTGCTCCGCGCCGGCCTGGCGCCCGGCGACCGGGTGGCGAGCTGGATGGGCAAGTCGGTTCTCGCCTGTGTGCTGCCGCTGGCCTGCGCCCGGGCCGGACTGGTTCATGTGCCGATCAACCCGGTGCTGAAGCGGGCTCAGGCGGCGCATATCCTTGCCGACAGCGGCGCCGGGCTGCTGATCGCCAACCAGGCCCGGCTGGCGAGCCTGGAAGGGCGCGACCGGGCCGATGCGCGGCTGATTGCGCTGGAGGAGTGGGTTACGGCCGACAATCCGCTTGGGCCGTCGGCGGCCGAGCCCGATGCGCTCGCCGCTTTGCTCTACACCTCGGGCTCGACCGGGCTGCCCAAGGGGGTGATGCTGAGTCACGCCAATCTCTGGCTGGGGGCGGTCGGGGTCGCTCATTATCTCGCTTTGCGGCCCGACGACCGCACCCTGGCGGTGCTGCCGCTGGCGTTCGATTACGGCCAGAGCCAGCTGTTTTCGACCTGGGCGGCGGGGGGGCATGTCATCGCCTTCGACTATCTGTTGCCAAGGGACGTTATTCGGGCGGTCGGGCGTCATGACGTCACTTTGCTGGCCGGCGTTCCGCCGCTGTGGCTGCAACTGATCGAAGCCGACTGGCAGGGGCAGGGGACAAGCCTGCGCACGCTGACCAACAGCGGCGGGCATTTGCCGCTGCCGGTGGTCCGCGGGCTGCGGGCGCTGTTTCCGCAAGCGAAGCTGCACCTGATGTACGGCCTGACCGAGGCGTTCCGCTCGACCAGCCTCGATCCGGCGCTGGTCGACGATCATCCCGACAGCGTCGGCACCCCGGTTCCGTTCGCCGAGGTGATGGTCGCTTTGCCCGACGGAAGCGAGGCCGAAGCCGGCGAGGAGGGCGAGCTGGTCCATGCCGGGCCGCTGGTCGCGAAAGGCTATTGGCGCGATCCGGCCGGCACCGCGCAGCGATTTCGGCCGGCGCCCGCCTTTTCGCGCCATGGCGGGACGGCGGTCTGGTCCGGCGACCGCGTGGTGCGGGGCGCCGACGGGCTGATCCGCTTTCGCGGCCGCGACGACGCGATGATCAAGGTTAGCGGTAACCGGTTGAGCCCGACCGAGATCGAGGAAGCGGCGCTGGCCAGCGGCGCGGTACGCGAGGCACTGGCGATTGGCGTAGCCGACGAGCGGACCGGTCAGGCGGTGCTGCTGGTGGCGGTAGCGAGCGGCGAGAGGGCCGAGGAACGGCTGCGCGCCCATCTCGCGGCCGAGCTGCCCGCCTATATGCAGCCCAGGCGGATCCTGTGGCGCGAGGCGCTTCCGGTCGGCCCCAATGGCAAGGTCGATCGCGCGACGCTGGTCGAGGAGCTGGCATGAAAGAGATGGGGCCGATCCCGGGCGATTTCGCCGGCGACGATCAGGGGCGGCTGCTGATCGGCGGGCGCACCGCCGAGAGCCTAGTGGAGGAGGCTGGGGGGACGCCGCTGTTCGTCTATGACAGGGGCCTGATCGCGCGGCGGATCGACCAATTCCGGGCTGCGATGCCTTTCGGCGTTGCGCTTCATTATGCAGTGAAGGCAAACCATTACGGTCCATTGCTATCATGGATTACTAGCCATGTGGACGGCTTCGACGTCGCCTCCGTCGGCGAGCTTGAGCGGCTCCGCGAGGCGGGCGTCGATGCGCCGGTCAGCTTCGCCGGGCCGGCCAAGCGCGACGCGGAGCTGGAGGTAGCGATTGGCGCTGGAGTGACGATCAACCTCGAAAGCGAAAGCGAGGTGGGCCGGGCGCTGGTCATCGCCGACCGGGCCGGCTTACGGCCGAAGCTGGCGGTACGGGTCAATCCACCCTTCGCGCTGAAAGGCGCGGGGATGAAGATGGGCGGGGCGGCGAGCCCGTTCGGAGTCGATCATGATTGCGTCCCGGCGTTGGTCCGCCGCCTGCTCGACGCCGGCGCCGACTGGCGCGGGCTGCACGTCTTCGCCGGCTCGCAATCGCTTGCCGCCGACGCGTTGATCGAGGCGCAGCGTGCGACGATCGCGCTTGTGGCCGATATCGCCGAAGCAGCCGGCGCGACGCCGCCCGAGGTCAACCTCGGCGGCGGCTTCGGCATCCCCTATTTCCACGGCGAGGAGCAGCTCGACCTGTCAGCAATCGGCAAGTCTCTTGGACAAGCTATTGCAGAGGCGCCGAAAATTCTCGCGGAAACCAAGTTCGCGATCGAGCTCGGCCGCTGGCTGGTCGGCGAAGCGGGGGTCTATCTGACCAGGATCGTCGACCGCAAGCAAAGCCGCGGCCGGACCTTCCTTACGACCGACGGCGGGCTTCATCACATGCTGGCGGCGAGCGGCAATTTCGGCCAGCTGCTGCGGCGCAATTACCCGGTCGCGATCGCCGGCGCTTTCGGGGCTCCTGCGGACGAGGAGGCGACGATCACCGGCTGCCTGTGCACGCCGCTCGATCTTCTGGCGGACGATGTCGCTTTGCCGCGCGCCGCGCCGGGCGATCTCGTCGCCATCTTCTGCGCCGGGGCCTATGGGCTTTCAGCGAGCCCGCAGGCGTTCCTCAGCCAGCCTTTGGCGCGGGAGATGCTGGTTTAAATCCTCCCCGGAACGGGGAGGGGGACCGCGACGCGAAGCGGCGTGGTGGAGGGGGCCCCCTCCGTCAGCGCTGCGCGCTGCCACCTCCCCGTTCCCGGGAGGATCAGGGATATACAGCCTCGACGAAGTAGAGCCCGTCCGGAGGCGCGTTGAGGCCCAGCGCGGCGCGGTCGCGGGCCTCGAGCGCCTTGGCGATGTCGTCCGCCGCCCATTGCCCGCGGCCGACCAGCGCCAGGCAGCCGACCATCGAGCGCACCTGGTGGTGAAGGAAGCTGCGCGCCGCCGCCTCGATCCGGATTTCATCGCCTTCGCGCGCGACCTCGAGCCGGTCGAGCGTCTTGACCGGACTGTCCGACTGGCAGTGGGCGGAGCGGAAGGTGGTGAAATCGTGATTGCCGACCAGCATTGTCGCGCCGGCCGCCATCGCCTTCACGTCGAGTGGTGCGGCGATGTGCCAGACTCGGCCGCGGTCGAGCGCCGGCGGGGCATGGCGGTTCGATATCCGGTAGCGATAGCGCCGTCCGATGCAGGAAAAGCGGGCGTGCCAGTCGTCGGCGACCTGCTCGGCCGCGAGCAGCGCGATCGGCTCCGGCCTGACCAGAGCGTTCAACCCCTCCCGCAGCCGGTGCGGAGTCAGCGTCTTGGCAATGTCGACATGGGCGCTCATCGCCAGCGCGTGGACACCGGCGTCGGTGCGGCCCGCGCCATGGACCGCGGCCGGCTCGCCGGTCATCCGCAGGATCGCCTCCTCAAGCCGCTGCTGGACCGAGGGGCCATGCTCCTGTCGCTGCCAGCCCATGAACGGGCGGCCGTCATATTCGAGGATTAGCCGCCAGCGGGTCACGCGAGGATGGTGCCTTCGGGAATCGGGAAGCCGCGCAGCAACTCAGCGGGAGTCATTGCCCCGCGCCCGGCGCGCTGGACGGCGAGCGGGCGGATCGAGCCCTGGGCGCAGGCGATGCCAAGTTCCTCGTCGAGCACTTCGCCAGGCTTGCCGCCGGCTTTGTCGATTTCGGCGTCGAGCAGACGGATGCGCTCGCTACTCGCTTCGAACCAGGCGCCGGGGGACGGCGCGAAGGCGCGCACCTGGCGCTCGATTTCCTTCGCGCTGCGGCGCCAGTCGATCCGCGCCTCGGCCTTGTCGACCTTGGGCGCATGGGTGACGCCTTCGTCGGGTTGCGGCACGGCCGGGTGCGCGCGCGAATCGGACAGCCATTCGAGCAGCGCAGAAGCTCCGAGTTTGGCAAGCTCCTCCGTGACTTGGCCGGCATTCTTGCCGTCGAGGACAAGCTCCCGCTTGAGCAGCATCGGGCCGGTGTCGAGGCCTTCGTCCATGCGCATGATGGTCACTCCGCTCACCGCGTCGCCGGCGAGGATCGCGCGCTGGACCGGCGCCGCGCCCCGCCAGCGGGGCAAAAGCGAGGCATGGACGTTGATGCAGCCGGCTCTCGGCGCCTCGAGGATCGGCCCGGGCAGGATCAGCCCGTAGGCGGCGACCACCGCCAGGTCGGCGTCGAGCGCCGCGAAGCGCGCCTGCTCCTCGGCGTCTCTGAGGCTTTTCGGGCTTCGCACCTGGATTCTGAGCTGTTCGGCGCGAATCTGCACCGGAGTTGGTCGCGGCGCTTTCCCGCGCCCGGCGGGCCGCGGGGGCTGACAATAAGCGGCCACGACCTGATGCCCTGCATCGACCAGCGCATCGAGCGTCGGCACCGCGAAGTCCGGGCTGCCCATGAAAATGATGCGCAAGCTGTTCGCCACTCCGTTCGCCCTGAGCCCGTCGAAAGGCTGCTCTTCCGTTGATGCTTTGGAGAAAGGACAGGGCTTCGACAATGATTGAAACGCACTGTCCCCCGGACAGTGCTGGTTTCAATCATCAGCCCGAACGCTAAGAGGTGCCATGGCGTCGCAGGAAATCGAAGCATTGGCGCAGGCGCTGGCCCGGCTACCCGGGCTCGGACCGCGCTCGGCGCGCCGCGCGGTGCTGCATTTGATGAAGCGGCGCCAGGCGGCGCTGGAACCGCTGCTGGTCGCCCTGCAGCAGGTCGCTGACCGGCTGTCGACCTGCTCGACGTGCGGCAATGTCGACACCTCCGACCCGTGCGCGATCTGCCGCGACCCGCGCCGCGACGAGAAATCCCTGTGCGTCGTCGAGGAAGTCGCCGACCTCTGGGCGCTCGACCGCTCGCGGCTGTTTCCCGGCCGCTACCATGTGCTCGGCGGTCGATTGTCGGCGCTGGAAGGGGTGCGCCCCGAGGATCTCACCATCGATCGGCTGGTGGCGCGAGTCGACGCCGGCGGCATCGACGAGGTGGTGCTGGCGATGAACGCGACTCTCGAGGGCCAGACGACCGCCCACTACCTCGTTGAAAGGCTGGAGAATTTCCCGATCCGCCTGACCCAGCTCGCCCACGGGCTTCCGGTCGGCGGCGAGCTCGACTATCTCGACGAGGGGACGCTTGCCCAGGCCTTGCGGGCGCGCCGCCCGGTCGCTTGAACCTGTTGCCTTGAAAGACTAAATTAGCGCCATGGCCATTTTGCCCATCGTCGAAGTGCCCGATCCGCGGCTGCGGCAGATCTCCTCGCCGGTCGAGAAGGTCGACGACGCGCTGCGGGCGCTGATCGCCGACATGTTCGAGACGATGTATGCGGCGCCGGGCATCGGCCTGGCCGCGATCCAGGTCGGCGTGCCCAAGCGGGTGCTGGTGATCGACTTGCAGGAGCCACAGGAAGAAGGCGGCGAGCCGGTCCGGGACCCGCGGATATTCGTCAATCCGGAAATTCTCGAGACGTCGAAGGTTCCGGTACCCTACACCGAGGGCTGCCTGTCGGTGCCCGACCAATATGCCGACGTCGAGCGGCCGGACCGAATCCGGGCGCGCTGGCTCGACGAGACAGGCAAGGCGCACGACGAGGAGATCGAGGGGCTGCTGGCGACCTGCCTGCAGCATGAGATGGACCACCTCGAGGGCGTGCTGTTCATCGACCATCTGTCGCGGCTGAAGCGCGAAATGATCCTCAAGAAGCTCGCCAAGCAGCGGAAAGAGCAGCCTAAAAAGGCAGCCTGACGCGGCGCCGATACCGACTTTGGGTCGGCAGCGCACGGCTTCGGCCTGCGAATTTCATTGCATTGGTGCATCATGATAGGGTCTCCCCGACGGTGGAGGGGGACTTATGGCGAACGCAATCGGTTCCGCGCTGGTGCAACTCGGCGTAGTCCTGGTCATCGCCCTCGTGGCCTGGCTGATCGTACGCCGGCCGCGCCCGTTTCACGAGTTCATCGGTCTCACCGCCTCGCCGCTGGCCCCGGTCGCGATTGGATTGGTTGTCGGCCTGATCGTCGCCGCCGGCGTGTTGACTATACCGGCAATGGCGGAGTTCGTCGCGCGCGAGGGCACCACCCATTCGGCGGCCGAAGCCGGGGGCGCTGTCCTGATCGTCGTTGCGGCGGCCAAGGCGCTGGTCCAGACTTCGCTTAGCGAGGAAATTCTTTTCCGCGGGGTGATTGGCCGCAACCTGATCCGCCGCTGGGGATTCGCCAAAGGCAATACGGTACAGGCGGTCCTGTTCGGCGCCGTGCACGGGTTGATCGGCTTCGTTCCCGGCGTCGGCACGGGTCTGGTTATCTTTGCGATTCTGTTCTCCGGCACGCTCGGCTGGTTCAACGGCTGGCTCAACGAGCGGTTCGGCCACGGCTCGATCCTGCCCGGGTGGGCGGCGCACGGCGCAGCCAATTTCACGACCGCTCTTTGGGCTGCCGGAGTTTTTTAAGCCGGCGTGATCGACGCCGCGGCCTTGCGGCAATCCTCGGCGCATTCGCGGCAGATCTGCGCGCACAGCTTGCAATGCTCATGGTCATGGCTCTCGCACTCGACCGCGCAGGCCTCGCAGACCCGGCCGCAAAACTCGAGCATCTCTTTCAGCACCGCCTCGTTCGACCCGGCGCGGCGCAGCCCGAGGCGGGCGGACGCCTCGCAGACATCGGCGCAATCCATGCAGGTGCGGATGCACTGCACCATGTCCATCTTCTCGGCCGAGCAGGCGTCGGCGCAGGACAGGCACATCTTGGCGCAGTACATCAGATGATGGACTGCATCGCCGAGCGGCTGGTTGACATGGCCCTGCACGTCCGGGTGCAGCGAAATCATCTTGCGAATCGACATATGTCCCTCCTCTTCGTTGCGAGCCTAGCGAAGCAATCCGGCGGCCGGTTCCCTTTTATGGACGGCTTGGTCGTTTCCGCTTCTCGCCAGGACGAATGTTCGGCTTGAGGCTGTCCCTGATCCTGTCTAGGGTTCCCATTCTGTTCCAATCACGGGAGTCGGAGTGTGGACGCGGGGGTTATTGGTCTGATTGCGGTTGCGGCGCTGGTTCTGGGCGCGGTGATCGGCTGGCTGATCGGCAGCCGCGCCGCTGCGTCGAGCAAGGATATGATCGCGAATCTCCGCTTACAGCTCGACAATGTGGTCGAGGAGCGGGATGCAAATCGCTCGGCGGCAAGCGATCTGGCGGTCCTGCGAGCCGCTCAGGAGGAGCGAGAGCGATCGTTTAAGCAGCAGTTGGAGGCGCTTCGCGAAGCGAAGGAGAGTCTGTCAGCGCAATTCCACGAGATCGGTGGCAAATTGCTAGGCGAGGCGCGCAAGGCGTTCATCGAGCAGGCCGGCGAGAAATTCACCCAGGCAGTGACGCCGGTCGAACTGCTGCTCAAAACCTATCAGGAGAAGCTTCAGTCGGTCGAGAAAGAGCGAGTCGACCATTATGCCGGGCTGCGCGAGGCGGTCGAGCTGGTCCGCGCGGGGCAGGGGCAGGTTCGCGACGAAACCCGTAACCTCGTCAATGCCTTGCGCTCGTCGCCCAAGGCGCGAGGACGTTGGGGCGAGCAGAGCCTGAAGAATGTGCTCGAGCATGCGGGCCTTAGCGAATACGCCGATTTCCGTACCGAAGTGTCGGTTGACGGCGAGGACGGCAAGCTTCGGCCCGATGTCGTGGTGCGCCTGCCGGGCGGTCGCCAGCTGATCATCGACGCGAAATGTTCGCTGAACGCCTATCTCGACGCCTGCGACGAGGTCGACGACGACAAGCGCGCGGCATGTTTTCAGGCGCACGTCGCATCGATCCGGGCGCACGCCCAGCAGCTTGGGTCGAAGGCCTATTGGGCGCAATTCGGGGATTCGGCCGAGTTGGTGGTCATGTATGTGCCCGGAGAGCACTTTCTGAATGCGGCCCTCGAGATCGAGCCTACCCTTTGGGAGTGGGCGTTCGAGCGCAAGGTGCTGCTCGCCACGCCGACCAATCTGGTGGTCGTCGCCCGGACCGCGGCTCATTATTGGGAGCAGTCGGGCCGGAACGACGCAGCCGAGGAGATCGCTCGTCTTGCCAAGGAGTTGCACTCACGACTTGCGACCATGGCTGAACATATGGGGCGGATGGGCAAGAACCTTGCGACCGCCAACACCGCCTACAACCAGATGGTCGGCAGCTTCGAAAGCCAGGTGCTGACCCAGGCCCGCCGCTTCGAGACGTTGGGCGCCGGCAGCGCCAAGACGATGGACACGCCGCCGATGGTCGAGGCGAGCCCAAGACCGCTGACCAAGCTGGTCAAGTCAACCGACGAGGAGTCGCCGAAACTGGCGGCGGAGTAACTAGTCGAAACGCTCCAGCGTGATCGTCCCGGCGGCATTGCCGAGTGTCAGTCGGCGGCCGGCCGGCCAGTCCATGCGCATCGGCTGCAGGAGCACGGCAATGCCGCGGCTCTCGAAACTCGCCGCCGGCTCGGAGCAGCCCATCTGGGTCGCCACGACATCGCTGACGATCAGCAGCTCGCCCTCGACGGCGTAGGCGCCTTCGAACTGGTTGCAGCCGAAGCGGCCGCCGACCCGTCCATCGGCAAAGTCGATTTGGTACATGGCGCCGCCGGGAGTCGCCCGATCGTCGATCGCGATTATTTGCCAGGGCGTGCCTTCGAACGTCGCGCTGTTCGAAGCGACGCTGGTGCAGCCGGCGACCAGCAAGGCCGTCGCAAGCGCCGCCGTGCGGCCGGGCCTAAAGTCCGCCACAGCCGGTATAGCGCCGACCGTCGACATCGACCTGGACGGTGTCGGGGTAGGCGAGGGCCGTGCGGCCGTCGCTGCACGGGATGTGGACGATGTTCACCCCGATCCGCGGCGTCTGGTAGATTTCACCGGCGATGCCAATGATCACCCGCGGCACCGGCTGCTGGATCGGCGGCTGGCCGTCTCCGCCGAGGAAGGTGATGTGGCGGTCGTCGATGATCATGGTCCAGCCGGCCGACTGGCCGACCGCGCGGTAGGGCGCGTCCGGCGGCGGTGGATGGCTGAGGCAGGCGCTAAGCAGCAGCGAAAGCGAGATGGCGGCTGATATTCTCATGGACGGAATAGCGCGCCTCGACGCGCCCGGTTCCCTAGCCGCGCCAGCTCGCCCTGATCTGGAACGCCATCACCGCGGCGGCGATCGCCGCGTTGAGGCTGTCCGCTTTGCCCGCCATCGGGATTTTCACCAGGCTGTCGCATTCGGCTTCATAGGCGGGCGGCAGGCCCTGCTGCTCATTGCCGATCAGCAGCACGCAGGGCTGCTCGTAACGGGCCTCGAGATAGTCCTGCGAGGCATTGAGGCTGGTGCCGACCAGCTGGCCCGGGCCCGAGCGCAGCCAGGCGACGAACGCGTCCCAGCTTGCGGTCGCGATTGCCTGGGTGAAGACCGCCCCCATCGACGCCCGAACCGCCTCGACCGAGAAGGGGTCGGCGCACTCGTCGATCAGGATCAGCCCGCCGGCGCCGACCGCGTCGCCGGTGCGCAGGATGGTGCCGATATTGCCCGGATCGCGCAGCGCCTGAGCGGCGATCCACAAGGGCGCGGCGGAGCGATCGAGCGCGGCAAGGTCGGTGCCCGGCTGCCGGAAGGCGGCGAGCAGAAGCTGCGGATTGTCCTTGCCCGACATCTTCGACAGGATTTCAGCGCTGGTCTCGATCGCCTCGCCGCCGGCATTTTCGGTCGCGGCGATGATCTCGGCCGCCAGCGGGTGACCGGCGCCGGCGCTCGAGAAGGCGATAATCTCGGGCAGCCGACCGCTGTCCCGCGCCTCGGCGAGGATGCGCAGACCTTCGGCAAGGAACAGCCCTTCTGCCCGGCGCGCCTTCTTGTCGCGAAGCGAGCGCAGCCGCTTGACGGTGGCGTTGGAAAAGGCGGTGACTTGGCGCGGCATTTTACGGCCAGAACTCCAGTGTCAGTCTTCGCCGAAGCGGCTTTCGATCAGCGTCGCGAGTCGGTCCAGCGCCGCTTCGGCGCCATCGCCCTCGACCCGGATGGTGATGCAGTCGCCCATCGCCGCGCCGAGCATCATCAGGCCCATGATCGATGTGCCGCAGACCGTGCTGCCGTCCTTTTCGACTTCGATCCGGGCGTCGATCTCGCTGGCGAGGGTGACGAATTTGGCGCTGGCTCGGGCGTGGAGGCCGCGGCGGTTGATGATTCGCACCTCGCGGGCGACGGCCGTCAAGCGGCGGCTTCCCCGAGTACTTCGGATGCGACCGAGATATATTTGCGCCCGGCCTCCCGCGCCGCGGCGACCGCGGCATGGACACCCATCACCTTGCGGGCGCCCTCCAGCCGGATCAGCATCGGCAGGTTGACCCCGGCGATCACCTCGACCCGCTCGCTTGTCATCAGCGAAATGGCGAGGTTGGACGGAGTGCCGCCGAACAGGTCGGTGAGGATGATGACACCCTGTCCCTGGTCGACCTTGGCGATGGCCTCGGCGATGTCCTTGCGACGGGCCTCCATGTCGTCCTCGCCGCCGATGCAGATCGCCTCGATCGCTTCCTGCGGTCCGACGACATGCTCCATCGCCACGATGAACTCGGCCGCAAGGCGGCCGTGAGTCACCAATACTAATCCGATCATGCATTCACTCGCTGTCTGTGGCGGTTTGCCCGGGAGGCCCTTCAATCGTGTCGCTCGGCGGCGAAGCGAGGTCCCTGTGCCTGACATTCGGTGAAAACCCCGCCCTTCGCAACCTTTCGGCAATTTCCTCTGCGGCGCAGACCGATCGGTGCCGTCCCCCAGTACATCCGAACGCGACCGTCAGATAGGATTTGCCGCTTGCCCAGTAGCGGGGAATCCAGTCGATGAGAAGTGATTCGAGCCGATCGATCGCGCCCGGCCAGGCGGTGTCCTTCTCGACATAGGCGCGAACCGCCGGATTCTCGCCGGTCAGCGGGCGGAGTCCGTCGACCCAGTGCGGATTGGCGAGGAAGCGCATGTCGAACACCAGATCGGCGGTGCGGGCGACTCCCTTGGCGAAGCCGAACGAGGCGATCGTCAGCACCGGCTCGTCGATATCGCTCCGGTAGCGGCGGCGAAGCTCGTCGCGAAGCTCGCCGGGCGTCAGGTCGGTGGTGTCGAGGACGCTATCGGCCGCGTTGCGCAGGGAAGAGGTAAGCCCGCGTTCTCGCGCAATGCCGTCTTCCGCCGGCCTGTCCGGCGCTAGCGGGTGGCGCCGCCGGGTTTCGCCGTAGCGGCGGATGAGCTCGCTCCCAGCGCAATCCAGATACAGTATCTCGGGACTGACGCCGGCGATCGACCGCAATATGTCGGGCAAGGCTTCGGCGTCGAAACCGCGGCTCCGAACGTCCATCCCGACCGCGATCGGCACGACTCGGCCGCCTTCCAGCCCCTGATTCACATATTGCCGGAGAAGCGATACCGGCAGATTTTCGACGCAATCCCAGCCCATGTCCTCGAGCGCGTCGAGGACCGAGGATTTGCCCGCCCCGGACATTCCGGTGACGAGCAGCAGGCGCGGCTGGCGCCGCGCGTCCGCCATCAGAAGCGAAGGCCCAGGCGATCGAGCGCCAGCGCCACCTTCGATGGCGAGGAAGCGGTCAGCGCGTCGACGCTAACCAGCGGCAAGGGAACGCCGAGCACCGGTCGCTCGCGGCTGTCGTCGGGCAGGCGTTGGATCTCGCTGGTAAGCTCGACCAGCAGCGCCACCGGAATATCGGTGACATGATCCATGTCGACGATGCCGACGCCCCGGATTTCCAGCTTTCCGGCGATGTTGGGCGGAGCGCTTGCGATCAGCCGGCCGTCGTCCCGCCGAACGATCGTCTGGTCGTCGCTGACAAGGGTAAAGCCGCGGTCGATCAGGCGCAGCGTCAAGTCGGACTTGCCCGACCCCGATGGTCCGGTGATCAGCACCGCGCGGCCTTCGAGCGCGACGGTGCTGGCATGGAGCGTTTCGGAGGACAGGAGCCGGCTCATGTTTCGCGCTCCGCCGCGGGAAGACAGATGGTGAATCGGGCGCCAGACGGCGCGTCGTCGCGATCCTGCACTTCAATCTCTCCGTCATGGCCTTCGACGATTGCCCGGGCGATCGCAAGTCCCAATCCGGAATGGCGCCCGAAATGCTCGTCCTCCGGCCGTTCTGAATGGAAGCGGTTAAAGATCGCCTCACGGGCGTCGAGCGGGACTCCGGGACCTTCGTCCTCGACGCGAATACGCACAGAATCGCCGACCCGCGCGGCGGCGATTTCGACCAGACCGCCGGGCGGCGAGAAGCTGACCGCATTGTCGATGAGGTTGTCGATCGCCCGGGCGAGTCGGCCGGCATCGCCCATCACCGTCGTGCTCGCTCGCCGCGGCCGGGCAAAGGCGATCCGCGCATCGCCGGTTTCGCGCCGGTTCTCCCAGCCGGAAACGAGTTGCTCGATCAAGGGCCCGAGGTCGACCGGCTCGAAGTTCGCGCGCGCCAGCAGGGCGTCGGTGCGGGCGGCTTCACTGACGTCGCCGATCAGCCGGTCGAGCCGGCGGACGTCGTCGCCGGCAATGTCCAGCAGGCGGGCCCGCAACGCCGGGTCGTCGACCTGCCCCAGTCCGTCGATCGCCGACCGCAGCGATGCCAGCGGGTTCTTGAGTTCGTGCGTGACGTCGGCGGCGAAGGCCTCGATGGTGTCGATCCGCTGGCGAAGCGACTGGCTCATGTCGGATACCGCCCGCGCCAGCATGCCGATCTCGTCGCGGCGCGACGGCAGCCTCGGCACCTTCACTTCCCGAGCCCGGCCGAGGCGGACCCGGTGCGCCGCGATCGCGATCCTGCGTAGCGGCCGGACGATTGTTCGGGCCAGAAACAAGGACAGCAGGACCGACAAAAGTATCGCTCCGAGCATCGCTATTGCGAGCGAGGTGCGCTGGCTGCGAACCGTTCGCGTGAAGTCGCGGTCATTGGCGGTCAGCAACAGCACCGAGTCCCCAGCCGGCACCGCCGCCGACCACATCGGCGTCAGGTCCGGCGCGTTGCGGGACCGGGTCACTGAACTTCGCGCGCCACGCGCCTCCACCGCCTCGGGCCAGGCCGACAACCGGTCCTGCGGCGGCTCGACATAGTCGGCAACCGGCCGGGCGCCGACCAGCGCGTTGAAGCCGCGATCGAGCGCCCGGGCGGCATCCTTGGTCCAGCGCTGCGCGTCCGGGTCGCGCAATCGGTAGTTGGGGCCGGTCAGGCGCCAGCTGTCTACCGCCAGACGTCCCGCTTGATCGTAGAGGCGAATCCGGTTGCCACTCGATCGCCCCAACGCTTCCACGAGCTGGAGTCGCTGATCGTCCGGGACGATAGCGAGCATGGCGGCGGCAATCTCCGCCTCGCCGCGCACTTCGCGAAGCCGTTCCTTGGTGAGCTGGTTGCGGAAGGCGTCGAGATAGACGATTCCGAGCGCCAGCAGGATCAAGGTGAGCAGGTTCACCGCGAGGATGCGGTAGGTGAGGGTCCATCGCCCCCACCAGCGCGGCGACAAGGCGAACCCCTCACTCCTCGTCGAATCGGTAGCCAACGCCATAAAGTGTCTCGATCGCGTCGAACTTCGGGTCGACTCCGCGGAACTTGCGCCGGATGCGCTTGATGTGGCTGTCGATCGTCCGATCGTCGACATAAACGTCATCCTGATAGGCGACGTCGAGCAGCTGGTTGCGGCTTTTTACCACTCCCGGCCTTTGCGCGAGCGCCTCGAGGATCAAAAATTCGGTGACCGTCAGCACGACTTCGCCGCCGTCCCACAGCACCTTGTGCCGGGCGGCATCCATGGTCAGCCTGCCGCGCTCGATCAGCGGCGGCTCCGGTTCCTCCTGATCTGTTGCAGCCTGCCCCTTGGCAAGGTCCTGGCGGCGCAGGAGCGCGCGAATCCTGGCAATCAGCAACCGCTGGGAAAAGGGCTTCGAGATATAGTCGTCGGCTCCCATCGCCAGCCCGAGAGCCTCGTCGAGCTCGTCATCCTTGGAGGTCAGGAAAATCACCGGCATGGCGCTGGACTCGCGGACTCGGCGGAGCAGCTCCATGCCGTCCATGCGCGGCATCTTGATGTCGAATACGCCGAGATCGGGTGGGTTTTCGGCGAACGCCTTCAGCGCCGAAGCGCCGTCCGAATAGACGCGGGTGATGAAGCCCTCGGCCTGAAGCGCGATCGACACGGAGGTCAGGATGTTGCGGTCGTCGTCGACCAGCGCGATCACATGGCTCATCAGCGTCCCCGAAGCGGCACTCAGCAAGAGCGGGCTTAGCATCGTCGGGGAGTGAAACAAGCGCGCCGGGCCTGCTTTGACCAGGCAAGTTTTTCCGGTCTATAATCGCTGTAACGCTTGTCGATGCGGCGGCACCCGGAGGGGTCGCCGCCGCTTGTTGCTTGTAAGGGGAAGAAAAGTTGACCGACAGGGTCGCGCGGCAAGGGCTCGAGGCGCAGGGCATTGAAACCGGCGCCAAAGTCCACTGGAACCTGACGACCGCGCCGCTGGTCGAGCATGCCGTGCAGCGCGACGAAGGCCTGCTCGCCAAGGAAGGGCCATTGGTCGTGCTGACCGGCAAGCACACCGGCCGCAGCGCCGAGGACCGCTTCTTCGTCCGCAATTCGGTCAGCGAGGACACGGTTTGGTGGGGCAAGACCAACAAGCCGATGGCCAGCCAGGCGTTCGATCGGCTGCACGAGGATTTCCTGAGCGCGCTACGCGGCAAGGACATGCTGTTCGTGGCCGACCTTTACGGCGGCTCGCAGCCCGAGCATCGGGTGCGGGTACGGGTGATCAACGAGCTGGCATGGCACAATCTGTTCATCCGCACTCTGCTGGTCAGGCCGGAGTCCGACGAGCTGCCCGGCTTCACGCCAGAATATACGATCATCGACCTGCCGAGCTTCCGCGCCGACCCCGAGCGCCACGGCTGCCGAAGCGAGACGGTGATCGCGGTCAATCTGGAAAAGAAGCTGATCCTGATCGGCGGCACGGCCTACGCCGGCGAGATGAAGAAGTCGGTGTTCGGGCTTTTGAATTTCCTGCTGCCGCCGCAGGGCATTATGCCGATGCACTGCTCGGCAAACATCGGTCCGAAGGGCGACACGGCGATCTTCTTCGGACTGTCGGGAACCGGCAAGACGACGCTTTCGGCCGACCCCAATCGGACATTGATCGGCGACGACGAGCATGGCTGGTCGGATACCGCCGTGTTCAATTTCGAGGGCGGCTGCTACGCCAAGATGATCCGCCTGTCGGCCGAGGCCGAGCCGGAGATTTTCGCGACCACCAAGCGCTTCGGCACGGTGCTCGAGAATGTCGTCATGGACCCCGTCACGCGCAAACTCGACCTCGACGATTCGACGCTCGCGGAGAACAGCCGCGGCGCTTATCCGATCGACTTCATCCCTAATTCTTCCGAGGAGAATATGGGGCCGGTACCGCGCAACGTCGTGATGCTGACCGCCGATGCGTTCGGCGTGCTGCCACCGATCGCCAGGCTGACGCCCGATCAGGCGATGTATCATTTTTTGTCGGGCTACACCGCCAAGGTCGCCGGCACCGAAATCGGCGTGACCGAGCCCGAAGCGACCTTTTCGACCTGCTTCGGAGCGCCGTTCATGCCGCGCCACCCGTCGGTTTATGGCAATTTGCTGAAGGATCGGATCGCCAAGGGCGAGGTCGACTGCTGGCTGGTCAACACCGGCTGGACCGGCGGCAAATATGGCGTCGGCAAAAGGATGCCGATCAAGGCGACGCGGGAGCTGCTCAACGCCGCGCTCGACGGCAGCCTGAAGTCGGCCGAGTTCCGCAAGGACCCGAACTTCGGTTTCCAGGTGCCGGTTTCGGTGCGTGGGCTGAAAGAATTGGGCGTCGACGACGGCATCCTCGATCCGCGCAGCACCTGGAGCGACGCCGACGAATATGACCGCACTGCGGCAAAGCTGGTCGACCTGTTCGTCGCCAATTTCGCCGAGTTCGAAACCCATGTCGACGAGGGCGTGCGGCAAGCCGCTCCGAAGGTCGCGAAGCCGCAACCGCAAAGCCAAGTGCAACCGACACCCGCCTGAGTCCGGTCACCGATCGGGCCACAAGGAGCCCGATCAGTGACCGAACATCCACCGAGACCGTTTGATTCCGACGCCGAGATCGCGCGCATCGGCGAAGGCCTGCTCGCGCGGACGCTGCCGCGCGCCGACTGGACGCACGAGGCGCATCTCGCCGCGACGACCTACTTTCTCACCCGCCGCCCGGACATCGACCTCGACGCCGAGCTTCCCGCCATCATTCGCGGCTACAATGAGAGCGTCGGCGGCGTTAACAGCGACAGCGAAGGCTATCACGAAACGGTCACCCGCGTTTTCCTGCGCGGCGTTCGGCTGTTCCTGTCGGAAGCGGACCCGGACGAGCCGCTGGTCGACCACGTCAACGCGCTGTTGCTGTCGCCGATGGGCCGGCGCGACTGGCCGTTGAGGTTCTACAGCCGCAAGCGGCTGTTTTCGGTGGAGGCCAGGCGCGACTTTATCGCGCCGGACATAGGAGCGCTGCCTTAAGCGCCCGCCGTTGCGATATATTCGTCAATATTGCCGGCGAGCACATCGAGCGGGACGTTGCCGCCTTGAACCACCGTGTCGTTGAACGCCTTGACGTCATAGGCTTGGCCCAGCGTCGCCTCGGCGCGCATCCGCTGGCGGTTGAGCTCGCTGTGGCCGACCTTGTAGCCGCACGCCTGGCCGGGCCATGAGCAATAACGGTCGACCTCGCTCGACACTTCCTCGATCGGCGAGCCGTTGGTTTCGGAGAACCAGCGAATCGCCTGCTCGCGCGACCAGCGCTTGGCGTGCAACCCGGTGTCGACCACCAGCCGGCAGGCGCGGAAGGCCATCGACTGGAGATAGCCGAGCCGTCCGACCGCATCGCCTTCATAGGCGCCAAGCTCGGCGGCAAGCTGCTCGGCATAAAGCGCCCAGCCTTCCGAAAAGGCATTGAAGGCGAGCATTGTCCGGATGAGCGGCAGCTGGTTCGAATATTCGCCCTGCCAGACGTGGCCCGGGATTGCCTCATGATAGGCCAGCGTCGGCAGGCTGTAGCGGCTGTGCAATTTGGTCGTGTGAAGGTTGATCCAGAACTTGCCGGGGATGGTGCCGTCGATCGATCCGGCGCCGCCATAGGCGCCGGGCGCGCCGGGCTCTTCCTCCGGTGGCAGTCGCCGGACTTCGACATTGCCGCGCACCAATGTGTTGAAGGCCCGCGGCATCTGCGCGCGGATCCATTCCAGCCGCTTCTGGATATCGGCCATGATCTCGGCGCGGCCGCTATCATTGTCGGGATATTGGAAGCGCGGGTCGTTGCCGAGCGCGGTCATCCGCGCCCCGACCGAGCCGTCGGCATAGCCGAGACCCTTCAATATCCCGTCCATCTCGCCGTGAAGCGTGGTCAGCTCCTCGAAGCCGAGCGCGTGGACTTCGTCGGGGCTCATCCTGGTCGTGGTCGCGGCCCGCAGCGCCCAGCGGTAATAGTCGTCGCCGTGGGGGCGCGCCCACATGCCGGCATCGTTGGTGGCGACGGCGCGTTGCGCTTCCAGCTCGGCGACCTGCCGCTCGAGCGCCGGCGCGACCTCCTGCGCCGCAATGCTGCGCGCCTGTTCGGCCCAGTTGCCGGGAATCGTGGTGGTGCGCCGGCGGATCGATTCGACCAGCGTGCCGCCTTCGCGCGCACTGGTCGCCGACTGGCGAAGCTGGGGCAGCGCCTTGTCGAGCAGGAAGGCGGGCGGGACCAGTCCTATCGCCCGAGCGGCCCGGATCCGTTCCAGCTCGCCATCGAGTTGCGCCGGATAGGAGCGCAGGCGCGCCAGATAGGCCTCGGCGTCGGCGGCATTAGCGATCGCATGATCGCTGTCGAGGAAACGCGGCACGTCGAGATAGGCGCCGACATTCTGGATCACCGCATAAGGCGCATTGCGCCAGCCGCCGACGGCGACATCGCCATAGGGCAGGGCGAAACCGTCGAGCGCGACGCCATAAGCGCTTTTCACCACCGCGACGCTGGTCCGGGTCGCGTGCGACAGGCTGGACGCATCGATCGCGTTGACCCGCGCGAGGTCGGTTCTGAGGGTTGCCGCAATGCGCCGTTGCCCAATTTCGGAGCGGTCGGTCAGCCGGTAGCGCAGCGCCGCCCGCTCGCCCTTGTCGACTCCCAGCGAAGTGGCGCTTTCGGGGAACAGGCGCAGCAGATTTTCGGCCAGGCTGTCGAGCAGCGCGCCGGCTTGCGCTTCGCTTGCTGAGGCGGGCGCGACCGGCGCCGTTCCGAGCGACCGGGCGCAGCCGGAGATCAGGGGCAATGCGGCGCTGGCGCCAAGCGCGGCGATCAACTCGCGGCGGGAAACGGCATAGGTCATCGGCACGAGGATTCCTTAACCGGGGGGAAGCATCCGATCAGCTTCGACGATCAGGCAATTGCCATCAACCCCCGTCACGCGCACCCTCTCGCCCGGTTCGGCGGGACCGCCGCGGGCGCTCCATTCGCCGTCGCCGACCCGAACCCGGCCATTGTCCTGGTCGACCGCCGCAATCACCGTGACATGACGGCCGATTATCCGCGCCGTGCGGTCGTTGAGCATCGGGTCCTCGCTGGCCACCGGCCGGCCCTCGAACCAGCGCTTGGCGACATAGACTGCCATCGCGCTGTACAGCGCGAACAAGGCCAGCTGACCCGCCGTTCCGATCCCGAACAACAGCGCGAACACACCGGTGACGAGCGCCGCGGCGCCGATCCAGATGAGGAAGAATCCCGGCGCGACGACTTCGGCGATCAGCAGGACGACGCCGCCGATCAGCCACAGCCAGCCGGCTTCGAGATCCATCATGACTCGCTCCTCGGCACTCCGGCCTGGACCCGCGGCGTGCGCGGTGGCGCCTGCGGTGCCGTACCTAATTCTCCTCCGATCGCGTCACGGGCGAGTTCGCCGATGCCGCCGAGAGTCCCCATCAGCTGGGTGGCCTCGACCGGGAATAATATGGTCTTGGCATTGGGCGAGGTGGCGAACTTGCCGATCGCCTCGACATATTTCTGGGCGATGAAATAGTTGATCGCCTGGACGCTTCCGCTCTCGATGGCGTCGCTGACCGATTTGGTCGCATTGGCCTCGGCTTCGGCGCCGCGCTCGCGGGCTTCGGCGTCACGGAATGCGGCTTCCTTGCGCCCCTCGGACTCGAGAATCTGGCTCTGCTTCTCGCCCTCGGCGCGCAGGATTTCGGAGGCGCGCGCGCCTTCGGCCTCGAGGATCGAGGCGCGCTTCTCACGCTCCGCCTTCATCTGCCTGGTCATCGCATTGACGATATCCGCGGGCGGGCGGATGTCCTTCAGTTCGACGCGGGTGATCTTGACCCCCCACGCCTCGGTCGCATGGTCGACCACGGCGAGCAGCCGGGCATTGATCTCGTCGCGTTTGGACAGAGTTTCGTCGAGGTCCATCGATCCCATCACGGTGCGCAAATTGGTGGTCGAAAGCGCCAGCAGCGAATAATAAAGGTCGGAAACTTCATAGGCCGCCTTGGCGGCGTCGAGCACCTGGAAGAACACCACCCCGTCGACCGCGACCATGGCATTGTCCTTGGTGATGATTTCCTGGCCGGGGATGTCGAGAACCTGCTCCATCATGTTGATCTTGCGGCCGACCCGGTAGAAAAATGGCGGCACGAAGTTGAAACCTGGCTGGGCGACGCGAACGAAGCGCCCGAAATGCTCGATCGTGTAGCGATTGCCCTGACGGACGATCTTGACGCCCATGATCACGAAGAGCAGCGCCAGAACCGCGACGGTTGCCATAAGAGTAGTCAGCATGGATATCCCCATTCCCTTGTATGGCCGGCATGATGCGACGCCTCGCCGCCGAACGGAAGCGAAATCGCGGTGAGCATCGACTTCTTCGCCGTCCGCTCGGCGCTGTTCCTGCCAGCCTCGAACCCGCGGGCGATCGCCAGGGCGCGGCAATCGCGCGCCGATCTGGTGATCCTCGATCTCGAGGATGCGGTATCGGCCTCGGACAAAAAGCAGGCGCGAGCCGCGGCGGTCGAGGCGCTGGCCGCGCAATGGCCGATGCCGGTCGGCATCCGGATCAACGGTGCCGGGAGCGAATGGCATTCGCTGGATGTTGAAGCCGTGTCGCGCTCGGCGGCCGGCTTCGCGGTGATTCCGAGGGCGATTTCCGCGCCGCTGGTGCGCGCCGATCGCGAGGCTCTCGGCAAGCCGGTGCTGGCGATGATCGAGACCGCGGCGGGCGTGCTTGCCGCGCCCGCTATCGCCATGGAAAGTGCCGGGCTGATCGCCGGCACCAACGATCTATCGGCCGATCTGCGGCTTCCGCCGGGAGCGGGCAGGGGGCCGCTGCAAACTGCGCTGCAGACGATCCTGCTGGCCGCCCGGGCCGCATCGGTGGCGGCGTATGACGGGGTCTATAACCGCCTGGACGACAGCGACGGGTTCGAGGCCGAGTGCGCCGAGGGACGGCGGCTTGGCTTCGACGGCAAGACGCTGATTCATCCCGACCAGATCGAACCGTGCAATCGGACATTTTCCCCGAGCGAGGCCGAGATCGGCCGCGCCCGGCGGCTGGTTGAGGCGTTTTCCGGCGGCGCCGAGCGGTTCGAAAACGAGATGATCGAATCGATGCACGTCGAGGCGGCGCGACGACTGCTCGCCCGGACAGGCTAGGCTAGCCGGCCTCGCGCGCCTTGCCGACCACCTCGGCATAGCTGCCGATCTGTGTCGCGCGGCCGCGCTCCAGTCGCACCACAAGGTCGCAATTCTCGACCGTCGTCAGGCGGTGGGCGATGATGACGATGGTCCGGCCCTGTGCGCTTAGCGCGTCGAGTGCCCGGAGCACCGCGGCCTCGGTCGAATCGTCGAGCGCGCTGGTCGCTTCGTCGAGCACCAGCACCGGCGCCTGCTTGTAGACGGCGCGGGCGATACCGAGCCGCTGGCGCTGCCCGCCCGACAGGCGGACGCCGCGCTCGCCGACGCTGGTCGCATAGCCGTCGTCAAGCGAGTCGATGAATTCGTCGAGCTGGGCGATCGCTGCGGCCTCACGAACGCGGTCCATGGCGATGGCGCTTTCGGCCACTCCGAAGGCGATGTTGCGGGCGATGCTGGCGTCGGCGAGGAAGATCGCCTGCGGGACATGGGCGATGCCGCGCTGCCAGGAGCGGCGATTGGCGGCGTTCAATGGGCGGCCGTCGATCAGTATCTGGCCGTCGCTCGGTTCGAGCAGGCCCATCAACAGGTCGGCGAGCGTACTCTTGCCGCTGCCGGTGCGGCCGACCAGTGCGACCCGGGCGCCGTGCGGGATGGCGAAGCTGATGTCATGGACGGCGGCGGCCGAACGGCCGGGATAGGAAAAGGACAATCGCTCGAAGCGGATGCAGTCGTCGAACGGCAGGAGCGGCCCGCTGCTCGGAGATTCGGTTTCGTCGACCGGAAGGCGCATCAGGGCGATTACCTGGCCGATGATCGAGCGGTTGCCGGCGACTCGCGACCAGGCGGTATAGATCTGCTGGAACAGCGGCAGCAGACGCTGCGCGCCGAGGGCCAATGCGCCGAGGATCGGCAGCGCTCCGGCGATCCCGCCGGCGCGATCGGCGAGCAGCAGCGCCAGCCCGGCAATCAGCACCATGCCGACAGCCTCGATCACGAACCGCGGCGCCGTTGCGATGAAGGCGGTGGTCGCGGCCGCCGTGGCGAAGCGCCGGTCGACTCGCCGGAACTCGTCGAGATAGCCGGCCTGCGAGCCGTCGAAGATGATGTCGCGTATGCCGCCGAGGCTTTCCTGGATGATCTTGACGCGCTGCCCGTAGGCGGAGCCGACGATCGCCGAATTGGCGCTCAGCCGCTTCCGGGCGACCAGCGAGACGAGGGCGTAGATGGCGCCGAACGCAAGCGCCGCGACCGCAGCGGTGAAGACGTCTATCTGGACCAGCGCGGCGATGATGAAGATGGCGATGAAGGCCGCGCTCGCCGCCTGCATCAGCTGCAGCAATACGCCGGATGTCAGCAGCTGCACCTTGTCGAGCGACGCGACGATTTCGCTCGAATTCTGCCCGAGATGATAGCTGTAAGGCTGAAGCAGCGTCCGCCGATGGATTTCGACCGCGATCTCATGCCCGAGTCCGAGCGTGAACCGCTGGGTCGACCAGGCGAGCTGGAGGCGGAGCGCGCCGGCGAGGATCGCCGCGACGACGAACAGCCCGGTCGCCATGGCCAGCTGCGCGTCCGGCGTCGTCGCGCCGAGCGAAGCGAAGGCCTCGCGAATCCAGGCGAAGTGGCCCGGGCCTTGATCGCCGGCCAGCAGCGACAGAAACGGCACGACCGACCCGACCGCGGCCAATTCGGCGACCGCCCCGGCGAACATCAGTGCCAGCACCGCCGCGAACTCCCTTCGCCGGCGGGGCGACATAAACTTGAACAGCTGCCGTACGGCTTGCAAATATCCGGGCTGGGGCGGCGCAGGCGCCGCTTCGGCTTCGGTTGCTGACGGTCGACCCCCCATTCAGCCGTCATTAGCATTTTGGGCGATATTTGTATGGCTTGAGGGAATCACCGGGGGATGAGGGTGAAAAAATCAGCTGTCCGCGTGCTGTCGCTGCTTGCGCTGCTGTCTGTGCCCGCTGTCGCAGGCCACGCCGCGACCGATTCGTCGCCAAGCGTCGCCAGCACCTCCGCGCGCCTGCTGGCCGCGCATAATGCCGTTCGCTCCCAGGTCGATGTTCCGGCGCTGCAGTGGGATCCGGCGCTCGCCGCGTCGGCGGCGTCCTACGGACCGGTGCTCGAACGGCTTGGCGGCATGCGCCATTCGCCGCGGTCGAGCCGTCCCGGCCAGCGCGAGAATTTGTGGATGGGCACCCGCGGCGCCTTTTCGCCCGAGCAGATGGTCGGCAGTTGGGCCGCCGAGCGGCGTGAATTCCAGCCCGGACGTTTCCCGCATGTCAGCCGGACCGGAAACTGGCTTGACGTGTCGCATTACACCCAGCTCGTGTGGCGCAATACAACCCGGTTGGGTTGCGCGATCCATCGCGCACCGCGCTGGGATTATCTGATCTGCCGCTACTCGCCGCCCGGCAACATCGACGGGCAATCGGTCCTCTAGGCGATCGCCGTTCCGCAGGGCGAATTAGGATTCGCCTTTGCACCGCCGACACGGCTAAGCGCGAGCGATGGCGGTACTGGTCACGGGCGTCGCGGGATTCATCGGCGCGGCCACGGCGCGAGCGCTGCTCGAGCGCGGCGATACCGTCGTCGGAATCGACAATCTCAACGAATATTACGATCCGGCGCTGAAGCAGGCGCGGCTCGACGAGCTGACCAACGGCTTCGCCAAGACATTCGAATTCCACAAGGTCGACTTCGCCGATGCGGATACGCTCGAGACGGTGCTTGGGCCGCTCGATTTCGACCGGATCATTCACCTCGGCGCGCAGGCTGGCGTCCGCCACAGCATCGACAATCCGCGCGCCTATGTGCGTTCCAATCTGGTCGGTCACAGCAACCTGCTCGAAGTTGCGCGCAACCGGGCGACGGACCACTTCGTCTA
>CAYUWJ010000130.1:0-4426 GCA_964448315.1 uncultured Sphingomonas sp. | reverse complement strand
GACGCCTGCGGCTTGGGCGGCCCCGGCTTCACCTCGACCAGGCACATCCGGCAATTGCCGGCGATCGACAGCCGCTCGTGATAGCAGAAGCGCGGGATCTCCCTGCCGGCAAGCTCGCACGCCTGCAGCACGGTCGCGCCCTGCGGCACTTCGATTTCAATGCCGTCGACTGTGAGTTTGGGCATTACTGCACTTCTCGCTCATCCACGCCTGACCAACTTCCAAATGCCAGCAGCCAGAGCCCTATAAGATTAACCAGCGGGATAAACGCGAGGATCGTCAGCAACTTTGAATAGCCAAGGCGTCCCAGTATCTTGGCCACCGGAAACCCGACTACCGCGAGCCAAATGAGGACGATTAACCAGTGCCAGAGCGAAAAGCCGGTCATAGTATTAACTCCTCTCCATAACTACTCTGCCGCCTCCGTCGTCATTGCGAGGAGCGCAGCGACGCGGCAATCCAACGGCGCGGGACTGGATTGCTTCGCTTCGCTCGCAATGACGGGAATGCGCTTCATTCCGCAGCCTCCATGATCGGCGCGCCCTCGCCTCTGCGCTCCGCGATCCGCCGCTCCAGCTCCGGGCGGAAGTGCCGGATCAACCCCTGGATCGGCCAGGCGGCGGCGTCGCCCAGGGCGCAGATGGTGTGGCCTTCGACCTGCTTGGTGACATCCCACAGCGTGTCGATCTCGCCGATATCCGCATTGCCCTCGACCAGCCGCTCCATCACCCGCCACATCCAGCCGGTGCCTTCGCGGCACGGCGTGCACTGTCCGCAGCTTTCATGCTTGTAGAAATAGGAGATGCGGCTGATCGCCTTCACCACGTCGGTCGATTTGTCCATCACGATCACGGCCGCCGTGCCGAGGCCGGATTTGAGGTCGCGAAGCCCGTCGAAATCCATCGGCGCGTCCATGATCTCGCTTGCGGGGACGAGCGGGACCGAGGAGCCGCCGGGGATGACCGCGAGCAGATTGTCCCATCCGCCGCGGATGCCGCCGGCATGGCGGTTGATCAACTCGCGGAACGGGATGCTCATCGCTTCCTCGACCACGCACGGCTTGTTCACATGGCCGGATAACTGGAAGAGCTTGGTCCCGGCATTGTTCTCGCGCCCGAAGCTCGTGAACCAGAGCGCGCCGCGGCGGAGAATGGTGGGCACCACCGCGATGCTCTCGACATTGTTGACCGTGGTCGGGCAGCCGTAAAGGCCCGCGCCGGCCGGAAAAGGCGGTTTCAGGCGCGGCATGCCCTTCTTGCCTTCCAGGCTTTCGAGCATCGCGGTCTCTTCGCCGCAAATATAGGCGCCGGCGCCGCGATGGACGAACAGATCGAAATCGTAGCCGGATTTGGCGGCATTCTTGCCGAGCAAGCCGGCATCGTACGCCTCCTGCACCGCCGCCTCGAGCACCTGCGCCTCGCGGATGAACTCGCCGCGAATGTAGATATAGCCCGCCCGCGCCCGCATCGCGAAGCCGGCGAGGAGCGCCCCTTCGATCAGCTTGTGCGGATCGTGGCGGATGATCTCCCGGTCCTTGCAGCTTCCGGGCTCGGATTCGTCGGCGTTGATGACCAGGAAATTCGGTTTTCCGGGCTTGGGCTCCTTGGGCATGAAGCTCCACTTCATGCCGGTCGGGAAGCCGGCGCCGCCGCGCCCGCGAAGGCCCGATTCCTTGACGATGTCGATGATCTCGTCCTGGCCGATCGCCATCAGCTTTTTGGTGTCGTCCCAGTCGCCGCGCTTCTTGGCCGCCTTCAGATTCCAGGGCTGGAACCCGTAGACGTTGGTGAAGATGCGGTCCTTGTCGGTGAGGGAGGTGATCGTCATGACAGGATCTCGTTCACCGGCGTCATTGCGAGGAGCGGAGCGACGAAGCAATCCAGCGGCGCAGGACTGGATTGCTTCGCTGCGCTCGCAATGACGAAGAGCTGGAGAATCACGCCCACTCTCCCCGGTAATCGTGGTTTTGGTTCACCATCTCCGGCAAGGTTGTCGGGCCGCCTTCCGGGCAGCTGGTCTGCCGGTCGACCTGCGGGCCCGGCTTCGGCGTCTCGCCCCGGGCAAGCGCTTCCAGAACGGCGGTCATGCTTTCGAAGGTGAGATCCTCGTAATTGTCGTCGTTGATCTGCACCATCGGCGCGTTGGCGCAGGCGCCGAGGCACTCGACTTCCGAAAGGGTGAACAGGCCGTCTTCGGTGGTGCCGCCCTTCTTCAGGCCCTTGCCCGCGCAGGCGCGGAAGACCTCGTCCGATCCGCGCAGCATGCAGGGCGTCGTGCCGCAGACCTGGACATGGTGCCGCCCAACGGGCCGCAGGTTGAACATCGTGTAGAAGGTCGCGACCTCGTAGGCGCGGATATAGGGCATATCGAGATAGCGGGCGACATACTCGATCGCCGGGATCGGCAGCCATCCCTGCGTCCCCGTCTCGGCCCCGATCTGCCGCTGCGCCATGTCGAGCAAGGGAATAACCGCGCTGTGCTGCCGCCCCGGCGGATAGCGGCCGATGACGATTTTCGCCTGCGCCTCGTTCTCGGGCGTGAAGACCCATCCGCCCCAGCGGGCGCGGATCTCGTCGGTTGCGAGAAGGCGGGAGAGTTCAGCCATTACCGATCACACTCCCCGAAAACGATGTCGATCGCGCCCAGGATTGCGGTGGCGTCGGCGAGCATGTGGCCGCGGGTCATGAAGTCCATCGCCTGGAGATGGCTGAACGCGGTCGGCCGGATCTTCACGCGATAGGGCTTATTGGTGCCGTCCGAGACCAGATAGACGCCGAACTCCCCCTTCGGGCTTTCGGTGGCGACATAGACCTCGCCTTCGGGCACGTGGAAGCCCTCGGTGTAGAGCTTGAAGTGGTGGATCAGCGCTTCCATCGACTGCTTCATCTCGGCGCGCTTAGGCGGGACGACCTTGCGGTCGAGGCTGGCGATCGGGCCTTCAGGCATGTCGTTGAGGCACTGGCGCATGATCCGGGCGGACTGGCGCACTTCCTCGACCCTGACCATCATCCGGTCGTAGCAATCGCCCTTGGTCCCGACCGGCACATCGAACTCCATCCGGTCGTAGACGTCGTAGGGCTGCGACTTGCGGATGTCCCATGCGATTCCGGCGGCGCGGATCATCGGGCCGGAAAAGCCCCAGCGTATCGCGTCCTCCTTCGAAACCCCGGCGATATCGACGTTGCGCTGCTTGAAGATGCGGTTGTCGGCGACGAGGCTGATGGCATCCTCGAACAAACCCGGCAGACGATTGTCCAGCCAGTCGCCAATGTCGGCGAGCAGCTTGGGCGGCAGATCCTGATGCACTCCGCCGGGCCGGAAATAGGCCGCGTGCATGCGCGCGCCCGACGCCCGCTCGTCGAAGTTCATCAAATCTTCGCGCAGTTCGACCAGCCACAGGTTCGGAGTCATCGCGCCGACGTCCATGATGTGGCTGCCGATGTTCAAGAGGTGGTTCTTGATCCGCGTCAGCTCGGCGAAGAGCACGCGTATATACTGGGCGCGGAGCGGCACTTCGATGTTCAGCAGCTTTTCGATGGCGAGCACATAGCTGTGCTCCATGCACATCGGCGAGGCGTAATCGAGCCGGTCGAAATAAGGGAGCGCCTGCAGGTAGGTCTTGTACTCGCACAATTTTTCGGTGCCGCGATGGAGCAGGCCGACATGCGGGTCGACCCGCTCGACGATCTCGCCGTCCAGCTCCAGCACGAGCCGCAGAACGCCGTGCGCGGCCGGGTGCTGCGGGCCGAAATTGATCGTGTAATTGGCGATATCGGTCCCGGTCGCGCCGCTGCGCTCGGCCTCCTCCTCGCTCCGGATCTCGGTGTCTTGGCTAGCCATGCACGGCTCCACTCACGTCATTGCGAGCGAAGCGAAGCAATCCAGCGACTGGATCGCCGCGTCGCTGCGCTCCTCGCGATGACGATTTGAGGGTTAACGTCGTCATTTCTTCCGGTCCTCCGCTTTGACGGGGGACGGGGCGCCCGGCTGCTGCGGCACCACCCCCTTTTCGTCGCCGGGGAGGATATATTCGGCGCCTTCCCAGGGGCTGAGGAAATCGAAGCTTCGGAAATCCTGGGCAAGTTTCACCGGCTCGTAAACGACCCGCTTCTGCTCCTCCGAATAGCGCAGCTCGACATAGCCGGTGAGCGGGAAATCCTTGCGCTGCGGATGGCCGCGGAAGCCGTAATCGGTGAGGATGCGCCTGAGGTCCGGATGGCCGTCGAACAGCACGCCATACATGTCGAACACCTCGCGCTCGAGCCAGTTGGCGACGGGCCAGAGGTTGGTGACGGTCGGGACCGGCGTCTCCTCGTCGGTCGTCACCCGGACGCGGATGCGGTGGTTTTCGGTCAGGGACAGCAGGTGGTACACGATTTCGAACCGCTCGGGCCGCGCCGGATAATCGACCCCGGCAATCTCCATC
>CAYUWJ010000129.1:0-3667 GCA_964448315.1 uncultured Sphingomonas sp. | reverse complement strand
GATCATTCTCGAGATGGAGGAGACTTTGGTCGAGGTTCGCGCCTCGGCGGCGCGGTCGATCGCCGACGGCAAGGAAATGCGGCGCGCCCGTGCTCGTCTCGACGAGCTTCAGGCGAGCTGGACCGACAAGGCCGAGCTGGCGCTGTCGAAGGACCGCGAAGATTTGGCCAAGGCGGCGCTGATGGAGCGCCAGAAGGCGGCCGACATGGCCGCCGGGCTGAAGGCCGAGATCGCGGTGATCGACGATACTTTGAAAGCCTATGAGGCGGACATCGCCAAGCTTCAGGGCAAGCTTCGCGAAGCCCGCTCGCGGCAGAACGCGATCGCCTCGCGGCTGGAGAGCGCGGTGACCAGGGCCAAGGCGCGCGAGATGCTCAACGGCGGCCGCACCGAGGATGCCTTTTCGCGCTTCGAGCTGCTCGAACGCCGCGCCGACTTCGCCGAAGGGAGAGCCGACGCACTCGGCATGACCGGACCGAAAAGCCTCGAGGAAGAGATCGCCGACCTCAAATCCTCGGAAAAGGTCGACGCCGAACTTGAGGCCATGAAAGCCGCTCGGGCAGCCAAGGGGAAATAAAAATGGAAGGGTTCATTGCGATACCGATACTGTTCATCGGCCTGCCCTGGCTGATCTTTCACTACATCACCAAGTGGAAGACCACGGCGACGCTGAGTGGCTCGGACGAGAAATTGCTCGATGAGCTCCACGACATGGCCCGCCGTCTCGACGACCGGCTGTGCACGATCGAGCGGATCATGACGGTCGAGAACCCGGACTGGCGGCAGCAATGCCTGCCGGACTCGACCGAGCGCTTGTCCGACGAGCTTCACCGTGCCCGAATCACGACCGGAGACTGATATGTCCACGCAGCCTCCCAGCAGGACGCGTTTCTATCGCGACCAGGCGAACGGCAAGGTGATGGGCGTCTGCGCCGGCCTCGCCGACTATACCGGCTTCGACGTGACGCTCGTCCGAATAGTCTTCGCGGCCGCGATATTGATGGGCGGCGGAGCCCTGATCCCGGTCTATTTCGTCGCCGGCTGGCTGGCGCCCGACAAGCCGGGGGAACTGGCGGCGCGGGATCCCGAGGAGCAGCGCTTCTGGCAGGGCGTGCGCGCCTCGCCGTCGCGGACGGCTCGCCAGATCCACTCGCAATTCCGGGAAATTGATCGCCGGCTGGCCGACATCGAAAGCTATGTGACGACCGAAAACCGCTCGCTCGCTCGCGAGATCGAGCAGCTTCGCTGACGCGTCTGGACACAAGGGGGTAGGCATGGACTTCGGCGATCTCATTCCGATTGCAGGCATGTTTGCCGGCGTCTCGTTCGCGTGGATCGGGTATAAATATTGCGAATTGAAGGTGACCAGCCGCCGGGCACGCGAGGAAGCGGCTCGCGAAGCCGCCGAAAAGAAGCGGCTCGAGGCGCGGTTGGCGGTCCTCGAGCGCCTCGCCACCGACCGAGGCATCCACACCGCCGAACAGATCGACGCCTTGCGTGACGGCAACCAGGCCTCACGTCAGATTGGATAAGGAAACGAGATGGAACACCTTGGAATTATTCTGGAAGCGCTGCCGTACATTGCGGTCATCGTTGCCGTCAGCGTCGGCGGCTGGGTGATTACGACCTGGCTGAGGATCAAGAACGGCTACCCTCTGGAAAGCTCCTGGGGGCAGCCGATTCACCCGAAGTTCGACAAGGAAGCGATCGAGCGGATCAAGCTTCTGACCAGCGAGAATGCCCAGCTTCGCGCCGAGCTCGGGTCGGTCAAGGACCGGCTTGAGAATGTCGAGCGGATCGTCACCGATCAGCCGTCCCGGCTGACCCGCGACATCGATGCGCTGCTCGACAAGGGAGGCAACGCATGATCGGTCCCGGGGAGGTGATGCTCGCGTTTCTGATTATCGGTCTGCCGATAATCCTGCTGATCTACATGGCCCGTCGCTATTTCACCTATAAGGAGAAGCGGCTGGATCTGGAGGTGTCGCTTGCCGCCGAAAAGGCGGCCCAGTATGCGGCCAGCAATGCCCAGCTCGAGGCGCGGCTTCGCGTGCTCGAGGAGATCGTCACCGACGGCGGACTGGAAACCGCCGCGCAGATCGAGGCGCTGCGCGACCGACCGCGGCTGGAGAATGGAGAGCAAGCCCGATGAACCCTTTTGAAATGGTCGTGCTGATCGTCGCGGTGGTGATGATCGCGAGTGTCGTTAAGGCGCGGTTTCAGCACCGCAGCCGAAGCGAGCCGGAAGCGGCCGAACGGGCCGAGACGCTGCGCCTGCGCGACGAGGTCAAGCAGTTGAAGGAGCGCCTCCACGTGCTCGAACGGATCGCCACCGATCGCGAAAACACGCTCGAACGCCAGATCGAGGAATTGCGCGACAACTAGAAGGCCGCCAGCCCGGCTGCTAAGCCGAACCCCCGTGACTCGCCTGCCATCAATCCCCGAAATTTTCGACGAGTTTCAGCTGCTCGAAGCCGAGGACCGCTACCGGCTGCTGATCGACCTTGGCCGCAAGCTGGAGCCGATGCCGGACGCGCTCAAGACCGAAGCGACCAAAGTGCGCGGCTGTTCCGCGTCGGTGTGGGTCTATCCGACCCTGACCGACGACAGGCGGCTGCACTTCCTCGCCGACAGCAATGCCGCCATCACCAAGGGGATCGTCGCGCTGGTGCTCGCCGCCGTGCAGGATCGGCCGGCGAGCGAGGTGGCGGGATTCGACACCGCCGGAGCCTTGGCGCCGTTCGAGCTGGCGAAGCATCTCAGCGCCAACCGCACACAGGGCGTCCCCAACATGATCGCGCTGATCCGGCAAACCGCGCAGCGGCTGGCCGAATGAGCGGCCCCGTCATTCCGGAGCTGGACGCCGAGGGCCGCGACGGCTTCGATCCCAAACGCTTCTTCGAGTTGGCTCGGCGAGTCGGCCACGGCCGCGCGCTCGGGCTCGACTTCGAGGGTGCGGGCTCGAACTGGATGGAACTCAGCCTGCCGTGGCGCGCCGAACTGGTCGGCGTCCCGGACAGCGGCATCCTCGCTTCGGGCGCGATCGTCAGCCTGATCGACACCGCCAGCGGCGGGTCGGTATGGATCACGCTCGGCCGCTTCACGCCGATCGTCACCGTCGATCTAAGGATCGACTATATGCGTCCGGCGGTGAAGGGCGAGACGGTCCACGCCCGGTGCGAATGCACCAAGATCACGCGCAAGATCGCGTTCATTCGGGGCATCGCCCATGGCGGCGACCCCGCACGGCCGATCGCGCATAGCGCCGCGACCTTTATGCTGATCCGGTAGCGCTCTCGCGGCGTTCGACGGCGCGCCGAAGCACGTCATAGGCCGCCTTCACCTGCTGAAAGCGCAAGGCGGCAGCCGCGTCGCCCGGCTTGAGGTCGGGATGGTTGGCCTTGGCGAGCCGCCGGTACGCCGACTTGATGCTATTGAAGTCAGCGTCGCTTTCGAGTTCCAGCGCGTCGAGCGCGCGCATCTCGTCGCGGCTGCGCGTACCGTCCCCCGCCCCGCCCCATTTCCAGTGCGGCGACTGCCGAAAGGCGCCGGCGCCAAGCGCCTCTTCGGCCTCGCGCGCTGCGGCGGTTTCGGCGTCGAGCCCGGCGAAATAGTCCCAGCCGCGATTATATTCGGCGGCGTGGGCGAGGCAGAAATACCAGCGTTC
>CAYUWJ010000128.1:0-24570 GCA_964448315.1 uncultured Sphingomonas sp. | reverse complement strand
GATCGGGCCGTCGATATCGGTCGGCGATGCCATCGCCCACGGCGCCCGGCGGGCATTGCCCTACATCGCCGCCGGAATTTTGATCCTCGTCGGGCTAATCCTCGTTTCGCTGCCGTTCGTGCTGGCGCTGGTCGCGCTCGGCGTGCCGCTGGAGCAAGGCGTGAGCCCGCCGCCGGCCGCCTGGCTGCTCTTTGGGCTGTACGTCATCCTCATCTTTTATGTCGCACTGCGAATGCTGATGACCTCGCCGGTGGCGAGCGCGGAAGAGGTCGGGCCGATCGCGATCTTGCGGCGCAGCCTGCAGTTGACGTCCGGCCATGTGTTGCGGCTGCTGGGCTTCCTGCTGCTGTTCCTGATCGCCGCGATCATCGCCATCAGCGCCATCAGCCTGCTCGCCGGCCTGCTGGTGACCCTGCTCGGCGGCTCGGTCGAACCGTTGACCGTCGGGGCGCTGGTCCTGGCCCTGGTGGAAGCGGTTATGGCAGCGGTCGCGACGACGATCTTCATCGTCATGCTGGCGCGCATGTACCTTCAGCTGACCGGAAGCGCGGTCGAGACGAGCGTTCCCGTCAGCGGCGCCTGATCATTTCCAGCTTGCCAGCGGCGGCAGGCTCATCAGGATCGCGTCGATGTTGCCGCCGGTCTTGAGGCCGAACAAAGTGCCGCGGTCGTAGAGCAGGTTGAACTCGACATAGCGGCCGCGGAACTCGAGCAGCCGCGCCATGTCCTCTTCCGACCAGGGCATGTCCATCCGCTTGCGAACGATCGCCGGGAAAATATCGAGGAAGGCTTCGCCGACCTCGCGGGCGAAGGTGAAATGGGCGTCGAAATGGCCCTCCAGCCGGTCGAAGAAAAGGCCGCCGACGCCGCGCGCCACTTCGCGGTGGGGAAGCCAGAAATACTCCTCGGCCCATTGCGAGAAGCGCGGGTAGAAGGTCGGATCATGGGCCGCGCAGGCGGCGCGCAGCCGGGCGTGGAAGGCGGCCGTGTCGTCGTCGTAGGGAATCGCCGGGTTGAGGTCGGCGCCGCCGCCGAACCAGCGCCGGGTGGTGGTCAGGAAGCGCAGGTTCATGTGGACCGCCGGAACGTGCGGGTTGGCCATGTGCGCGACCAGGCTGATGCCGGTGGCGAAGAAACGCGGGTCCTCCTCGGCGCCGGGGATGGTGGCGGCGAATTCGGGCGCGAAGACCCCGCCGACGGTCGAAACGTTAACCCCGACCTTTTCGAACACCGTGCCGGTCATCAGCCCACGCACGCCGCCGCCGCCCGGGGCTGCGTCGGGGCCTGCCCCGGACCCCGATCCGGGGTCGATCCGGTCCCACGGCGTGAAGGCGAAGGCGGCGTCGCTGCCCGCCTCGCGCTCGATCGCCTCGAACGCCGAGCAGATGCGGGTCCGAAGCGATTCGAACCCGTCGCGGGCTGCCTGCTGCTGGTCGTCGAGGGGGTCCATCGGGTCCGTCATCGCATCGCCATGCCGATCGCAATGCCGGGTGCGGGCGCAATCGTCAAAACATGCCCTTGGCAGCGCCGTAACCCCCCGCTATCAAACGCGCCAATCGCCTCGGTCGCCTCGGGGGCGGAGCGCCCGAAATCGAACCATCCGAAGGATGGTCCGCGTCGGTCGCTCCTCGTGCCTGTCCGGCACGACGAAGCAGATCGTTTTTGCAAGGGAGGGACGGCGCGCTGGAACAGTCTGCAAACGGTTCCGACATCGTCCCGCCTGGCGCGGACGACGGCGTCCGGCGGCGCGACTTCATCAATATCGCGGCGGTCAGTTTCGTCGGCGTCGGCGCGGTCGCCGCGGTGGTGCCGCTGGTGGTGCAGATGAACCCCTCGGCCGAGGTGCTGGCGCTGGCTTCGACCGAGGTCGACCTGTCGAAGATCGAGACCGGCCAGGCGATCAAGACCGTGTGGCGCAAGCAGCCGGTTTTCATCCGCAACTTGACGCCGCAGGAAATCCAGGCGGCCGCGTCGGTACCGGTAAGCGACCTTCGCGATCCCGAGACGCTGGCCGAGCGGACCAAGCCGGGCAAGATCAACTGGCTGGTGACGCTGGGCGTCTGCACCCACCTCGGCTGCGTCCCGCTCGGCGTCGGCGAGGGCGAGAACCGCGGCGAATATGGCGGCTATTTCTGCCCCTGCCACGGGTCGCACTACGATACCGCCGCGCGAATCCGAAAAGGCCCGGCACCGACCAACCTGTTGGTGCCGGAATATGAATTCCTGTCCGACACGGTCATCCGGATCGGCTGAGGGGGGCCGCGATGAGCTTTTCCTGGGCAAAGGCCTATGAGCCCAAGCATCCGTTTATGCGCTGGCTCGACGATCGGCTGCCGCTGCCGCGGCTCGCCTATAGCGCCATCGGCGGCGGCTATCCGGTGCCGCGCAACCTCAACTATTGGTGGAATTTCGGAGTCCTCGCCGGCGTCTTCCTGATGATCCAGATCGTCACCGGAATCGTGCTGGCGATGCATTATTTTGCGTCGGTCGACGGGGCGTTCATTTCGATCGAGCGGATCATGCGCGACGTCAACGCCGGCTGGCTTATGCGCTACGCCCATTCGAACGGCGCCAGCTTCTTTTTCATCGTCACCTACATCCACATTTTCCGCGGGCTCTATTACGGCAGCTACAAGGCGCCGCGCGAGATGGTGTGGATGCTCGGCCTGGTCATCTACCTGTTGATGATGGCGACCGCCTTCATGGGCTATGTGCTGCCCTGGGGGCAGATGAGCTATTGGGCGGCGCAGGTCATAACCGGCTTCTTCTCGGCCTTCCCGCTGGTCGGCGAGCCGGTGCGGGTCTGGCTGCTCGGCGGCTATGCGCCCGACCAGGCGACGCTGACCCGCTTCTTCTCGCTTCACTATCTGCTGCCGTTCGTCATCGCCGCGGTGGTCATCCTGCACATCTGGGCGCTGCATATCCCGGGATCGAGCAACCCGACCGGAGTCGACGTCAAGGAAGAAAAGGACACTTTGCCCTTCCATCCCTTCTACACCGCCAAGGACGGCTGGTTCGCCGGGATGGTTCTGCTGCTGTTCGCGCTTTTGCTCTATTTCGCGCCGAACCTGCTCGGCCACCCGGAAAATTACATCGAGGCCAATCCGCTGGCGACTCCGCCGCACATCGTGCCGGATTGGTATTTCTGGCCATTCTACGCGATCCTTCGCGCCTTCACCGTCGACCTCATCCTGCCGGCCAAGCTGTGGGGCGTGCTGGCGATGTTCGCCTCGATCCTGCTATTGTTCTTCCTGCCGTGGCTCGACAAGTCGCCGGTGCGCTCGGGCAACTACCGGCCGATCTTCCGGATCTTCTTCTTCGTCCTGATTGCCGATATCGTCCTGCTCAGCTGGGCCGGCGGCCGGGCGGCGACGCCGATGGTGGTCGTGGCAAGCCAGATCGGCTCGGCCTATTATTTCCTGCACTTCCTCGTCATCCTGCCGCTGGTCTCCAAATTCGAGCGGCCGCGGCCGCTACCGGTCTCGATCTCGCAGTCGCCGATGCACGGCGAGCGGCAGGAAAGCGCTCCGATCGGGGTCGACCCCGGTCGGACGACGACAGCCGAATAGGGGGCAGACGGCAAATGGTCCGAATCATCGCCTTTTTCATCGGGCTTGGCTTTGCCGGGGTGCTGATGGTGTCGATGGTCAGCAATCTGATCACGACCTTTCAGGAGCCGCCGAAGCCGACCGCCGAGGAAGTGTTCCACGCCAAGCTGCGCCCGGCGAACCTGCCGAGCGACGGGCCGCTTGGTACATTCGACGAGCGGCAGCTGCAGCGCGGCTTCCAGGTCTACAAGGAGGTCTGCGCCGCCTGCCACGGGCTCAACCTGGTCGCCTTCTACCACCTCGAGGATTTGGGCTACAATCAGGCCGAGATCGCGGCCATCGCCGAGCAGTGGGCGATCCCGGTGCCGAGCATCAATCCCGACACCGGCGAGGCGGCGACCCGCCAGGCGCTGCCGTCGGATCGGATGCCGAGCCCCTATCCGAACGAGACCGCGGCGCGCGCCGCCAACAATAATGCGCTGCCGCCGGACCTGTCGCTGATCACCAAGGCGCGCGCCGGCGGGGCCGACTACACTTATTCGCTGCTGACCGGCTACCGGCGGCAGCCGGCCGAGCTGGTGCGGCGCTTCCCCGAGGCTCGGACCGGCGAAGGATTATATTATAATCCGACGTTCCACAGCCTCAACATCGCCATGCCGCCGCCGTTCGTCGAGGGTCAGCTGAGCTATGCCGACGGCACCCGGGCGACCGTCGACCAGATGGCGCGAGACGTCACCGCATTCCTCGTCTGGGCGGCCGAGCCGAACCTGCAGCGGCGGCACGCGGCAGGAATGGCGGTCGTCATATTCCTATTATTTGCAACAGTGATAGGCTATTTTGCCTATCGGAACATCTGGGCGACCGAAAAGCGCAAGGTCCGGGTGGCCGGCGCGCTCGACCCGGAGAACCAGGCCAAGAGCGACCGCGCGAAGCGCGAGGAGGGGATTGAGGGCTAGGCCGGCCGCCTTCGGATCAAAACGATCGAGGTGAAGCTCAGCACGGGCACATCGTCCTGATTGGTGACAATCGTCTTCGAGCGAAAGGAGCCCATTTCGGGCCGGCTGCGCGACGGCGTCTTGTCGACGATCGTGCTGGAGACGTGCAGCGTGTCGCCCGGATAGACCGGTTTTAACCAGCGCAATTCATCGACGCCCGGCGAGCCCAGACCCGCCTGCTGGTCAGCGACGACGTAACGGGCGATCACCGCCATGGTCATCGCGCAGGTGTGCCAGCCGCTGGCCGAGAGCCGGCCGAAATGGGTTTTGGCCGCTTCCTCGTCCGACAGATGGAACGGCTGCGGGTCATATTTGCGCGCGAATTCAAGCACTTCCTCGCGAGTCACGGCGTAGCTGCCGAAGTCGGTCTCGGCGCCGATCTCCAAATCCTCGAAATAGATCACAGGCGACTCCTGGTCGAAAATCAGACGTTGAAGCGGAACAGCAGCACTTCGCCGTCGCGGACGACATAGTCCTTGCCCTCGGCGCGCATCTTGCCGGCCTCCTTGGCGCCGGCTTCGCCGCCGAGCGCGACGAAATCGTCGAAGGCGATGGTTTCGGCACGGATGAAGCCGCGCTCGAAGTCGCTGTGAATCTCTCCCGCGGCCTGCGGCGCCCGCGAACCCCGCTCGACCGTCCAGGCGCGCGCTTCCTTGGGCCCGGCGGTGAAGAAGGTGATCAGGCCGAGCAATTCATAGCCGGCGCGGATGATGCGCGACAGGCCGGTTTCGGTGAGGCCGAGGTCAACGAGGAAGGGCTCGCGGTCGGCCGGGTCCATGGTCGCGATCTCGGCCTCGATCGCCGCCGAGATGACCACCGCGATGGCACCTTCGGCCGCGGCCTTTTCGAACACACGCGCCGACCAGGCATTGCCGCCCGCCGCGTCGCTCTCGTCGACATTGCAGACATAGAGCACCGGCTTGGCTGTCAGCAGCTGCGCCCTGGCAAGCGCCTTTTCCTCCTCGGCATCCTTCGGCCGGGTGAGCCGCGCCGGCTTCGACGCGCGCAACAGCTCGAGCGCCTGGCCGAGCACCGAGGCTTCGATCCTGGCTTCCTTGTCGCCCTGCTGGGCCTTTTTGACGAGGTTAGGGACGCGCCGCTCGAGGCTGTCGAGGTCGGCCAGCATCAGCTCGGTCTCGACCGTCTCGGCGTCGGCGATCGGATCGATGCGCCCTTCGACGTGCGTCACGTCGCCGCCCTCGAAGCAGCGCAGCACATGGACGATCGTGTCGACCTCGCGGATGTTGGCGAGGAACTGGTTGCCGAGACCCTCGCCCTGCGACGCGCCGCGAACCAGCCCGGCGATGTCGACGAACTCGATCTGGGTCTCGATCGTCTGGGCGCTTTTGGCGATGGCGGCGATGCGGTGGAGCCGTTCGTCGGGCACCGCGACGCGTCCGACATTGGGCTCGATGGTGCAGAACGGATAGTTGGCCGCCTGCGCCGCGGCGGTCTCGGTCAACGCATTGAAAAGGGTCGATTTGCCGACGTTCGGCAGGCCGACGATGCCGCAGCGAAAGCCCATAAGATCTCCAGAGGAATAAACGTCATCCCGGCCTCGAGCCGGGATTCGCCTGTTCGTATTGCCGCGCTAGTAAGGAAGGCGGGCCATGATGCAAGCGCACCGCCCCCCAGACGGTGCTGGCTTGCATCATCAAGTCCGGGGTGACGAATGAGATTGGACCAGCCTCTTCCACAATCGCTCCGCGCTCGTGTAAGACCTCGCCGCGAAGGGGACTCAACTTCAGCCTATGTCGGATGTTTTCGTTTCATACGCCCGTTCGACCGAAACCGAGGCGCGGCAGATCGCCGATGCCCTGCGCGGCCTCGGCCACAATGTCTGGCGCGACGATCAGCTGCCGGCTCACCGATCCTATGGCGAGGTCATCGAAGAGCGGCTGCGGGCGGCGAAGGCAGTGGTCGTCGTCTGGTCGGCCGAAGCGATCCGGTCGCAATGGGTCCGGGCCGAGGCCGACATGGCGCGCGAAGCAGGAACGCTCGTCCAGCTCACCGTCGACGGCGCGATGCCGCCGATTCCGTTCAACCAGATCCAGTGTGCCGATTTGCGCAACTGGGCCGGCGAAATCGATTCCCCGGCCTGGCGTAAGATCGCGGACAGCATCATCGCGCTCACCGGCCCCCTAGAATCGGCGGGCAGCGGCCAGGGAGGCGCGCCCGCGCCCCAGAAACTGTCGATCTGCGTGCTTCCGTTCGAGAATATGAGCGGCGATGCCGAACAGGAATATTTCAGCGACGGCATCAGTGAGGACATCATCACCGACCTGTCGAAAATTTCGGCTTTGTCGGTGGTCGCCCGCAACACCGCTTTCCGGTTCAAGGGCAAGGACATCGACGTCAAGGACGTGGCGCTCCAGCTCGGCGTCAGCCATGTCCTCGAAGGCAGCGTCCGCAAGGCCGGTGCCCGCGTGCGCATCACCGCCCAGCTGATCGACGGCAAGGCCGGCGACCATCTCTGGGCCGAGCGCTACGACCGCGACCTGACCGACATCTTCGCTATCCAGGACGAGATTTCCAAAGCGATCGTTGCGGCGTTGCGGGTCAAGCTTCTGCCGAAGGAAAAGAAGGCGATCGAGCAACGCGGAACAAGCAGTGCCGATGCCTACAACCTTTATCTGATGGCCCGGCAGCACTGGATCAGCGGCAATGTCGGCGACGTCCGAAGGGACGAAGTTTCGGTAAGGATCTGCAAGCAGGCCGTCGCCGTCGATCCCAGTTATGCCCGCGCCTGGGCGCTGATGGCGCTTGCCCAAGCCGAGCTTCGGTTCCGTCACGGCCGGGACGTCGATGCGCTCCCGGCGGCTGAGCGTGCGCTGGAGCTCGATCCGAATTTGCCCGAGGCGCATTGCATCAAGGCCCGTTACCTTCAGGAGGAAGGGCACGAGGAGGACGCTCGCATGATGATCGAAAAGGCGCTGCGTCTCGATCCGGAGTCGTTCGAAGTGAACAAGGAGGCCGGCCGTTTGACGTTTCGCCAAGGCCGGATCGAGGAAGCTTGCGGCTATTTCGAGAAGGCTGCCTCACTCATGGACAGCGACTATCACGATAGCGGCATGCTGATCACCTGCTACCAGGCGATGGGGGACGAGGCTGGCGTTCGCCGAGCGGCAAAAATGACGCAGGAGCGCGCCGAAAAAGCGGTCACACAGGACGCAAGTAACGGAGCGGCGCTCGGATGGGGCGCGGTCAGCCTTTCATCCCTCGGTGAACCGGTTCGCGCAAAGGAGTGGATCGACCGCGCTTTGATGATCGATCCCGACAACAACACGATGCGCTATAACCTCGCCTGTTCGCTCGCCACCTATTTGAAAGATATCGACAAAGCGATGGAACTTCTCGGACCCTATTTCGATCGCGTCAGCATCTCCGAGCTCAAGCATTGCGCCATCGATCCCGACATGAACCCGCTCCGCGATCACCCACGTTTTCGGCAGATGGTGGCCGCCGCCAAGGCGCGGCTTGGCGTGGACGACGTTACTCTGGCGCCGGCCGAAATGGCGCCGCCGCCGCTTTCGGCCGCCTGAGCGAAACTCTTCAAGTGAATGGACCCGGACGAGTCCGGGTGACGGGAGCAAGTCAGGCGAAGTTGAAGCTGATGCTCAGCCGCTCGGCTCTGCCGCGGCCGGGCAGCACTTCGTGGCGGAGCCAGCTTTCCCACAGCAGCAAAAGGCCGGGGCGGGGCTCGACGGTGACGAACGGCCGCGAATCTTCCGGAGCGTCGTCACGGCGGGTCGGCGCGGCCATCATCAGCGGCAGGCGCGGGTCCTCGAAGCGCAGCGCGCCCGTGCCGGGCGGGGCTTCGACATAGAGCGTGCCGGACAGGATGCTGTGCGGATGGATATGTCCACTATGCTGCCCACCGCTTTTCAACAGATTTACCCACAGGCTGTCGAGCTTCGGCTTGCGCGGCAGGGCAAAGGCGCATTCCCCGGCGAAGGTGGCGGCATGTCTGGTCAGCAGCTTGGCGAGATCGGCAAAGGCCGGGTCGCGCCATTGCAGATCGTCGAGCGATGCGTAGCTGGTATAGCCCTTGTAGCCATGCTCGCGGCTCCAGCGGCGGCCGGCCGAATCATCGTTGGCGAGGGAGCGGATCGAGTGGGCGAGGTCGGTGAGCGGCGCCTGGTCCGTAAGGTCGGCCTCGTACAGCCTGGTGGCGAACAGCGTGCGGACGGTCATTCGTCCTGCATCCGCCGCGCGACTTCGCTCATGAAGCGGACATCGTCGCCGTCGGCCAGCCAGCGGGCTTCATCGGCGATGGCGGCGAGCAGGTCCGACAAGGGCTCATATTCGAACTTCGCATAATTGCTGAGCACGTGCGGCGTGACGAGGTCCTTGTCGCCGGGATGGCCGATGCCGATCCGGACCCGGCGGAAATCGGGGCCCAGATGCTGGTCGATCGAGCGCAGCCCGTTGTGGCCGGCGGTGCCGCCACCCTGCTTCACCTTGACCTTCATTGGTGCAAGGTCGAGCTCGTCGTGGAAGACGGTCAGCGCGTCCAGGTCGAGCTTGTAGAAGCGAAGCGCCGCGGCGACCGCTTCGCCGCTCAGATTCATATAGGTCTGCGGCTTGAGCAGCAGGATTCGGTGGCTTCCAAGGCGGCCTTCGCGAAGCTCGCTTCGGAAAGCCTTTTTCGCCGGCCCGAAGTCATGGACTTCGGCGATGGCGTCGGCCGCCATGAAGCCGACATTGTGCCGGTGCATCGCATATTTGCCGCCGGGATTGCCGAGGCCGGCCCAGATCTGCATCGCGATTCGCTAGCAGGTACAGAGGCAAACAAAAACAGGACGAACGGGGAATCGCAGCAATGCGAGTTGTTACTCGCTTTTGCCTTCCTTGCGTTCCTCGCCGCTCCTGGCTTCGCCTTTGCCTTCGCCGCCCTTGGCTTCGCCTTTGGCTCTGCTTTCGCTTTCGCCTTCGCCTTCACCTTCGCCGCCCTCTTCGCCGGCTTCGTCTTCGTCGGTGGTCGGCACTTCATCGGCCGCCGCGGCTTCTTCTTCCTCGGCCTTCATCGCCGACGGCGCGATGACGGTAGCGATGGTGAAGTCGCGATCGCCGATCGCCGACTTCGAGCCTTCGGGCAGCGCGATGGCCGAGATGTGGATCGAATCGCCGATGTCGAGCCCGGCCAGCGAGACGGTGATGGTGTCGGGGATCTGCGCCGCGTCGCACACCAGCTCGAGCTCGTGGCGGACGACGTTGAGCACGCCGCCGCGCTTGATCCCGGGCGAATCCTCGTCGTCGACGAACGTCACCGGCACGGCGACGTTGACCTGGCTATGCTCGCCGATGCGCAGGAAATCGACATGAATCGGTCGGCTGGTGACGGGATGAAACTGGACGTCCTTGGGCAAAGTGCGATTGGCCTCGCCGCCGACATCGACCATCACCACCGTGTTCATGAAATGGCCGCTCGACAGCATCCGGGCGAGGAGCTTTTCCTCGACATGGACGGTCAGCGGCTCGGACTTGTCGCCGTAGATCACGGCAGGCACCCGGCCATCGCGGCGCAGTGCACGGGAGGCTCCCTTGCCAGCCCGTTCGCGCGCCTCGGCGGGCAGCGTCAGCTGTTCGCTCATTCGCTCATTCTCCAAACTCAAGGACCCCGCCACGCCTCCAGGGATGACCATGGCCGGGGAGGCGCGCCTATAGGGGAGGGGTTGGCAAGGCGCAAGTCAGGCGACCTTCCAGTGCTCGCCATGCCCCCGGCATGGCTGCGCGCTTCAGTTGATTCTAGCCGAGCGGATTCCGACCTGGGCCAGCTTTTGCTGGACGCTGTCGCGACCGGCGAGATGGCCGGCGCCGACTGCGACGAACACCGTCCCCGGCTGCTGGAGCCGGTTGGCGATCCATTGTGCCCAGCGACCGTTGCGGTCGGCGAACAGCATCTTGTAGCTGGCCGGCGACTGCGCCTGCATCTGGTTGAGCATCGGCGTGAAGCTTTCGATGTCGCCTCGATTCCACGCCGATTGTAGATAGGTCAAAAGGTCGGAAACGGCGGCATTGGTGCTGGCCTTCTGGGCCGGGGTCGACGGCGGTCTGGCGGTCGCCGGCATCCGGCTGAACATGCCGAACTGGAATTCCAGGCTTTCCAATGCTCCGACCGGCTTGCCCGACTGCTCAGCCGCCCGGCGGAGCACCGAATCCGCGCCCATGTCGGTCGACAATCCCCGCGATCGACCGGCCGACATCACCATCCTGCTGGTCGACAGGAAAGAGGCGGAACCGGCGTAGGGGCCGACCGTGCCGTCCGAGCTCAGCCGAGTGGCGGGCGCCGGCTTCGGCGGCGCCGCGGGAACCATGGTTTCGAGGATCAGCTCGTTGGAAGCGGTGAAGGCCCTCTCAATCTCGTCGTTGAACCAGGCCGAGCGGCCGTCGAGGGCGTGAAAAGTGCCGAACAGATAGATGATGGTGTCATGATCGTTGATCACCCACAGCGCCGGCCGGGCGTCGGGAAGCGCCGGGGCAAGCACCGGCGGAAGCGCTGCTGGCGCAGGTTTTGAGACCGGAACCGACATGGCGGTCGCCGCGGCAATTAGCGCTGTGATCATCCAACGGCTCCCCATCCTCCGGATCGGATGGGAATGGCGATGCTCCAAATGCCAGGGAAGGCGCGGGTCGCGCAGCGGTCAGCCGCCGTCGACCCGGTCAAGCGCGGAGCGCCGCGCCCCTTGCATCTGGTGCATCGCGCCCCCCAGCCCGATACCCTCGGCAAGGATGGTCACCGACGCGTTAACAAATGTCTAGCAAATAACGGAAAATGTGAATTTTTAGCGACGAACCGAGCTATTGCACCCGTGTAATGCGGTAACCGCGGCTTTCGAGGTAGCGCTGGACCGACACTTCGCCGGCGAGGTGCCCGGCGCCGACCGCAACCATCACCGTGCCGGGACTGGCCATTCGCCGGGCGATCCAGTTGCTCCAGTTGGCGTTGCGGCGGGTGAGCAGCGCCGCTTTCAGCTCGGGCGAGTTCTGCAAATCGCGGTTGAAGGTGTTGGCGATCGAATCGACGTCACCCGACAGCCAGGCGCTTAGCATCTCGTCGAACTTGACCCGGGTCTGCTGCGGATTCTCGATCGCCCCGGAAAGCAGCTCGCGTTGCGCATGCTCGGGCAGGGTGTCGAAGAAGGATAGCTGCTCGCGGTTGGTCTCGAGCTGGCCGACCGGCTTGCCGGCGGCGGTGAAGGACTGGCGAAGCACCGCCTCGACCCCCGTGTCGGCCTGCACGCCAAGCGCCTGGAACTGGACCCCGAGCAGGGTGAAGGCGGCCGCCCAGCTCTCCATCCGGTCAAACAGGGAGCGCGGAATGCCGGTCTTGGCGATCGCCGCCTCGAGCGCGGGACGCCGGCTCGGGTCGACGCGCTCGACGATTGGTGGGAGATTGTCGGCGAAGCCGAGCGAGGCCATTTCCGCCGCCAGCTGCTGCGGGTTAGCGGCGTCGATCAGCGTCTCCAGGACCAGGCTCTGCGACTCCTCGACGGCGGCGTCGAGCACCGGCGTCCGCCACGCCGAATCCCTGGGCAGCATGTGGATCGTGCCGAACAGATAGATTGTGGTGTCCTCGTCTGCGACGCGCCACAGCGCCGGCTTCGGGCCGGACGCAACGGCGGTTGCCGGCGCGGTCTGCGGAAGGGTCGCGCAGGAGGCGAGGGCGGCCAGGCCGAGCGCGGCGAGTCCGCGCATGATCAATTGCTTCAACATCAATCTTCACCTCATCCTGCGATTACCGCTCGCTCGGCCATTTAGGGTGCCGACCTGCCGGCGTCCACTTGCCGGGCCGGAGTGTCGTGCTCGGCAATCCCCCGGATTGCCTGCGCGCGTCACTTAGGCCAAAGCCCCGTCGACCGCCGCTGAACGAACGGGGAAAGGCGTTGGCGCCAGCCTTCCAGGATCTGATCCTCACGCTGCACCGCTATTGGAGCGGGCAGGGCTGCGTGCTGGTCCAGCCCTACGACATGGAGATGGGGGCGGCGACCTTCCATCCGGCGACGGTGCTGCGGGCGCTCGGCCCCGAGCCGTGGAAGGCGGCCTATGTCCAGCCGTGCCGGCGGCCGACCGACGGCCGCTATGGCGAGAACCCGAACCGGCTCGGCCATTATTACCAATATCAGGTGATGCTGAAGCCGAGCCCGCCCGACCTGCAGGCCCTCTATCTCGGCAGCCTCGCCGAGATCGGCATCGATCCATTGAAGCACGACATCCGCTTCGTCGAGGACGATTGGGAAAGTCCGACCTTGGGCGCCTGGGGGCTGGGCTGGGAAGTGTGGTGCGACGGGATGGAGATTACCCAGTTCACCTATTTCCAGCAGGTCGGCGGCTTCGACTGCCTGCCGGTCGCCGGCGAGCTGACCTACGGGCTCGAGCGGCTGGCAATGTACATCCAGGGCGTCGACAGCGTCTTCGACTTGCAGTTCAACCAGGACGGCGTGACCTACGGCGACGTGTTTCTGGAGAATGAAAAGCAGATGTCGGCCTGGAACTTCGAGGTGGCGGACACCGAGGCCCTGTTCGACCTGTTCCGCAAGGCGGCGGCGGAATGCGAAAATTGTCTGGAGCACAAGCTGCCGATCCCCGCCTATGAGCAGGCGATCAAGGCCAGCCATATCTTCAACACGCTGCAGGCGCGCGGCGTCATCTCGGTCGCCGAGCGCCAGGCCTATATCGGCCGGGTGCGCGACCTGGCGAAGGCGGCCTGCGCGGAGTGGGTGGATGCGATGGGACGAGCGGCGTGAGGCTGTTCAAACCCTGTCCGTTCGCTTCGAGCGAAGATTCGAGCGCAGTCGAGAATCATAGTCGAGAAGACTTCTCGACGGTCGCGTCTCGGCTTCGCTCGACGCTGCTCGAAGCGAACGGGATAGGGGCGCCGGGATGAGCACCGCCGACTTCCTGCTCGAGCTTTTGTCCGAGGAAATCCCGGCGCGGATGCAGGCGGGGGCGCGCAATGATCTGGCGCGGATGTTCGCGGATGAACTCGATGCCGCCGGGCTCGCAGGGCAAGCCATCGCAGTCCATTCGACGCCGCGGCGGCTGGCGCTGATCGCTCGCGGGCTGCCGCTGGAGACCAAAGCCGTCCGCGAGGAGATCAAGGGGCCGAGGACCGGCGCGCCCGCCAAGGCGCTGGACGGTTTTTTGAAGAAGACTGGGCTGACCAAGGATCAGCTCGAGGAGCGCGACGGGGTGCTTTTCGCGGTGCGGGACGTGCCCGGCCGCCCGACGGCGGAAATTCTCGGCGAAGCGGTGACGCGGATTGTCCGCGATTTTCCCTGGCCGAAATCGATGCGTTGGGGCGCGGCGTCGACCAGCAGCGCGTCGCTGCGCTGGGTGCGGCCGCTGCACTCCATCGTCGCCATGCTCGGCGACGCGATCGTGCCGGTCGAGATCGACGGCCTCGCTTCCGGGGCGACGACGCTCGGCCACCGTTTCCACCATCCTGGGCCGATCACCATCGGCGGCGCCCAGGATTATGCCGAGAAGCTGCGCGCCTGCCATGTCATCGTCGACCAGGACGAGCGCGCGGCGCTGATCCGCGACGGCGCGCAAACCGCGGCGGCGGAGGTGGGGCTGAGCCTGGTCAGCGACGAGGGGCTGGTGGTCGAGAATGCCGGGCTGACCGAATGGCCGGTGCCTTTGCTCGGCCGTTTCGACCCCGATTATCTCGACGTGCCGCGCGAGGTGATCGTGCTGACCATGCGCACCAACCAGAAATATTTCGCCTGTGTCGGCGAAGATGGCGGTCTCGCACCCGCCTTCGTCTGCGTCGCCAACATTGCCGCGAGTGACGGCGGCGAGGCGATCGTCGAGGGCAACAGGCGCGTGCTCGCCGCCCGGCTGGCCGACGCCCGCTTCTTCTGGGAGCAGGATTTGAAACTGCCGCTGGAGGCGCATGCCACAGGGCTTGAGCAAAGCGTGTTCTTCGAGGGCCTTGGCTCTTACGGCGAGAAGGGGCGCCGTATCGCGGAACTCGCCGCCCACATTGCGGTGAACTTCGTACCAGGCGTTGACTCGCAGAAGGCAGGACGCGCTGCGGAACTTGCCAAGGCCGATCTGGTGACCGGCACAGTAGGAGAGTTCCCGGAACTGCAGGGGGTGGTCGGTGGATATCTCGCCAGAGATTTAGATTCGGATCAAGCGCAGGCGATTGCGTTCCAGTATCGTGATGATCCCCCGAACGCTCTTGCGCAGGTGGTTGGCCTTGCCGATCGTCTCGACACGCTGGTGGCCTTTTTTGCACGAGGGAAGAAGCCATCCGGCTCGAAAGACCCATTCGCATTGCGACGTGCCACGCTGCACTCTATTAAGATCATCACCGACAACGGCCTTCGCGTCCCCCTCAATGCGGTTTTCAGGAAGGCTGAGAATTTACTTGCCTATGACGCCCAAGGGTTAGCTGGAGAGCTAGACCGGAAAGATCTTCTCGAATTCTTCGCCGACCGTCTCAAGGTCCAGCAGCGCGAGGCGGGGGTCCGGCACGATTTGATCGATGCGGTGTTTGCGCTTGGGCAGGAGGATGATCTGGTGCGATTGCTGGCGCGGGTGGAGGCGCTGCAGGTGTTTGTCGAGACGGGCGAGGGGGCGAATTTGCTTGCCGCTTTCAAGCGCGCCGCCAACATCCTCAAGAAGGAGAAGTGGGCCGGCGGCGGGGTGATGGACACGCGCGGCTCGCAGGGCATTCCCCAGACCGGGGAGGAGGATCCGCTAAGCGAAGTCGAGGAGCCGGCGATCGCCGAGGCGGTGGCCGAGATGGCCGAGCGCCGGGCGCACCCGGGCGGGCCGATGGCGCCCGAGGAAGCGGCACTGATCGCCGCGCTGGACGAGGCCGAGCGGCAGGCGAGCTCGGCGGTCGCGGCCGAGGATTTCACCGCGGCGATGGGCGCGCTGGCGGCGCTGCGCGGGCCGATCGACGCATTCTTCGATCAAGTCACCGTCAACGACCCCGACGCCGCGACGCGCGAGCGGCGGCTCAATCTGCTGCTGCGCTTCCGCGACGCGGTTCGCCAGGTGGCGGATTTCTCGAAGATCGAGGGCTGAAGGCCCTAGTTCGGCCCGCGGTCGTCCGGCTTGCGGTCGTCCGGGCCACGGTCGTCCAAGTCGCGCTCGTCCGGGTCGCGGCGGTCCTGGATCGCCGAGGCGCGCAGCGAATCGCGTTCGCGCCAGTCCTTCTCGCGCTGGTCCCAGTCGCGCTGACTATCGGCATAATCCTGTTCGAGCTTTTCGCGGCGGTCGGCTTCGTCGCGGTAGCGGGTCTTCCACTTGCGGCGGCCGCCGGCGGTCATGAACGCGCCGACCAGCAGGCCAAGCACGAAGACCAGGGCCAGGATGATCCATTGGTCGGAGGTAAAGTCCGTCATCGCACGGTCCCCTAGTTGCTTTTCTAGGGGTTACAGCGCGCGATCCCGCCCTCGCGTTCCATGACGGCCACGAAACCTTATTTGTTGAGGAAATTGTCGCTGATCGAGCAGGCCGCCGGTCCGAGGATGACGACGAACAGGGTCGGCAGGATGAACAGGATCAGCGGCACGGTCATGATCGCCGGCAGCCGCGCCGCCTTTTCCTCGGCCCGCATCATCCGCTCGTTGCGGAACTCGGCCGACAGGACGCGCAGCGCCGAGGCCAGCGGAGTGCCGTATTTCTCGGTCTGGATCATGGTCGTGACGACGCCGCGCACTGCCTCGAGATCGACTCGCATGGCGAAGTTCTCGAAGGCCTGACGGCGCTCGTTGAGGAAGCCCAATTCGATCGCGGTCAGCCCGAATTCGTCGCCGAGCTCCGGATAGGCCTTGCCGAGCTCCTTGGCGACGCGGCCGAAGGCGGCGTCGACGGTCAGGCCGGCCTCGGCGCAAATGACCAGAAGATCGAGCGCGTCGGGCAGGCCCTTGCGGATCGCGTGGCTGCGCTTGGTGACCTTGTTCTTGAGCCAGATGTCGGGCGCCTTATAGCTTCCGATCATGATTCCGGCGACGGTCATGTAGCGCCGCAGCCAGCCCCATTCGGGCCAATATTCCACCAGATAGATCAGCAGCACCGCGCCGACGCCGAGCACCGCCGGCAAAAGGAAGCGGGCGAAGATGATGAAGAACGCCAGCTCCTTGGTGCGGATGCCGGCCTGCATCAGCTTTTCCTGGGTCTTTTTCAGCTGGTCGTCCTGGATCATCTTGAAGCTGGTCAGGATCGAGCGGACCCGATCCGCCGCCTCGTTGCGGCTGCCAAGCCGCTTGCGCTTGTTGGTCGAGGCAACGATGCCGGCCTTGAGCTGCTCGCGGCGCTCGTTGAGCGCTTTCAGCCGGCCCGCCATCGGATCGCGGACGGTGGTCGCGGCGTAGATCGCAGTCAGCACGGCCATGGTCGCGACCCCGCTGAGGATGGTCGCAATCCAGATGACATCGAAGCCGAGGAGGGTGGGGCCGGTCGCCTGCATTTTTTACTGGTCCCTCATCAGATTTCGAAGTTGACCATCTTGGCCATGATGAATGCGCCGATGCTCATCCACACCATTCCGCCGATACCGGCGACGATCAGCCGCTGGTCGGTAAAAAAGCCGCCCATGTAGGTTGGGTTCATCATGTAGACGAGCCCGAACACCACGAACGGCAGCGAGCCGACGATGTAGGCCGAGGCCTTGGATTCCGAGCTCATCGCCCGGATTTTGAGCTTCATCTGGGCGCGCTTGCGAAGCACGTCGGCGAGGTTCGACAAGGTTTCGGCAAGGTTGCCGCCGGTCTCGCGCTGGATCGCCAGGGTGATGACGAAAAACTGGAACTCGGCGGTGCCGAGCCGGTCGGCGGTCTCCTGGAGCGCCACTTCCATCGTCCGGCCGATCTTCATCTTGTCGGCGACTATCCGGAACTCGATCCCGACCGGGCCCTGGATCTCGGACGCGACGATGCCGAGCGTTTCGGTGATCGGCAGGCCGGAGCGAAGGCCGCGGACCATCAGCTCGATGGCATCGGGGAAGTTGGAGTTGAACTTGGCGACGCGCCGCTTGATCATCTTGCCGATGACGAAGTGCGGCAGCCCGAAGCCGACGAACATCCCGGCGAGAAGCGCGAGCAAGAAAGGCGCTCCGCGAAGCATCAACAGCACCGTCACCGCGAACATCAGGCCCGCCGAGAACATCGCATATTTGGCGAGGCTGATGTTGCGGCCGGTCATTTCGATCCGCTTGCGGAGCAGTGCCGGGCGCGGGATGATCGACGATGCGACTCCCTCCATGCGGCCGACGCGGGCGGCCATCAGCTTGCGAATCTGCGCCTGGGCGTGGCCGGCGATGACGTCGCCGTGCCGCTCCTTGATCATTTCGACGCGGCGCTTCAGCGCGCTCGACGCGGACGGACCCTGGAAAGCGCTGAACAGCATCAGCAGAACGGCGGCGGCACCGATCGAAATGAGAATGGTGAGAAGCATTCGACCGTCTACCTTTCAACCGGCTTGCGTGGCCGGGCTTGTCGCCCGGCCTTAAGCGCCTCGCTTACGCCGCCTCCGCCTTGGGCTTGGCGAGCATCGACTTGATGTTGGCCACCAGATTCATGGCACCCGAGCTCGGCGCGGCTTCCGCCGCACCTTCTTCGGTCGCATGGCTGAGGACCATAGCGGACAATGTATTGAACGGTGCCGCCATCTTGCCCGAGGCGACCTCGGCCAGCGGCTTGCCGAGCTTGGCCGCCTGGGCGGCGAGCTTGGCGTCGACCGGGAAGACGATGTCGATCGGGCGTTCGATCGACTGTTCGAAATCCTTGCGGCTGATTTCCAGTGCGCCCCCGGACGGCACGCCGTTGGCGACCACGATCACCTTGGTCTGCGGCGCGTTGGCCTTGAGCCAGGCGAGGATGCGGATGGCGTCGCGGGTCGCGGCGAGCGTCAATTCGGCGACGACCACGGCAACATGCGCGTCGTGCACCATGTGCGGATATTGGATCAGCATGTGGCGCGGCAGGTCGACCACGGTCGATTCGAACGCGTTGCGCATTTCCTCCTGAAGCTGGAAGAAAGCGGTGCCATCGGTGACCAGCGCCTGATGGATCGGCGCTTCGGCCGACAGCACCGACAGGCGCTCATTGGCGCGGACCATCGCCCGCTCGATGAACAGGCCGTCGATCCGGCTTGGATTCTCGATCGCGTCGGTCAGGCCGCGCCCGGGCTCGAGGTCGAGCGCCAAGGCGCCCGTGCCGAAATGGATGTCGAGGTCGAGCAGCGCCGTGGTGCGCCGCGCCCGCTCGCCAAGCAGCCAGGCCAGCGACGTGGCGATGGTCGACGCGCCGACTCCGCCACGAACCCCGACCACCGCCGCCATGACATGCGGCTTTTCCACCTGGGCTTCACCGCGCGGACCGGACAGCAGCATCTGCGCATGGGCAAAGCTGTCGCGCAGCTGGTCGACCGTGAACGGCTTCAACAGATAATCGTGAATGCCGCTGGCGACGAGGTCGCGGTACAGGCGAACATCGTTCACCTGGCCGGCGGCGATGACGATCGTCCCCGGCTCGCAGACTTCGGCAAGCGCATTGATGTCGTTGAGCGGATCGGCGGATTCGGACAGATCGACGAACAATATGTTCGGGCTGGCCGAGACCGACAGCGCCTGAACGGCGTTGCGCAGCCCGCCTTTGTTGACCTTCTCCGGAAGCCATCCGTGCTCGACCGCTACCGGCCGAAGCATGTCGGCGGTGGCATCGTCGCAGACGAATGCGGTGAACGGATCACGCAGACCCCCGCGTGCCTGAAAAGGAGCATTCATCACTGCTCATCCTTCTTAGTGCTGACATCCTGCAGACCCTGAGTTCCGGTCGGCGCCGTTTCGCGATAGCTGCGGATGGCCTTGGCGCTGGTCATCGAGTCGACCACTCCGCTGCCTTCGCGGCCGTGGATCAGGTCTTCCGGATTGGCGACCATCGCGGCCATGTTCGAGTTGACCGAGCAACCGAAGTTCGGAAGCGTCTGATTGTTGTAGTTGGGCTGCGCCGGGCGGCTCCAGTTGGGGCAGTTGGGAACGCTGGCAACGGTGCGGCTGACGACCACCCGAACCGTGTCCGGGCCGAACGCGCCGGGAGTCACCGGAGCGCCGGGGTTGACGAACAGCCCGTACTGGCCGGCGATCCGCTCGACTTCGGCCCGTGCCGGGCTGGCATAGCCGCCATCGACATAGACCATGTCGCCGTAGCGCAGATCGAGGCTTCGGAACCAGGCGTCGAGCCGTTCCGCTTCGCCGTAGGACACCATTCCCGCCGGTGCCGAAACATCCATCACATAGTCGGACCGGCTGATGACCGGGACATTGGTGGCTTCAAAGCCGCGGTCCGGCAGATCCTGCGCCGTGTGGCTGCAGGCGGCTACCGCGGAGGCGAGGAGCACGAGGGCGATTCTGGAACGCATGGACGCATCCTTCCTGAAGAAACCGCGGATCACAGCTTGAACCCCGGAGCCGCGGCGGCGGCGCCGCCGATGGCCGGCGAGGGCGCGGGCTGGGAGCGAACTACGCCCTTCTGCCCGGTGTAGGTCTGGCCCTCCAGCACGCGCTCGGGATCGGTCGGAGCCCGCAGCCCGTCGGTGGGAAGCGCCATCCGGCCGGAAACCGGACGGACCAGATAAGGGGTGACGATGATCACCAGCTCGGTCTCGGAGCGGCGGAACCGGGTCGAGCGGAACAGCGCGCCGAGGATCGGAAGGTCGCCGAGGAACGGCGCTTTCGAGATATCGTTGGTCACGGCGTTGCGAAGCAGGCCGGCGATCATGAAGCTTTGGCCCGAGCCGAGCTCGACGGTTGTTTCGGCGCGCCTGGTGGTCAGCGCCGGAACGACGAAGTCGTTGAGCGTGACGCTGCCCTCGTTGCTTAGCTCGCTGACCTCGGGACGGACGCGCATCGAAATGCGGCCGTCGGCGAGGACGATCGGAGTGAAGGCGAGGCCGACACCAAATTGCTTATATTCGATCGACACCGAGCCGAGCGACTGCGACACCGGGATCGGGAATTCGCCGCCGGCCAGGAAGCTTGCGGTCTCGCCCGAAAGCGACGTCAGGTTAGGCTCGGCGAGGATGGTGACGAACCCGTCGGCCTCGGCGAGGTCGAGCGCGCCGAGCAGATCGAGCCCGAACAACCGACCGGCAGCGCCGATGGTCGTGCCGCCGCCAACCAGCGGATTGACCCGAAACGAACCGCCGCTGGAAACGGCGCCGGGCGTGCCCTGGCCGATTCCGAACTGGAAACCGCTGGTCGAGTCGGTCGAAAAGAGGTTTACTCCAACCTCCTTCAGAAGCGAGCGGTTGACCTCGGCGATCTTGACCCTGAGGTTGACCTGAAGCGGCACCGCGGTTTTCAGCCGGTTGATCGGCACGATGTTCAGCGGCGCGTCCATTGCGATTCCCGGATTGAGAACGGTGCGGACGATCATTTCCGCGGCCTCGCTGTCCGCCGGCGATGCGACTGTGCCGTTGATCACGGCGGTCTGGCCGATGGTGGTGACCGAAATGTTCGAGTCCGGCATGGCCGCGCGGATCACGTCGTTAATCGACGTGATGTTCTGCGCGACGCGGACGTTGGTCGCATAGACCACCGAACCGTCCGAAGCCGTGGCGATGACCGTAGCTTCGCCGAAGCCCTTGCCGAACAGGTTGATCTGGCGCGCGCTGGTGACATGGACGTCGGCAACGTCGGGATTCGATGTCCACACGTCGGCGACACTGCGCGGCAGCTTCACCATCTGACCCTCGCCGACCGAAAGGTTCAGCTGGCTGGTCGGGCTGTAGTTCTGCGCGGACTGAGCTATGGCCTGGGTTGGGACAGCGACCGAGCCCAGGCCGATGGCCAGCGCGATCATCGCAGTGCCGAGATGTGCCCGGCGGGTGAATTTACGACTGGTCATGTTAGCGAGCTCCAACCGGAACGACGGTGATGGTGTTGCCGCGAGCGACGCGAACCACGGGACCGCTAACGGCCTGAGCCGGAGCGGCGCTTTCCGAGGCTTCGCGTCCCATCAGGGCATTGGCGAACTTTGTCAGCGAGTCCGAGCCATGCTCGACCGGCGCCGACGCACGCGCTGGGACGCTTCTGCGCTGGAAGCGCGAGACGTCCCCGCCCGTGGTGTAGGTGGTGTTGCTGTCGATCGGCCGATTGGCGACCGCGAGCAGCATCCGCCGCTCCTCGGACGGCTTGGTGCCGTTGGGAATCCGCACGTCGCCGGCGGCAATCGCCCGCTCGAGCTCGGCAGTGCTGTCGGCGATCGAGCGAAGCGACAGCGACAGCTGACCAAGGCTCTGGGCAACCGCGATCTTTTCGGTGATTCGCGGAGTGACCTCGAGCGTGACGTTCGAGAAGGTCTTGACCTCGGTCTTGCCGTCCTCGCCGGTGCTGTCGATGCGCTGGTCGGTGGCCAGCACGCGTATGTTGCGAACGATCGTCTCTGAAACTTTGAGCGGGGCGCCATCGCCACCGCCTTCGACTTCCTGGGTGAGGACCATGTCGACGCGGTCGCCCGGGAAGACGAAACCGGCGACTCCGCTCGACACGTTCACCGGGACGGTGATCGCCCGCATGCCGGGCCCGAGCGCAGCGGCAAGAAAGCCGCGATCGTTGGGCCCGACCAGCGCGCCGCGAGTCAGCGGCTGGCCGGCGGTGACCGGATAGCGGACCACAGTGCCGAGCAGCTGGGCCGGGTCGGAATCGGCTGCGCCTTCCGTGTAATAGGCGCTCTGCAACAGCTCCTTCGGCCAGGGCTGGTAGGTCAGGCTTTCGGCATCGATCATCGTGCCGACGGCCAGCACCTTGCGCGCCACGAGCACCTTGGGCCCTTGCGCAACGACTGGCGATGCCGCCGCCCGTTCCGCGCCGGCCCCGATGAACATGTTCTTGGCCATGATGGCGGTGACCACCGCGATCAGCAGTGCACCGGCAAGCAGCATTATTTTCTTAACGTTCATGGCGCGATCGCCTCCCCAAAAGGGCCCGTCTGTGTTTTCCAGACATCAGGCAAATTGGTTAAGAAACCGTTGGGCGAGTATGGCGAGACCGCCGAATGCGATCGCCACCCCGTATGGAATATCCGGCCGGCCGACCTTGCCGCGCATCCGGTGGACCCCGAGCAGCGCAAGCGTCAAAACGCCTCCGGCAAGCGACATCAGCACCAGAAAACCGGCCGTCGTCAGCGGCGGGAACCACAGGGCCAGGGCCGCCGCGAGCTTGACATCGCCGCCGCCCATCATGCCGAAATGGAATGCCGCGGCGAGCAGAATAAAAACTCCGCCGGCGGTCGCCAGTTGGGCCGCGATTGCTAAAATCGGCAGGTCCGCCGACCACCAGAACAGCGGCGCCATGATGGCGACCGCAAGGTTCAGCCGATTCGAAATGGTCAGCGTCGCCGCATCGACCACCGCCGCGATCAGCAGCAGAAGCGCGAGCGCGCCGAGCAGATATTCGGTGAATCCAGCCTCGATCATCGCCGGCAGACCTAGACGGCAGGCGTTTCGAAACCGTAACCGCGGGCCATCATGGCGGAAAACCGGACCCGGACGGCGGATTTCGACGCGCTGATCGTCGGCGCGGGAATCGCCGGCGCCAGCCTTGCGGCCGAGCTTGCGGGCCGGATGCGCGTGCTGCTGATCGAAGCCGAAAGCCAGTGCGGCTATCATGCGACCGGCCGTTCGGCGGCTTTCTGGCTGGAAAGCTATGGCGGCCCGGCCGTCGCGCCGCTGACCAGCGCCTCGCGCGCCTTCCTCGACCGGCCACCGAGCGAATTTTCGGAAGACGGCTTCCTTTCTACGCGCGGTGCGCTGCATATTTCGGAGCGTGGCTGGCCGGAGCTGCCGGTGTCGGTCGAAACGCGGCGGCTCGATCGCCGGGCGGCGGACGCGATCGTCCCCGGGCTTCGGCCGCAGTGGCGGTTCGCGACGTTCGAGCCGGGCTGCGCCGACATTGATGTCGCCGGGCTGCACGCCGCTTTTCTTGGCAGCTTCAGGCGGAGCGGCGGCGCGCTTCGGACCGATGCGCGGCTAGGCGGAGCGCGCTTCGAAAAGGGCGTCTGGTCGGCAGGGCTGGACGACGGATCATCGGTTCGGGCGGCGCTGCTGATCGATGCCGCCGGCGCCTGGGCAGACGCGGTTGCGAATGCGTGCGGTGTGCCGCCGATCGGGATTTCCCCGAAGCGGCGGACGATGGTCCAGCTTCGCGTCGGCCGGTCGGGGCTGAAGGCGCTGCCGCTGGTCGCCGACGCCCACGGCCGCTTCTATTTCAAGGGCGAGGCCGAGCACACGATATGGCTCAGCCCGCACGACGAGATCGCCACCGACCCGTGCGATTGCGCGCCCGAGGAGATCGACGTCGCGCGCGCCATCGCGCGGTTCGAGGGCGTGGTCGATTGGCCAGTCGAGGCGGTCGAGCGCAAATGGGCGGGCTTGCGCAGCTTCGCCCCCGACCGGGTGCCGGTCTATGGCTTCGACCGGGCCGTTCCGTCCTTTTTCTGGTGCGCCGGCCAGGGCGGCTTCGGCATCCAGACGGCGCCGGCGGCGGCGAAGATGGCCGCGGCGCTGGCGCTGGGGGAGGCGCCCGACCCGATGGTCGCGCATATCGATCCGGCGGTGTTTTCGCCGCAAAGATTCGCTTAGGGACGCATCGCGTCCGCCGCCTCGCAGGCGAGAGCGTCGACGCGGTCGTTTTCGGCATGGCCGCTGTGGCCCTTGACCCAATGCCAGTCGATGCGATGGCGCTCGGCGGAGTCGAGCAGCTGCTGCCACAGGTCGGCATTCTTGACCGGCTTGCGGTCGGCGGTTCGCCAGCCATTGCGGCGCCAGCCGTGGATCCATTTGGTGATCCCGTCGCGGACATAGCTGCTGTCGGTGTAAAGCTGGACGTGCGAGGGTTTTTTCAGCGCATCCAGCGCCTGAATCGTCGCCACCAGCTCCATCCGATTGTTGGTCGTCAGTGGCTCGCCGCCGCTGATCTCGCGCTCGCGCGCGCCCGAGCGAAGCAAGGCCGCCCAGCCGCCGGGGCCGGGATTGCCGCGGCACGAGCCGTCGGTGAAAATGTCGAC
>CAYUWJ010000127.1:0-9740 GCA_964448315.1 uncultured Sphingomonas sp. | reverse complement strand
GCTCGACGACAATCTCGCCGAGCCGCTGGCGCTGCGCTATCACGGCCATCAGTTCCGCGTGTACAACCCGGATATCGGCGACGGCCGCGGCTTTCTATTCGCCCAGCTTCGCGACGCCGACGGCCGCTTGCTCGACCTCGGTACCAAGGGCTCGGGCACCACCCCCTACAGCCGCGGCGCCGACGGCCGGCTGACCCTCAAGGGCGGGGTCCGCGAAATCCTCGCCACCGAGATGCTGGAAGCGCTCGGGGCCGACACGTCGAAAAGCTTCGCCTTGTTCGAGACCGGCGAGGCGCTGGTCCGCGGCGACGAGCCGTCCCCTACCCGCTCGTCGGCGGTGACCCGGCTCGGCCACGGCCATATCCGCATCGGCACCTTCCAGCGCTTCGCCTTTTTCGGCGAGGCCGAGAATATCGCCCGGCTGGCGCGCTATTGCCTCGAGCATCTTTACCGCGAACAGCCGGCGCAGGACGATAGCGAAAACGCCCTCCGCCTGTTCGACCTGGTCTCCACCGCGACCGCGCGGCTGGCGGCGAGCTACATGGCCGCGGGCTTCGTCCACGGCGTCCTCAACAGCGACAATATCGCCATCACCGGCGAGAGCTTCGACTATGGCCCGTGGCGCTTCACGCCCGACTGGGACCCGGAGTTCACCGCCGCCTACTTCGACCATGGCGGGCTTTATGCCTTCGGTCGCCAGCCGCATGCGATTCACTGGGACCTGGCGCAGCTCGCCGGCGCGCTGACGCTGGTCGCCGAGGCGGCGCCGCTGTCGGATTTGCTGGCCGGCTGGGGCGATCGGTACGAGGCTGCGCTGGTCGCTGCGATGATCGAGCGGCTCGGCGTAAAGGCCGCGACGCAGGACGCGGACCGGGCGCTCGCCGCGAAACTGATCGCGGCGCTGGGCACGCGCGAGGCGACGATCGACCGGGTTTTCTTCGACTGGCGCGGCGGCCGCGACCCTGGCGCGGAGCGCTACCCGGCCGAGCCGTTCCGAGCGCTGGCGGCGGCACTAAACGGCCGCACGCGCCCGCCGGCGCACGCCTATTGGTCCGATCCGGAGCCCTGCTCGCTATACATCGACGAGCTGGAAGCTATCTGGGCGGCGATCGCGGACAAGGACGACTGGAACCCGTTCGAGGCGAAGATCGCCGCGATCCGCCGAATGGGCGAAGCCATGCGTGCAGACGCCGCCGCATCCGCTTGACCGGCCCCGCGCAAAATGGTGGAGCGCGACGGATGGCGAGCAAACTGGTGTCGACGGAGCCGGCCACCGGCGAAAAGCTCTGGTCCGGCGCCATCGGCGATGCCGCCGCCGAGGTCGCCGCGGCGCGCGCCGCCTGGCCGGCCTGGGCCGCTCATTCGGTCGCTTTCAGGGTCGAGACGCTGCGGCGCTTCGCCAATGTCGTCCGCGCCCGCGAGGCCGACTTCGCCAAGCTGATCGCGCGCGAAACCGGCAAGCCGTTGTGGGAAGCGCGCACCGAAGTCGGCGCGGTGATCAACAAGGTCGAAATCAGCATCTCGGCTTATGCTGAACGCACTCCGCAGCGGAAGCTGGAGGCGGCGCTCGGCAACAAGGTCGCGGTGCGCCACAAGCCGCACGGCGTGCTGGCGGTACTCGGACCGTTCAACTTTCCCGCCCATTTGCCCAACGGCCACATCGTCCCGGCGCTGCTCGCCGGCAACGCCGTGATCTTCAAGCCGTCGGAAAAGACCCCGGCGACCGGCGCCTTCCTGGTCGACTGCTATCGCGAGGCCGGGGTTCCCGAAGGCGTCGTCAGGCTGTTGATCGGCGGACCCGACGAAGGCCGTGCGCTGGCCGCCGAACCCGGCATCGACGGCCTTTTGTTCACCGGCTCGGCGCGGGTCGGCCAGGCCCTCCACCGCCAGTTCGCCGACACGCCGAACCGGATCCTGGCGCTCGAGCTTGGCGGCAACAACCCGCTGGTGGTGTGGAACGCGCGCGATATCGCGGCGGCGGCGGCGATGACCGTCCAGTCGGCCTATCTGTCGGCCGGGCAGCGCTGCACCGCGGCGCGTCGGCTGATCGTCGAGGACGGCGCCGAAGGCGCATTGATCGAAGCCGTCGAATCTTTGATCGACCGGATCATCGTCGACCAGCCGTTCGCCGACCCGCAGCCGTTCATGGGACCGGTGATCGACGGCGCCTCTGCCGACCATCTCCAGGAGGAATGGATCGGGCTGATGATGAAGGGCGGCAAGCCGCTGCGCCATCTCGTGCGGCCGAACCAGGACCTCCCGTTCCTGACCCCGGCGCTGATCGACGTCACCGAGGTGACCGATCGGCCGGATGTCGAGCTGTTCGGCCCGGTGCTGCAATTGATCCGGGTCAAGGATTTCGACGCCGCGATCGACGAGGCGAACGCCACCCGCTTCGGGCTTGCGGCAAGCCTGATCGGCGGCAGCCCGGAGCTTTACGACCGTTTCTGGGCCAATGTCCGGTCGGGCGTGATCAACTGGAACCGGCCGACCAACGGCGCTCCGTCCAACGCGCCGTTCGGCGGCATCGGATTGTCCGGCAACCACCGCCCGAGCGCCTTCTACGCCGCCGACTATTGCGCCTATCCAGTGACCAGCAGCGAAGCCGACGCGCCGCGAGCCGCGATCGGCGAGGGCTTGCGCGATCCCAATCTGATCGAGGATTGATCGCGCGGCACCGGCTCGATCGCGATCAGCCGCGCATTTCCGGAAGATAGCCCTCGTCGGCGGAGTCGCTGAACTTGGTGGTGCGGCCGTCGAAGCGCAGCCGGACGATTCCGGTCGAGCCGTGGCGCTGCTTGGCGACGATCAGGTCGGCGCGACCCGCCACGGGATCGAACTTTTCCTTCCAGCTATTATATTTCGCCAGCTGGTCGATCTCGTCGGGCATCGGGAAATCGGGCTCGGACGCTTTGAGATAATAATCCTCGCGATAGACGAACAGGACGATATCGGCGTCCTGCTCGATCGAGCCGGATTCGCGAAGGTCGGACAATAAAGGCCTTTTGTCCTCGCGCTGCTCGACGGCGCGGCTGAGCTGCGACAGCGCCAGCACCGGCAGGTCGAGTTCCTTGGCCAGCTGCTTGAGGCCGCGGCTGATTTCGGAAATTTCCTGGACCCGATTGTCGTTCGAGCTTCGCCCCGTGCCCTGCAGCAGCTGGAGATAGTCGACCACCACCAAGCCGATGCCCTTCTGCCGCTTGAGCCGCCGTGCCCGGGTGCGCAGCGCAGCGATGGTCAGGCCGGGCGTGTCGTCGATGTACAAGGGCAGGCTTTGCAGCTCGGCCGCGGCGCGGGCGAGGCTGCGGAACTCCTGCTGGCTGATCTTGCCCATCCGCAAATTCTCGGAACTGATGCCTGACTGTTCGGCAAGCACCCGGGTGGCCAGCTGGTCGGCCGACATTTCCAGGCTGAAGAAGGCGACTCCGGCGCCGGCCGACTTGCCCGCCTCGATCCCGTCCTCGAGGTCGCGCTGGTATCGCGTCGCGGCGGCGAAGGCGATGTTGGTGGCGAGCGAGGTCTTGCCCATGCCGGGACGACCGGCGACGATCGTCAGGTCCGACCGGTGCAGGCCGCCGATCTTCGCGTTCAACCCTTCGAGCCCGGTGGTGATTCCGGACAGGTGACCGCCGCTATTGAGCGCCCGCTCGGCCATTTCGACCGCCAGCTTGGTCGCTTCGCCGAACGACTTGGCCTTGCCTTCGGCACCGCCTTCTTCGGCGACCTTGTAAAGCTCGGTTTCCGCCCGTTCGATCTGGGCCAGCGGAGCGACGTCCTCGCTGGTGTCGAGCGCGACTTCGACCAATTCTCTGCCCACCCCGATCAACGAGCGGAGCAGCGCCAGATCATAGACCTGGGAAGCGAAATCCCGGGCGCCGATGATCGCCGCGCCCGACCCGGTGAGTTGCGCGAGATAGGCCGGACCGCCGACCTGCTTCATCGCCTCGTCGCCGTCGAACGACGGCCGCAGGGTGACCGGATTGGCGATCATGTTGCGGTCGGTGAGCTTGAGGATCGCCTCGTAGATGCGGCCGTGCAGCGGCTCGAAGAAATGATGCGGCTTGAGCCGCATCTGGACATCCTCGACCAGCCTGTTGTCGATCATCAGGGCGCCGAGCAGCGCCGCCTCCGCCTCGACATTCTGGGGGAGCGCTGAGGTTCCCGCCGCATCGGCGGGCTCGGTCATGCGAACGACTTCGGCCATGCGAACACCCTAACCCGATGTGCTCGCCGGCTCCAACCGCCTTTCCCGGCCGGCTGTGGATTATCTGGTGAACCGATCTCGTCGTCATTCGGGCGAAAGCGGCAAACCCTCTGGTCCCGTTCGTCCACAGAAAAAGTCTCGGGACACTTGGCCTCGCGGGGGTGACGGGAAAATGCGGTGCCGCTACGCCAAGCCGATGACCATTCAATCCGACCGCTGGATTCGCGAGCAGGCGCAGGCCCACGGCATGATCGAGCCGTTCGTCGAGGCGCAGCGGCGCGAGGGCTGCATCAGCTACGGGCTGTCGTCCTACGGCTACGACGCCCGAGTCGCCGACGAATTCAAGATTTTTACCAACGTCGATTCGGCGACCGTCGACCCCAAGGACTTCGCCGCCAACAGCTTCGTCGACCGCAAGACCGACGTCTGCATCATCCCGCCGAACAGCTTCGCGCTCGCCCGGACGGTCGAATATTTTCGGGTGCCGCGCGACATACTCGTCATCTGCCTTGGCAAATCGACCTACGCGCGCTGCGGAATCATCGTCAACGTGACCCCGCTCGAGCCCGGCTGGGAAGGCCATGTCACGCTCGAATTCTCGAACACTACGCCGCTTCCGGCCAAGGTCTATGCCAACGAAGGCGCCTGCCAGTTCCTGTTCCTCCAGGGCAACGAGCCGTGCGAGGTGAGCTACGCCGACCGGGCCGGAAAATATATGGGACAGCGCGGCGTGACTCTGCCCAAGCTCTGAACGCGGATAGCTAATTCGCTTCGGGCATGAAAAAGGCGGCGGCGTCTTGCGACGCCGCCGCCCCTTTTCGTAACAAGCGACTTACGCGTTAGCGGTCGCCAGCTCGTCCGAAACGGTGTTGAACGTCGTGGTCAGCTCGCTGCCAACGCTGGACAGCGCGCCGATCGCCGCAACGGCGATGAGAGCGGCAATCAGGCCGTACTCGATAGCCGTCGCACCGTCTTCGTTCTTGATGAGCTTCAGAAAATTGGCCATCTCTGGTCTCCTTGGTTCCACACACGGGAAACAAATTTTCCCATACCTGCGCTTCCCTTCGCGTAGGTTGCCCACAGAATTAGATGCTGAGCGTTGAGAAAGGCTTAAAAGGCCAGGTTTCTAACCGTTAACTATTCGCGCCGGCGCGAGCGCTGCTTATCCTCATTCTTCCAGCAGCCGCTCTATCTCGCGCAGCAGTTGGCGCAGGGACCGGGTCGGCTCGCTCCACTCCTCCGGCAACGGACTCTGCCGTTCCCGCTCCTTGGTCGGCGGGGGCACTCGAAACTCTTCAGGCAGCGCCGGTCCGGCGCGCCCGTCGATGGCGATCGCCGGGACCATGAAGCTGCGCCAGATCTGCGCCGGGGCGGTGCCGCCGCTGATCTTACCCAGCGACCGGTCGTCGTCGTGGCCGACCCACACTCCGACCACCAGATTGCCGGCAAAGCCGACGAACACCGCGTCGCGGTTGTCCTGGCTGGTGCCGGTCTTGCCGAAAGTCGGCACGGCCAGCGCCGCCCGGCGGCCGGTGCCGCGGTTCGCCGCCTCCCACAGAAGATCGAGCGCCGGGGCCCGGTCGCGGCGGGCATCGAGCCGCCCGCCGCGCTGGAAAAGCGCTGCAAGCGCGCCCTGGTCATCCTCCGGCGGAAGACCGTGCGGCTGAACCGGATAGCGGCCGCCGGCGATCGCGGCATAAGCAGCAGTCAGCTCCAGTAAGCTTACTCCTGCGGTTCCGAGCGCGATGCTGGGGCTGTTCGGCAACTGGCCGCTGATCCCAAGCTCGCGGGCCGCCCGCAAAACATTGGCGCGTCCAACGCGTTCCGACAGCCGGACCGTCGCCGCGTTGCTCGACCGCCGGAACGCCTCGCGAAGCGTGATTTCGCCGCGATAGACGCCATCCGCGTTGGCCGGAGTCCAGTCGTCAATGGTGATCGGCGAATCGTCGATCAGGCTGTCCGGGGTCCAGCCGGCACGAAGCGCGGCGAGATAGACGAACAGCTTGAACGCCGATCCCGGCTGCCGCCGCGCCTGGGTGGCCCGGTTGAACGGGCTTTTCTTGTAGCTTCGGCCGCCGACCATCGCCACCACCCGGCCGTCGGGCCGCATCGCTACCAGCGCCGTCTGCGAATCGCCGATCGCCGCCCCGTTGATCGCCCGCACCGCCAGCCGCTGCAGATCGGCGTCGAGCGTCGTGGCGACGCTGATTTCGCCGAAATCGGCCTCGAACGCCTTTTGCGCGGCGGGCGCGACCCAGTCGGCGAAATAGGTTCCGGTCGGAATTGACGACCGCTTTTGAACCGGGCGGGCGGAGTCGACCGAGCGCGCCCGCGCTTGCGTGATGTGGCCCGTTTCCGCCATCGCTCCGAGCACCAGGCGACTGCGCTCCTGGGCTGCTTGCAGATTTCTGGTCGGCGCGAGTCTGGACGGCGCCTGCACCATTCCTGCCAGCATCGCCGACTGGGCCAGCGTCAGCCGCTCCGGCTCGCGGTCGAAATAATGGCCGGAGGCGGCGCGAAGCCCGTAGACGCCGTCGCCGAAATAGACGCTCGACAGATAGCGCGACAGGATTTCGTCCTTGGTCAGCCAGCCTTCCAGCCAGAAGGCGATGATCACTTCCTGCGCCTTGCGCTTGAAGCTGCGGTCGTTGGTCAGGAAGCTGGTCTTGGCGAGCTGCTGGGTGATCGTGCTGCCGCCCTGACGAACGCCTCCGGCTTGCAAGTTGGCCATCATCGCCCGGCCGATCCCGCGCGGGTCGACCCCCCAGTGGCGATAAAAGCGCCGATCCTCGATGGCGACGAACGCCGCACTGGTCAGCGGGTCGAGTTCGGGCACTGCGACCGGAGCTTCCTTGATCGCCCCGCGGCGGGCGATCGGCGTGCCTTCTTCCGACAGGAACAACAGCGCCGGGTCGTCGAGTGGCTCCAGCGCGCGCGACAATGGCGCCGTGACGATCAGCCAGATGAGCGTGGCAATCAGCAGCGCCGTGATCGTGTAAAGGAGTATCCGAAGCTTCCGCCTTCGGGGCCTGGGCTCCGCTAGTTCGGGCTGAGTCGCAGGCGCGGCCGGAGCGAAGGGGTCCGCCAACTCCTCGACATTGATGCCGTTGCGGCTCCAGATGCCTTCACTGTCCGTCACTCGCAGTCCTGCCGACCTCCCACGCGCCAAGGTGAGTTAGTACAGTAAAACAGTAGCGCCGATATATCCAGAGATTTGCTGAACCGGAGCTTGCGTTTAAAGCGATGCCCATGCGGTCCGTCCTTCGCCGCGCCGCGCTTGCGGCGCTCGTCTTCACGATCGCCGGCACCGCCGGCGGCTGCGAGCAGCGGCACGAAGGGGCGATCGACGTCACGGTCATCGGCGAGGAGCAGCCGCAAATCGTCGATCCCGCCGCCGGCCCGCTGACGGTTGCCGAAGAAATCCTGCTGCTCAACGTCGCCCAAGGCCTTGTGCGGTTCGACGCCCGCGGCGAGATCGAGCCGGGACTCGCCGAGCGCTGGAACGTCACCGACGACGGCTTAAGCTATATTTTCCGCCTGTCCCCCGGCGAATGGCCCAACGGCGATCGGATCACCGCGCATCAGGTAGCGCGGATCCTTCGGCGCCAGGTGGCGGGCGGCAGCCGCAACGCGTTCAAGGACGCGCTCGGGTCGATCGAAGAAATCGTCTCGATGACCGACCGGGTGCTCGAGATCCGCCTGAACTCGCCGCGCGCGAGCCTGCTGCAGCTGCTCGCCCAGCCCGAATTCGGGCTTGTCCGGGATGGCGCGGGCACCGGCCCCTTTCGGGTCGCCGAGGATAGTGACGACGACCGTCTCCACCTGGAGCGGACAGTCGCCGCGTCCGACGATGATGAGAATAGCCGCGACGAGGAAGTGCTGCTCGCTTCGGCTCCGGCACCCGAGGCGGTACGTGCATTCGTGGCCGGGGAGACCGATCTGGTGCTCGGCGGACGTTACGCCGACCTGCCCTATGCGCGGACGCCGGGCATTGCGAAGAAGGCACTTCGCTTCGATCCCGCGTCGGGGCTGTTCGGGCTGGTGCCGGCGAGGGCGAACGGGCCGCTCGAGGACGTCGAACTGCGCCGCTTGCTGTCGCAGGCGATCGACCGGCAGGCGATTATCGACGCCCTGCAGGTGCCGGGGCTGCTGCCGCGCGTGACCCTGCTCGAGCCGAAACTGGATGGAATCGACGATCCGGTCCCTCCGGATTGGGCCGCTATTCCGATCGGCGAGAGGCGCGACGGGCTCGCCGCCTGGGCCCAGCGACTGTTCGGCGACGAGGAGCGGCCGGTGCTTCGGATCGCGCTCCCCGAAGCCCCGGGCGCGGCGATATTGTTCAACCATCTGCAGCGCGACTGGGGGGTGCTCGGCATCGGGCTGGAGCGCGCCGAACCGGGGACACGCGCCGATATCGAGGTGGTCGACGAGGTCGCGCCGTCGAGTTCGCCTTCCTGGTTCCTGCGCCAGCTACGCTGCGGAACCGCGTCGATTTGCGATCAGGAAGCCGATACGCTGCTCGATGCGGCAAGGGTCGCGCCGGTCGCGGCGCAGCGTTCGGCGTTGCTCGCCGAAGCGGGACGGAAGATGGAGGAGGCGCAGCTGTTCGTGGCGATCGCCGCGCCGATCCGCTGGTCGCTGGTTTCGGACTTTGTCGAAGGGTTTGCCGGGAACCGCTTCGCTCTCCACACGCTCACAGCGCTGGACGAGAGGCTCACCCCGGAAAGGGCGGAGTGATGGAGATTCGCCAGGAGGACAAAAAGCCCTTCCCGCACCTGGACACCGATCCGCAAGCGGTCCGCAAGCGGGTCGAAGCGCTGGAGCGCGTCATGGAGCGATTGTTCGTCATACCCGGCCTCAACCGGCCGATCGGCCTCGACGCGATCTTGAGCCTGGTTCCGTTCGCCGGGACGACCGCCGGGGCGGTGCTCGGCGCCTACATGACGTGGGAAGCGCGCAATCTCAACATGTCCAGGTGGCAGATGGCGCGCATGGCGGGCAACATCGGAACCGACTGGCTGCTGGGGCTGATACCGGTGATCGGCGCGGTGCCCGACTTTTTCTTCCGCTCCAACACCCGCAACCTGCGCATCATCAAGCGCCACCTCGACAAGCATTACGCGGGCACGGCCATAGTCGACGCCCCGGCCGAGCGACGCTAGCCCGCGTCAGGCTTCAAGCGGTCAGCCCGGGCGGTCGCCGCCGATCGTCGGCCGGCCGACGTCACCCTGCCCGACGGTTCGCCCGGCCATCTCGAGCATCCGCTCGAGCGGCACGCGCGCCGCGTCCATCACTTCGGGGGTCAGCTCGATCCGCGGCGTCAGGTCGCGCAGCGCCACATAGAGTTTCTCGAGCGTGTTGAGCGCCATGTAGGGGCACATGTTGCAGTTGCAGTTTCCGTCGCCGCCGGGGGTGCCGATGAAGGTCTTGTGCGGTGCGGCTTTCTCCATCTGGTGGATGATGTGCGGTTCGGTGGCGACGAGGATGGTCTGCGCCGGCGAAGTCAGCGCGAAATCGAGGATCGATTTGGTCGAGC
>CAYUWJ010000126.1:0-4544 GCA_964448315.1 uncultured Sphingomonas sp. | reverse complement strand
GGAGGTGGTCAAGCCCGTCTGGGCCGGCCTCGACCGCGACCAATGGGGTCTCGACCACGGCGCCTGGAGCGTGCTTGCCCACCTTTACCCCGAAGCCGATTTGCCGGTCGTGCAGCTGTCGATAAACGCGCTGAAGCCACTCGATTATCACGTCGATCTGGGGCGAAGGCTGGCGCCATTGCGCGAGAGCGGCATTATGATCGTCGCCAGCGGCAACATCGTTCACAACCTTCGGCGAATCCAGTGGGATGCGCCCGATGCGGCCTTCGACTGGGCCGAACGGTTCGACGACGCGGTTGCCGGGCAGCTTGCCAATTCGCCCGGCGACATATTGAAGCTCACCGAGCACCCCGATTACGCGCTTGCGGTGCCGACGCCCGATCATTTCATTCCCCTGCTCTACACGGCCGGCCTTGCCGACGGCGGGCCGGCGGACGCGCTGGTGCGCGGCTATGCGATGGGGTCGATCTCGATGAGCTGCTACGGCGTCGGCGCCGAAGTTCGGCTGGACGAGCAGGAGCCGGACGGCGCCGCGACCTTGCCCGAAGGCGTTCCCGCCGAGCAAACCAACATCTGACGCGTCAGTCCGCCGGCCAGCTCTCCAGCACCTCGACGAAGCGAGTCAGCCAGGCATTGGTCTGGTGGCCGTCGACGACGCGATGGTCGATGGTCAAGGTCACATAGGCCATAGGCCGCACGACGACCGAGTCTTCGCCGTCGATCTCGCGGACGACGGCGCGCTTCTGCAGCTTGCCGACGCCGAGGATCGCCGCCTGGCCCTGGTGGAGGATGATCGGCGCCGCGAGCAGCGATCCCGACACGCCGTGATTGGAGATGGTGAAGCTGCCGCCCGACACATCGCTGCCGGTGAGCTTGCCGTCGCGCGCCCGGCGGGTGAGGTCGTCCAGCCTGGCGCCGACATCGGCGAGGTCGAGGCTGCCGACATCGCGAACGACGGGGACGATCAGCCCCTTCTCGCCGAGCGCGGTGCCGACGCCGATGTCGATCGTCGGCGAAACGGCGATCCGGTCCTTCTCCCAGCGGCCGTTGATCGCCGGGGCGACCGTCATCGCTTCAGCAGCGGCCTTGACGATGTAGGCGGTGTAGCTGAGCTTGACGCCGCTGGCCGCCAATGCCGCCTTGTGCTCCGCGACGGCCGAAAAATCCGCCTCGAACAGCGCCGTAACGTGCGGCGCCTCGGCGACCGCGCGGACCATATTCTCGGCGATCTTTAGCCGCATCCGGTCGTGCGGAATGTCGCTTGGGCCGACCTGCCGCGGCTGGGCGGTCGCGGCTTCGCCGACCTTGGTAACACTCGCCGCCGCCACCGCCTTGTCGACATCCTCGCGGGTGATCCGCCCGCCGCGCCCGGTGCCTTCTATCCGCGACGGGTCGATCCCGTGCTGAAGACAGGCGCGTTTCACCGACGGGGAGAGACGAATTTCCACCTCAGCGCTCCCCGGCGAAGGCCGGGGCCCAGGAGCGCCGGAAGGCGCTTCCCTTCCGTCAGAATGCTGCACACGCTCCGCGTCCTGGGCCCCGGCCTTTGCCGGGGCACTGGTGCTAATCCGCCCGAGCAATGCCCCAGGCTCCGCGTCCGCATCTGTATCGAGCAAAATCTCCGCCAGCACGCCCGCCGCCGGCGCCGGCACTTCCTGGGTCACCTTGTCGGTTTCGAGCTCGACCAAAGGGTCGTTCTCGGCGACCCGGTCGCCGACCTGCTTGAGCCAGGCGCGGACCACCGCCTTGGTGCCCTCCTGCTCGTCGGGAACGACGACGTCGATCACAGGTCAGTCATCCCCCGTTCGTGTCGAGCGCAGCGTCGAGCCTGTCGAGACGCGAAGTCGAGACATCCCTCGATGGCTGCTCGGGGCGAACGGGAAAGCAGGACGCCCATCAAAATTCCGTCAACCGGTCGATTTCGGCCCTGATCTTCGCCACCGACGGCAGCGCCCACTCCATCAGCTTCGGGTGATGCGGGCTCGGAATGTCAGGCATCGTCACCCGCGCGACCGGCGCATCGAGATCGAGGAAGGCTTCGTCGGCGACCACCGCGGCGATCTCGGCGCCGAAGCCGCCGGTGCGCAGATCCTCGTGGACGATCAGGCAGCGGCGCGTGGCGCGGACGCTTTCCAGCACCATCTCCCGGTCCCACGGCATCAGCGTGCGCAGATCGATGACGTCGGCCGAAACGCCTTCGGCCGCCGCTTCGCAGCGCGGCACCATCGCCCCCCAGGTGACGATGGTAATGGCATCGCCGGTCCGGGTTTTCATCGCTCGGCCGAACGGCAGCGCATAATCGTCGCCCGGCCACGGCCGCCGCGCCCAGGCGTCGTCGAGCATAGCCCGATGCTCGAAAAAGATCACCGGATCGTTGCCGCGCAATGCGGCCCGCAGCAGCCCGACGGCATCCTCGGCGTTGGACGGTACGGCGACTTTCCAGCCCGGGTTGTGGACGAACTGCACCTCGTTGGTCTGGCTGTGCCACGGATCGCCGCATTTGAAATAGCCGCCGGGAACGCGCAGCACCATCGGCGCGGCGAAACGGTTGTTGGTCCGCCAGCGCATCGTCCCGATATCGTTGATCTGCTCGGTCGCCGGCTCGGCATATTTGCGAAACTGGATTTCCGGCACCGGCATCAGTCCGGCGAGCGCCATGCCGACAGCGCGGCCGACGATCCCTTCCTCGTTGAGGCTGGTGTCGAACACCCGGGCGCGGCCGAACTTCTCCTGCAGGCCGAGGGTGACGGCGTGGACCCCACCCTTGGGGCCGATATCCTCGCCGAACAGAAGCACGCGCGGATTGGCCTCGAGCTCCTGGTCGAGGGTGCGGCGGATCGCCGTCACCATGTTGATCCTTTGCCCCTCGGGCCGCGGCTGGTCGGTCGAGGCCGGCGGCTCATAGCCATGGTTCGACTGGCCACCGACCTCCTGCATTTCGCCCTCGAAGAAGACATGATCGGTGACTCGCTCGGGCTCCGACACGCCCCGCGCCTCAGCCTCGGCGAGCGCCTTGCCGACCCGCGCGGCGACATCCCGCGCGATCGCCTGCCATTGCTTGTCGCCGATCTGCAGCCCGGCGCACTGGCTCTTGAGCTTGGGAAGCGGATCGCGCGCCCATTCCTCGGCGATCTCGTCCTTGGTCTTATAGCCCTGGGTGTCCTGATAGCTGTGACCCTCGAGCCGCGGCACCGTCAGCCGCAGCAGCGCCGGGCCGCGCGTAGTGCGGACGTGGCCGACGGCATCGGCGATCAGCCGCGCCGCCTGCTCGGGCTCGGTGCCGTCGCCGCTGAAGATCGTCAGGCCCCGAAAGCTCGCCAGATTGGCGGCAATGTCCTTGCCCGGCGTCTGATATTCGGACGGCACCGAAATGCCGTATCCATTGTCCTCGATGTAAATGAGCAGCGGCAATTGTTGTGTCGTTGCAATTGTTAGCGCAGACCAAAATCCACCCGTGGCGCAGCTTGCATCGCCTCCCAGCACCAGCGCGATCGCTTCGTCGGGCCCTTCGTGCAGCACCTCGGCCTTGTAGGCGATTGCCTGCGCCCAGCCCGCCGCCGGCGTATATTGCGCGCCGACGCCGCCGCACATCGGCAGCGCATGGGCGCCGCCCGGGTTGGGGTAATTGAACACGACGCCGATGTCGCGGCCGTCAGAATAGCCGCCGGCCAGCCCCATGCCCGAGCCCAATGCATCGGCCAGCGGCACGCCGAGCGCCAACAACAGCGGCCGCGAGCGGTAATAGCCGCTGGCGGCGTCGCCCTCCCTGAGATGAAGGCCGAGCAGCACCTGCGCCAGATCGTGACCGCGGGCGGAAAATTGGTAGAGCACCTTCTTTTCGGGGACCAGCTGCTCTTCTTCCAGCCGGTCCAGCTCGCGGCTGGTGAGGACCAGGCGGGCGACCTCCTGCCAGTCGACCTCGGCCGAAACGCGCCCCGGGTCCTTGTCAGCCATCGAGCGCCTCGACGATGGCGGCGATGAAGCGGTCGACCGCCGCATCGGCCATGCCGACGACATTGAACCGCCCGCTGTCGGCCATGTAGATGCCGTGCCGCTTGCGCAAGCCAAGCACCTGCTCCTTGCTCAGCGGAAGCATCGAGAACATGCCATATTGCTCGCCGATATAGGCCAGTTTGGGATCGCCGGCGGCAACCCGCGCGCGCACCGCGTTGATCCGCTCGCGCATCGCATCGAGCTCGCCGTGCCACTGCGCCTTCAATCGGGGATCGTCGAGGACGATCCGCACCGCGGCGGCGCCATGGTCGGGCGGCATCGACCACATCTCCCGCGCGAGTTGCAGGACATGGCCCATCGCCGTCGCCGTCGCCTCGGCCGAGCCGGTCTTGAGGAACAGTGAGCCGACGCGGTCGCGATAAACGCTGAAATTCTTGTCGCAGCTCTGGGCGATGACGACTTCGTCGCAGGCGTCGAGGATCATCCACAGCCCGGCCGCATCTTCGTCAAGGCCGCGCGCGAAGCCCTGGTAGGCAATGTCGATCAACGGCAGCAGCCCGCGCGTCGCGCACAGCCGCGCGACTTCCGCC
>CAYUWJ010000125.1:0-11178 GCA_964448315.1 uncultured Sphingomonas sp. | reverse complement strand
CCGGCCGCGCTTTTCGTCCGGCGTGTGCAGCTGGATCAGCGACTGGCGGATATAGACCGAGAACATGTCGGCGGCGCCGGCGACGAACAATGCGGCGAGCGACAGCGGCATCCAGGTCGAAAAGCCGAAGACGATGGTCGCTGCGCCGAACACCACCACCGCCCACAGCATTTTCGGCCCGACCTGCGACTGCAATGGCCGGAAGGAGAAGAACAAAGCGGTCAGCGCCGCGCCGGCGGCGGGGGCGGCGGCGAGCTGCGACAGGCCGGTCGCCCCGACCTGCAATATGTCACGGGCATAGATCGGCAATAGCGCCGTCGCGCCGGCCAGCAGCACCGCGAACAGATCGAGGGTGATGGCGCCGAGCACCAGCTTGTTGCGCCACACATATTGCAGCCCGTCGACGATCTGGCGAACCGGGTGGCGGCCGGTCTCGACCGGGCTGCGCGCGACAGGGCCGATCCGCGACAGGAAAATCAGCGCGATCAGGAACAGCCCCGTGCTGGCGAGATAGGCGCCCGGCGCGAAGGCGGCATAGGTGTAGCCGCCGATCGCCGGGCCGACGATCATCCCCGACTGCCAGGCGATCGACGACAGAGCGATAGCGTTGGGCAGCATCGGCCGCGGCACGAGGTTGGGCGCCAGTGCCGACAATGCCGGGCCGTTGAAGGCACGGGCGATGCCGAGCAGCACGGCGACGACGAACAGCACCGGCAGGCTCATCGCCTCCGCCCAGGTGAAGGCGGCGAGCGCCGCCGCGCACAGGATCTGCAGGGCGATGGTCGCCCGGGCGACGTTCAATCGGTCGACATGGTCGGCGACCCAGCCGACCAGCGGCGTGAGAAAGAACAGGGGCAGGAACTGGAACAGGCCGATCAGGCCCAGCTGCAGCGCCGCCCGTTCGATCCCCATCGTTTCGCGGGCGATCGTATAGACCTGCCAGCCGATGATCAGGATCATCGCATATTGCGCCAGCGTCGCCGCCAGCCGCGCCACCCAATAGGCGCGAAAGGCGGGAATCCGCAGCGGTTCGGGAAGCAGGCTCACCCGCCGCCCCTAGCCAGCGGCAGGGGCAGCGGCAACGGGGCCGCGCTTCAGCTTTCGAGGAATTCGAGCAGATCCCGGTTCAGCCGTTCGCCATGGCTTTCGAACAGGCCATGCGCGCCGTCTTCATATTCGATCAGCTTGGCGCCTTCGATGAAGTTGGCAGCGGCGCGGGCAATGCCCACCGGCACGGTCCGGTCCTCGGTGCCGTGGATGATCAGGGTCGGAACCGCGAAGCTTTTCAGATCCGATCGAAAGTCGGTCTCGAAAAAGGCGCGCGCGCATCCGAGAATCGGCTTCAGGCCGGCCGTCATCGCCTGACGCCAGGCATTGTCGATCGCCGCATCGCTTACCGGTGCTGCCCAGCCCTTGCCGAAAAAGTCGTCGAGGAACCCGCGGAAGAACTCCGCCTTGTCGACGACGACGGCCTTGAACGCGTCATCGAACGCGTCCGCCGGCAGCCCGTCGGGATTGTCGTCGGTCTTGCGCAGCAGCGGAACGACCGATCCGATCAGGACGGCATGGCTGACCCGATCCGCGTGGCGCCTGACGAAACGCGCGACTTCGCCGCCGCCCATCGAAAAGCCGGCGATCGCGATCCTGTCGCTCACCCCAGCGGCGTCGAGGACGGCAGTCACGTCGTTTGTGAAGGTGTCGTAGTCGTATCCGTCCCAAGGCTGGTCCGAACGGCCGAAGCCGCGCCGGTCGGGGACGATCGCGCGAAAGCCGTTTTCGGCGAGCGCCAGCGCCGTCGCGTCGAACGTGTCGCCGGACAGCGGCCAACCGTGCATCAGGACAACGGGACGACCCGATCCCCAATCCTTGTAATAGAGGCGGGTGCCGTCGCTCGCGGTCGCGTAGGGCATGTCGATCTCCTCCTCCGGCTCGATAGACGCTCTAGGCCAAACCAACGCGGCTCGTTAAGCTTGGCTCCGATGGCCAAGCTCAAGTCCCGCTATGTCTGCCAGTCCTGCGGATCGGTCAGCAGCCGCTGGCAGGGGCAGTGCCCCGATTGCTCCGAATGGAACACGCTTGTCCAGGAGAGCGCGGGGGTGTCGAGCATCTTCGCGGCGAAGCATAATCTGCAGGGCGGCGGCCGGACGATCGAACTGGTCGGGCTCGACAGCCCGGCGGCTCTGCCGGACCGGATCGCCAGCGGCATCGCCGAGTTCGACCGGGCGATCGGCGGCGGCATCGTCTGCGGCTCGGCGGCGCTGGTCGGCGGCGATCCCGGCATCGGCAAGTCGACGCTGCTGCTTCAGGTCGGCGCCCGGCTGGCCGAGCGGGGTCTGGCGGTGGTCTATGTCTCGGGCGAGGAATCGGCCGAGCAGGTGCGGTTGCGCGCGGTCCGGCTAGGGCTCGGCGCGGCGCCGGTGCGGCTGGCGGCGGCAACCTCGGTACGCGACATTTTGACGACAATGGGCGAGGGCGAGCCGCCGGCGCTGCTGGTGATCGATTCGATCCAGACCATGCACAGCGACCTGATCGAGGGCTCGCCCGGAACCGTCAGCCAAGTCCGCGCTTCGGCGCAGGAGCTGGTCCGCTTCGCCAAGGAGCGCGGCACGGCGGTGGTGCTGGTCGGCCATGTCACCAAGGACGGCAGCATCGCCGGGCCGCGGGTGCTCGAACATATGGTCGACACGGTGCTGAGCTTCGAGGGCGAGCGCAGCCACCAGTATCGGATATTGCGAGCGATGAAGAACCGCTTCGGCGGCACCGACGAGATCGGCGTGTTCGCCATGGAAACCGAAGGGCTGGCCGAGGTTGCCAACCCGTCGGCTCTGTTCCTGACCAAGCGCGGCGAGCCGGTCAGCGGCACCGCCATCTTCCCGGCGATCGAGGGCAGCCGGCCGGTGCTGGTCGAAATTCAGGCGCTGACCGTGCGGCTGGCCAGCGGCGCCACGCCGCGGCGTTCGGCGGTGGGCTGGGATTCCGGCCGGCTGGCGATGATCCTCGCGGTACTGGAGGCGCGCTGCGGCCTCAGCTTCGCCACCTCGGAAGTCTATCTCAACGTCGCCGGCGGCTATCGGCTGACCGATCCCGCCGCCGACCTCGCGGTCGCCGCCGCGCTGATTTCCGCTCTGTCCGAAAAGCCGGTGCCGGGCGACAGCGTGATCTTCGGCGAGATCGCTCTGTCGGGGGAAATCCGGCCGGTTGCCCATGCCGGCCTCCGGCTGAAGGAATCGGCCAAGCTCGGCTTCGCGCAGGCGTGGGCGCCGGCCGAAGCGGGCGCCGCCCAAGGGCTGAGGATCGCCCATTTCGGCAAGCTGCGCGCCCTCGTCGACCATATTTTGGGACGATAAGCGATCAATTCCGTTCGCTTCGAGCAGCATCGAGTGAAGCCGAGATGCGCCGGTCGAGAAGCCTTCTCGACTTCGGTTCTCGACAGGCTCGAACCTGCGCTCGAACCGAACGGACCCTCTGGCGCACCTGTCTGGGCTCCGCTAGCCGGGCGAGGATGAGCGCGCTCGATATCTTCGTCATTCTGCTGCTCGGCGGCGGCGCGCTGATCGGCTTTGTCCGCGGCCTCGTCCATGAGGTCTTCTCGCTGCTCGCCTGGGTGGCCGGGATCGTCGCCCTGAAGATGTTCCACACGCCGGTGCAGGCGGGGCTCGCCGGGCCGGTCGGGAGCGAGACCGGAGCGGCGGTGCTCGCCTTCGCCTTGCTGTTCCTGCCGAGCTTCCTGTTGGTGAAACTGCTCGCCCGTTCGCTCGGCGGCAGGACTCGGCGCTCGGTGCTTGGGCCGATCGACCGGTCGCTCGGCGCCGGCTTCGGAATGCTCAAGGGGCTGCTTGCGGCGACCCTGGTCTATCTGCTCGCCAACCTCGCCACCGATGTCGTCCATGGGCCCGAGGCCGACCGCCCCGACTGGATGCGTGACAGCCGCACTTTTCCGCTGCTCAACGCCAGCGGACTGGCGATCGTCGACTGGGTCGAAGCCCGCCGCGAGTTGGGGGAGGAGGAATGATCCGGCTGCACGACACGATGGAGCGCAAGAAGCGGGAGTTCGAGCCCGCCGACGCCAAGCGCATCACCATGTATGTCTGCGGGCCGACGGTCTATGGCCGCGCCCACATTGGCAATGCCCGGCCGGCGGTGGTGTTCGACACGCTCGCCCGGCTGATCCGCCACCGCTACGGCGCGGACAGCCTGGTCTATGCCCGCAACATTACCGACGTCGACGACAGGATCATCGCCGCGGCCGAGGAGGAGGGAGTCGCGCCGGCGGTGATCACCGAGCGCTACGAGCGCCACTATATCGACGACATGGGCGCGCTCGGAGTGACGCCGCCCGACATCGCCCCGCATGCGACCGCCGAGATCGGACCGATGGTGGCGATGATCGAGCGGCTGATCGCCCTCGGCAACGCCTATGAGGCTGAGGGCCATGTGCTGTTCCATGTCCCGTCCGACCCCGATTACGGGGCATTGAGCCGCCGCGACCGCGAGGCGATGCTCGCCGGAGCGCGGGTCGAGGTTGCTCCCTACAAGCGCGACCCGGCCGATTTCGTGCTGTGGAAGCCGAGCGACGCGGGGGTCATCGGCTGGGACAGCCCATGGGGCCGCGGCCGGCCGGGCTGGCACATCGAATGCTCGGCGATGATCCGCGCCCATCTTGGGGAGACCATCGACATCCATGGCGGCGGGCTCGACCTCATTTTCCCGCACCACCAGAATGAGATCGCCCAGAGCCGCTGCGCGCACGGCGGCGCGCCGCTTGCCCGCTATTGGGTGCATAACGGCTTCGTCGACATGGGTGCGGAGAAAATGTCGAAGTCGCTCGGCAATGTGATCACGGTCGGAGACCTGCTGCAAGCCGGGCACAGCGGCGAAACGCTGCGGCTGGCGCTGCTGTCGACCCATTACCGTCAGCCACAGCCCTGGACGACGGCACTGGTCGATCAGTCGAAGACGATGCTCGATCGGCTCTATCGCGCCGGCGCCGATGCCGACCCGGGCGAGCCGGACGACGGGGTTGTCGCCGCGCTTGGCGACGATCTCAACACCCCGCTGGCGCTGACTCGGCTGATGGCGCTCGACGAGCCGTCGACGATCCGGGCCAGCGCCGCGCTTCTCGGCCTGCTCGGCGGATCGACGGACGCCTGGTTTCGCGGCGAAACCGATTCCGCCTGGATCGAGACTCGGATCGAGCAGCGCGCCGAAGCCAAGGCGCGGCGCGACTTCGCCGAAGCCGACCGCATTCGCGACGAGCTACAGGACACGGGCATCATCTTGGAGGACGGTCCGTCTGGCACTACATGGCGCCGCGAATGAATGCGCCGCTCTACACGCTCGAGATCCTGCGGCTGGCCGCGTCGATTCCCGAGCCGCGGCCGCTGGAGCGGGTCGACGGCGCGGCTGACGAACGCTCGCCGACCTGCGGCAGCCGGGTTCGCACCGAGGTCCAGCTCGACGCGGACGGCGCGATCGTCGCGCTGTCGCAGCAAATACAGGCTTGCGCGTTCGGTCAGGCGGCGACGGCGCTCGTGGCGCTTTCGGCAAGGGGCCGCAACACGCAGCAAGTCTCCGAGGCGCTGGGGGCACTCACGGCCTGGCTGTCGGGTGAGCGCGAGGACACCGGCCGCTGGCCGGGGCTGGCGGCGCTGGCGCCGGCGCGGGCACGCACCGGCCGCCACGGCGCAATTTTGTTGCCGTTCCGGGCGCTGCTGACGGCGATGCGCGAGGCAGCGCGGTGAGCGAAGCCGCGGCGGCCGAGACCGGAAGTCTGCTGGTCGACATCGCGCTGATGCTCGGCGCGTCGCTGATCTTCGTCGCCATCTTCCGCAAGCTCGGCCTTGGCGCAACCCTGGGCTACATCGTCGGCGGCGCCGCTATCGGCCCGTTCGCGCTCGGCCTGATTACCGATCCCGAATCGGTGATGCGCATTTCCGAGATCGGCATCGCGCTGCTTCTGTTCGTGATCGGGCTGGAGCTTCATCCCAACCGGCTGTGGCGGCTTCGCCACGATATTTTCGGGCTCGGCCTGCTGCAGGTGGTGGTCTGCGGACTGGTGCTGAGCGGCCTCATCCACCTCATCCTTGGCTTCAGCGTCGCCGCCAGCCTGGCGATCGGGTTGCCGCTCGGCCTGTCGTCGACCGCCCAGGTGCTGCCGATGCTGCGGTCGTCCGGCCTGCTCAACCAGCCGCGCGGCGAGCGCGCCTTTTCGATTCTGTTGTTCCAGGATCTGTCGCTGATTCCGCTGATCACCATCATCGCGGCGATGTCGCGGGCTCCGGCCGATCCCGGCACTCCGACCGGGATCATCCTGGTGCTGTACACCGTGGTGGCGGTCGTGGGGCTGGTGGTTGCCGGCAGGCTGATCCTCAATCCGCTGTTCCGGCTGATCGGCCACCTCGGCGAGCGCGAGCTGTTCGTCGTCGGGGGCCTGTTCACGGTCATCGCTAGCGCCTCGCTGATGCACTCGCTGCACCTGTCGACGGCGCTCGGCGCCTTCATCGCCGGCGTGATGCTCGCCGAATCGCCCTACCGCCACGAGCTGGAAAGCGACATCGAGCCGTTCCGCTCGATCCTGCTGGGCCTGTTTTTCGTCTCGGTCGGGATGATGCTCGATTTTGAGGCGATCGCCGGCGACCCGCTGACTGTCGCCGGGCTGGTTGCCGGGCTGATCCTCGTCAAGGCGGCGGTGATCACGGGGCTGGCGATGCTGTTCAAAATGCCGGTCGGGCGGGCGATCTGGCTCGGGCTGCTGCTCAGCCAGGGCGGCGAGTTCGGATTCCTGCTGTTCAGCCAGGCGGCCCGGGCGCAACTGATCCTGCCCGAGGCGGCGTCGCTGTTCAGCGCGGTCGTCATCCTGTCGATGATCTCGACCCCGTTCCTGATGCGCACCGCCAGCTGGGTCGGGCGGCGCATTCCGGATTCCCCATCGTCGCTCGACGGCCCCGAGGTGTCGCCGGAAACCAATGCGATCGTCGTCGGCTACGGCCGGTTCGGGCAGACGGTTGCGCAGATGCTGATGGCCAAGTCGATCCCGGTGACGATCATCGACAGCAAGGCGGCGCAGATCGAGCTCAGCGGGGAGTTCGGGACCAAGGTTTATTACGGCGACGGCACCCGCATCGACCTGCTGCGGCTTGCCGGCGCGGAAACCGCCGAGGCGATCCTGTTCTGCCACGACGGGCGCCAACTGGAACGTTCGCGGCTCGAGGCGGTGCTGGAAGCCTTCCCGCAGGCAAATGTGATGATCCGGGTGTTCGACCGGCGCCAGCTGATGCAGCTTGCCCAGCTTGACGTCGCCTGGCTTCAGCGGGAAGTGTTCGAGAGCGCTGTGACGATGGGACGCGAGGCGTTGCGCAAGCTCGGGCTTGCCGAGCGCGAAGTGGAACGGGTCGAGCGCGAATATCGTCAGCGCGACAGCGAGCGATTGTCCATCCAGAGCGAGACCGGCGACCTCCACGCCGCCAAGGAGCGGATGTTCAGGCCCGACCGGCCGCTGGCCAACGAGGACGGCGCCGACCCGGCTTGATCAACCGGTTTCGCGTTGCGGACCGGAGGGACCGCCGTCCAGATGCGCATCGAGCGCGGCGACAATCGAATCGACGACTTCGCCATGAGCGCCGCTGCCGCTGGTCACCCGGATATGCGCTTCGGCGTAGGCTGCAGCGCGTTCCTTCGCCAGCCGCTCCAGTGTCGCTTTGGGATCGCCCTTGCGAAGCAGCGCACGGGTGTTGCGCCGGGCAGTCCTGTCGGCGAGGACATCGATCGGCGCGTCGAGCCAGACGGTGATAGTGTTTTCATTGAGCAGCTTGCGGGTCCGGGGGTCGATATACGCCCCGCCGCCGGTTGCGATGACTCTGACCTGGCCGTCGACCAGCCGAGCGACAACCCGCCGCTCGCCGTCGCGGAAATCCGGTTCGCCGAACCGCTCGAAAACCTCGGCCTTTGGATAGCCGGACGCATCCTCGATCGCCGTATCGCTGTCGATGAAGGGCAGCCCGAGCCGCTTCGCCAGGCGGCGGCCGACGGTCGACTTGCCGGCGCCCATCAGGCCGACGAGGACGATTGGTCGATCGAGGCGCTTGCTCAACTTTTGCACGGCGCGGGGCTATACAGCGGGCGGGCAGGTCGGGCAAAAGCCCATAGCCATTCCAAACAAAGCGTGGGTGCCGATGCCGCGAGCGATAGTCTTCCTTGTGCTGCTGGCGATAGTGATCGCCGGCCTGCTCTATTTCCTGTCTTCCCAGGCGCGCGAAGTGCCGACTCAACCGGTCGAGACCGAAGTCAGCCTGCCGGTCGATGAATCCTAGCCGATTGCTCCTTACCGGAGCGGTTCTGGCGATCGCGCTCCCCGCCCTTGCGCAGGACCGCCCGCAGACCGGCCCCGAACGCGTGCAGGGCAATGCCGCTGCGCCCGAATCCGCGACGCGGGCGCCGACAACGGATGCGACAGCGACCGCGAGCCCCGGCGAAGCGCAAGGTGCCGGCGACAGCCAGACGGCCGAGCTCGAACAGCCGCCGGGATTCGCTCCGCCGGTCGAGCTTCCCGATCATGCACGGCGCGATCCGGCGCGGGTCGGGCGCCTCGACCCGGTCGCGCTCGGGCTCGGGGCCGTGCCGTGGCGGGGAGCGAGTGGGGCGTTCCTGTCCTCATTGATGCAGCGGATGGACACGCCGATCGCCTCGCGCTGGGCGCACATTGCGCTTCGCAACCTGCTGCTTGCCCGCGCCCCAACGCCGCGCAACGTCAATCCCGTCGACTGGACGGCCGAACGGGCATTTCTCCTGTTGCGTCTCGGCGAGGCCGACGCCGCACGGATGTTGGTGTCGGGCGTCGATGTCGACCGATTCACTCCGGCGATGTTCCAGGTCGCCGTCCAGAGCGCGCTCGCCAATGCCGACCCTTCCGGCCTGTGTCCGCTGCAGCGCGGAATATCGGACGTCGAGCCGCGCATCTTCCCGCTGGTGGAGGCGATGTGCGCGGCGTTGACCGGCGAACCGGAAAGCGCTGCCTCGCAGATCGAAGCGGCGCGCCGTCGGGGGCGGCTGAGCGCGATCGATTTGGCGCTGGCCGACAAGGTGGTCGGCGCCGCCGCCAACACCGGCCGAGCGGTGACCGTCGAATGGGAGCCTGTCGAACGGCTAAACGCCTGGCGATTCGGGCTCGCGACCGCAACCGGTATGACCTTTCCCGAGCGGCTGATCGACGCCGCGCCGGTGCAGCTTCGGGCGTGGCAGGCGCGGGCGCCGCTGATTGCGCCGCAGGACCGGCTGGAATCTGCCGAGATCGCCGCCGGCCTTGGCGTCTTCTCTTCGCAGGCAATGATCGACCTGCATTCGTTGATCTACGAATCCACCGGTCCCGACGAAATCCCCGCGACCGACGCCTGGCAGTTGCGCCAAGCTTTCGTCGGCGAGGATCAGGACGCGCGGCTGGCGGCGATGCGTCGCCTGTGGAGCGCCGCCGAGGGGAGATTGGAGCGGGAGGCGACACGGGCCATGCTGGGACGCGCCGCGTCGCGCATCGACCCCGCCCCCGAGCTGGAAGCCGATGCTCCCAATCTCATCGCCTCGATGCTTGCCGCCGGCCTCGACCGCGAGGCGGCGCGATGGGCGCGAGTGGTCAACCAGATGGATGGCGCCGACGGTGACGCGGCGTGGGCGATGCTGGCGCTGGCGGCCCCCGACGGAACCCCGATCGACCTCACCGGCGGGCGGATCAGCGGCTTCGTCGCCAGGGACGATTCGCGCGGCCGCAAGCGCGGCGCGTTGCTGGTCGCCGGGCTCGCCGGGCTCGGCAGGCTCGCTCCCGACGCAGCCGGGCGGCTCAACGGCCGGTTTGGGCTGCGGCTCGACCGGCGGACCCGCTGGACGCGGATGATCGACGCTGCGGCGGCGCTCGGCCAGTCGGGGACGGTGCTCGTGCTGACCGGCACCGGTATGCAGACCGCCGCGTTCGAGGCGCTGCCGCCGTCGCACCTGTTCCACGCCGTCTCGGGGCTCAACCGGACCGGTCAGGACTTCACCGCCCGGATGATCGCCGCCGAGGCGCTTTCCAGAACGTGAACCAGGACGATCGAGTGTTGATCGATCGCTTCCTCGACATGATGGCTGCCGAGGCCGGCGCCGCGCGCAACACGCTGACCGCCTATGCCAGCGATCTTGTCCGCAGCGCCGAGGATCTGGGCGGCGATTTGAGCGGCGCCGACGAGGCCGCTTTGTCCAGCCTTGGCGAACTTTGGTCGGAGCTTTCGCCGGCGACCGTCGCCCGACGCTCGGCCGCGCTGCGGCGATACTTCGGCTTTTTGGTCGAGGAGCGGCTGCGCGCCGACGATCCGTCGGCGGCGCTGCCGCGCCCGGCCTTCGAACGGCCGTTGCCACGGATCCTCGACGAAGACGACATCGCCCGACTGTTCGGCTCTGCCGAGGATCGCGCCGCAAGCGGCGAGCCGCGGGCGGTCCGCAATCTTACGCTGCTCGAGCTGCTTTACGGTTCCGGCCTCAGGGCAAGCGAGCTGGTCGGCCTGCCGCGCGGGGCGGTGCGTTCGGGGCAAGCCTTCCTGATCATCGCCGGCAAGGGCGGCAAGGAGCGGCTGGTGCCGATTTCCGGCCGGGCCGAGCAGAGCGTCGGCCGCTGGCACGAGCATGTGCCGCGCGCTTCTCTTTGGCTGTTCCCGAGCGGCAAGGGTCATTTGAGCCGGGTTCGTCTGTTCCAGATCGTCCGGGCAATGGCCGCCGACGCCGGCATTTCGCCCGACCGCATCAGCCCGCACGTGCTTCGCCATGCCTTCGCCACCCATTTGCTTTCGGGCGGTGCCGACCTGCGCGTCGTTCAGTCCCTGCTCGGCCACGCCGACATCGCGACCACCCAGATTTACACCCATGTCGACAGCGCCCGGCTGGTCCAGCTGGTCAATGCCCGGCACCCGCTGGCAAGCCGCAATCGTTGACGGCTGGCGCGCGCCACCCTACCCGCGCCCGGCAATGCAGACCTTCCTCGAGTTCGAGAAACCGATTGCCGAGCTTCAGGCCCGCCTTGCGGAGCTAAAGGACACCGCCAGCGCCGGCGGACTGGACCTTGGCCCCGAGATCGAACGGCTCGAGGCGAAGTCGGCGAAGCTGCTGCGCGATACTTACGGCAAGCTGACGCCGTGGCAGAAGGCGCTGGTCGCGCGGCAC
>CAYUWJ010000124.1:0-8374 GCA_964448315.1 uncultured Sphingomonas sp. | reverse complement strand
CCTGTCCCCCGCATGGCGGGGAGGTAATAGGTGTTGCCGATCTCCAGCGCGCCTCGCTCCGGATCGATGCCGATATAGCAGCTCATCCCGACCGGCCGTTCGCCGCTGAAGATGGCGAAGCAGCGCCAGTTCGGCCTGCTCAACAGCAGGTCGAAGCTGTCGTCGAAATGATCCGGATCGTAGGAAGAGGCGTAGATCGACCAGATCTCGTCGTCCTCGGCGCAGGCCGATTTCAGCGCCGCGCGATGATCTTCACGCACCGGCTCGAGGCGAAGCTCACCATCCTGCATCGGGTCCGAAAGGTCCATCGGACGCCACTAACCGGAAACGGTGCGGCCGTCACGGCGGGTCAATGTTCGGGGCGGCAGAGGATCCGGTAGGTGCGATTTTGGAATTCGAAGGTACCGGCGAGGTCTCGGCTGCCGGGCTCGCCGCTGGGACGCGCATCCAGCCGCGCCACCCGGCGCTGGTCGCTCGGGTCGAGCAGTTCGAGAAGCAATGTCCGATCGTCCAATTGGCTTTCGCCGATCGTCACCGGGTCTCCGGTTGCTCCAGTGGACAAGAGGCGTTGTCCTTCGCGCACGGTCACCAGCGCGATGCCGCCGGGAATGCCGGTTCCGGTCACGATCGTGACGCTGACCCCGGGCGGCGCCGTCGTTCGGCACGAAAAGCCGCCGGTCGCAAAAGCGGGCGCGGCGGCAAGGAGGAGCGGGAAAGCGACCAGGTTTCGAATTTTCATATGGTCTTTCTTACACATGCTTGGCTGAACGCGCGATTGCGGCGATAGGGACGTCCATGTCCGATCCCGCCAGCATCCGCCGACTCTACGGCCGTCGTTCCGGCCACAAGCTGCGCGCAGGGCAGGCGGCTTTGGTGGATGAGCTGCTGCCGGCCGTCAGCGTGCCGCAAGAGGGGCCGATCGGTTCCACCGCTTTGTTCGGCGACGATCGCCCGCTCCATTTCGAAATCGGCTTCGGCGCCGGAGAGCATCTCGCTTACCGTGCCGACCTGCTGCCCGATCACGGCTTCATCGGCGCCGAACCGTTCCTCAACGGCGTGGTCGGGGCGCTCGGCCACATACGCGACCGGCGCCTCGCCAACGTGCGGCTGCATATGGGCGATGCGATCGACGTGCTGGAGCGGCTGCCCGATGCGAGCCTCCGCTTCGTCTATCTGCTCCACCCCGACCCCTGGCCCAAGGCGCGCCATGCCAAACGGCGGATGATGAACCACGGCCCGGTCGACCTGATCGCGGCGAAGCTGCAGCCGGGCGGCGAGTTCCGGCTCGGCACCGATCATCCCGTTTATTGCCGCTGGGCGATGACGATCATGAACCAGCGCCGCGATTTCGAATGGCTGGCGGAAAGCGCGAAGGATTTCCTGGAGCGGCCGGGCGGATGGCCCGAGACCCGCTACGAGGCCAAGGCCCGCCGCCTCGGCCACGAAGTCTGGTATTTCCGCTACCGGCGGGTCACTCCGCTGGCGTGAGCCTCAGCAGGCGGCCGCCCGACCCGTTCCGCTCGTCCTCGAGGAGGTAGACCGAGCCGTCCGGCGCCTGCTCGACCTCGCGAATGCGTTGGCCCATGTCCCACCGTTCCGCCTCGCGCGCCCGATTGCCAACGGTCACGACCCGGATCAGCGCTTGGCTGGAAAGTCCCCCCATCAGGAAGCTGCCCCGCCATTGCGGGAAAAGCTCGCCGTCATACTGGATCAGGCCGGCCGGCGAGATCACCGGAGTCCAGGTGATTTCCGGCGCGTTGAATTCGGGCCGCGTGTCGTGGTCCGGCATCGGGCGGCCGTCATAATGATCGCCGTTGGAGACGGTCGGATAGCCGTAATTGTCGCCGCGCTCGATCAGGTTGAACTCGTCGCCGCCGGCCGGGCCCATTTCGTGCTCCCAGAGCCGGCCCTGGTCGTCGAAAGCGAGGCCGAGCGGGTTGCGGTGGCCGAGCGTCCAGATCTGCGCCGCGACGCCGCCCTGGTCCGCGAACGGATTGTCGGCCGGAACGCTGCCGTCGGCATTGAGGCGGATGATCTTGCCGAGATTGGCGCTCATGTCCTGCGCGGGATCGAACTTCTGCCGCTCGCCCGAGCTGATGAACAGATGCCGCCCGTCCGGCGAGAAAGCGAGGCGATGCCCGTAATGGCCGCGACCGCCGACCTTCGGCTGCTGCCGCCAAATAACCTGGAAATCCTCGATCCGCGCGGTTTCGCCTTCCAGGAGGAGCCGCCCCCTGCCGACGGCCGCGCCGTGCGTGTCGCCCTCGCCGGCTTCGGCGAAGCTCAGGTAAACGAGCTGGTTGTCGGCAAAGTCGGGATGAAGCGCGACGTCGCCCAGACCGCCCTGACCGCCATAATCGACCTCCGGAACTCCCGCGACGTCGGTCACCGGACCCTCGGATGTCCAGAGCTTCAGAATGCCCGGTTTCTCGGTGATCAATGCCTGCCCCGAGTCGGGAATGAAGGTCATCGCCCAAGGCTCGTTGAAGCTGGCGATTTCCTGGACCTGGAAGGGGCGCGCCGGCGAGTCCGCCTCCGCGATCATGCCTGCTTTAGCGCCGGCGTCATTTCCGGTTGCGACAGCTTCGCCCTGTCCTTCGCAACCGGCGAGCAGGAAGGACATCCAAACGAAGGCATGCGTGCGCATTCAGTTTCTCCCAAGCCGGCTTCCGCAAATTGCGCGAAACATCAAAAATCTTGATATGCGAACTCTTTAGCCCCTACGTAACAGAGAAACTCAGGGGGTTATAATGCGATTCTACGTCAATCTTCTCGCTTTTGCCATGATGGCCGCGGCGCCGGTTGCCTCCGCAACTGCGGAATCCGCGGCCGCCACACCGCTGCAAGCACCCGTCCGGGGGGTAAAGTCGGCCGAGCATTTTGCGCGGCTACCCTTCTTGAGCTCTCCGCGGCTATCGCCGGACGGCACGAGAATCGCGGCCAGGCTGTCGGTCGAAGGCGTCGAAACTCTCGCCATCGTTCCGTTGCAGGGCAGTGCCGAGGAACTGGCGCTGATCTCGCTCAAAGACCAGGACGTGAACTGGTTTCGCTGGGTGAATGACGAATGGCTGGTCGCCGGCGTGGGCGCGACCGAGATCGTGCGCGGCCAGGACATCTATATTCGCCGCGCGGTTGGCGTCAGCGCCGACGGCAAGGAGCTTAAGCCGCTGGCGCTCCGCGACTCGGCGCAATTCGCGGACGATCTCATCTGGGTGGCGCGCGACGGATCACCCCGCATCCTGCTGGGGCGCCAGACCTCCTTTTATTCGGACGATCCCGGCTTTTGGCCCGAAGTGCGCGAAGTGGACGTCTCGACCGGCAAGACAAGACTCGTTGCCGGCTCGCGCGAGTTCGTCAGCTCCTGGTATGCGGATGCCAACGGGGTGGTCCGTTTCGGCATCGGCTATAACGACAGGACGCGGACGCGATTTCTTCTCTATCGCGAAAAAGAGGGAGATAATTTCAGGCTGACGGAGCGGGCCGGTCGCGGCGACGATCTGACCGTTCCCGCATTGTTTACCGCCGATCCGTCCAAGGCCATCGCCATCAGCGATTCCTCCGGATATGACGCCGTCCACGAACTCGACCTCGACACCATGACGATCGGCCGGCCCATCTTCGCCAAAGAGGGTTACGACATATCGAGCCTGGTTCCCGATCCTTCCGGCACGGCGTTGCGCGGCGTCTATTATACGGATTCGACGCTCCGGGCCCATTGGTTCGATCCGGTGCTGGCCAGGATTCAGCAGGATCTCGACAAGGCGGTGGCCGGCCGCGCCCCTGCCATCGTTTCGCTGAACCGGGCTCAGGACCGAATGATCGTCCATGTCGGCGCGGCCGATGAGCCGGGCTCTTATTATCTTTACGATACCAAGGCCGGTGTCATGCAGCGGATCGCGGACGTCAACAAACTGCTCGGCCCGGACCGGCTCGCGCCGGTGAAAACGATCACGTACGAGGCGCGCGACGGTGTCGAAATCTCGGCGGTTCTCACCACGCCCAAGGGCCGCGACGCAAAAGACCTGCCTTTGATCCTGATGCCGCACGGCGGTCCTTTCGCTCGGGATTCCGAGGAATGGGACTGGTGGACGCAGTTCCTCGCCGACCGCGGCTATGCGGTGCTTCAGCCGAACTATCGCGGCTCCTCCGGTTTCGGCAATGAATTTGCCGAAAAGGGGCAGGGGGAATGGGGCCTCAAGATGCAGGACGACCTCAACGATGCGGTCGCCTGGGCCGTGGAATCCGGTTTGGCGGATGGAAAAAGGGTGTGCATCGTCGGCGCCTCCTATGGCGGCTACGCCGCTTTCCGTGCCGCGCATCGCGACCCTTCCCTTTACCGCTGCGCCGTTTCCTATGCCGGGGTTTCGGACCTCGAATCGATGCTCCGCTATGACCGCCGCTTCCTCAACAGCGGCGGCCGGGCCGATTGGATGAAGGAGCAGGCTCCCGATCTCAAAACGGTGTCGCCCATTCACTATGCGGCGGACTTCGGCGTTCCGTTGCTCATCATGCATGGCAAGCAGGACAAGGTCGTGCAGGTGAAGCAGTCACGCGAAATGGCGGAAAAACTCGAAAAGGCGGGCAAGCCCTTCGTTTACATCGAGCAAGACGAAGGCGACCATCATTTCAGCCGCGAGGAGGACCGTTTGCAGTTCCTGCGGGAGCTCGAAGCGTTCCTGGCCAAGCACAATCCGGCCTGAACGCCGGGGGGAGGCAGTATCTGATTTGCGGGCGCGCGTAGGGACCGGCAAGCATATCCGCTTGCTCCCACGTGCGCGCCGCCCTATATAGCGGCTGCCTTTCTCGACATCGGTAACGAAGTTGAGGCTGGTCCCGGGGACGGGGCCGGCGCAGGCAAGGTTTTGCATCGAGGGTCGCGCACGCATGGCGGAGATCGCCGCACTGGTCAGCATTATCGAGCCGGAGGTGAAGGCCGAAGGGCTGGAGCTGGTGCGCGTCAGGATGATCGGCGGCAAGTCGGAGCCGACGTTGCAGGTCATGGCCGAGCGGCCCGACACGCGGCAGTTGACGCTCGACGAATGCGCGGCGCTGTCTCGGCGGCTTTCGGAGAAGCTCGACGAGTTGGAAGCGGCCGGGCGCGACCCGATCGAGTATGGCTACCGGCTCGAGGTCAGCTCCCCGGGGATCGACCGACCGCTGACGCGCCTGAAGGATTTTGAGGACTGGAAAGGCCATGAGGCCCGGATCAGTCTCGTCGAAGCGCTCAACGGCCGCAAGCAAATGTCGGGGAAGCTTGCCGGAACCGAAGGCGAGACGGTGCTGATCGAGGTGCCGGGCGCCGGACCGGTCGGCGTGCCGTTCGCGAAGATCCATGCCGCCAAGCTGATCATGACCGACGAACTGATCGAGGCGACCGCGCCGCTTTCCGCGGAAGGCGCCGAGGAAATCGAAGAAGAAGCAGAAGGACAGGACTAGACCCATGGCCACCACCGCAGGCGCCCCGGGCGCCGTTTCCGCCAACAGGGCCGAGCTGATCGCGATCGCCGACGCGGTCGCGCGCGAGAAACTGATCGACAAGGGCATCGTCATCGAGGCGATGGAGGACGCCATTCAGCGCGCCGCCCGCGCCCGCTACGGCGCCGAGAACGACATCCGCGCCAAGCTCGATCCGCAGACCGGCGACCTGCGCCTGTGGCGCGTCGTCGAAGTGGTCGAGGAGGTCGAGGACTATTTCAAGCAGGTCAGCCTCAAGGACGCGCAGAAGCTGCAGGAAGGCGCTGGCGTGGGCGATTTCATCGTCGACCCGCTGCCTCCCATCGAGTTCGGCCGGATTGCCGCTCAGGCCGCCAAGCAGGTCATCTTCCAGAAGGTGCGCGACGCCGAGCGCGAGCGCCAATATGAGGAGTTCAAGGACCGCGGAGGCGAGGTCATCACCGGCGTCGTCAAGCGCGTCGAGTTCGGCCATGTCGTCGTCGACCTGGGCCGGGCCGAGGGCGTCATCCGCCGCGACCAGCAGATCCCGCGCGAAATCGTCCGCGTCGGCGACCGCGTGCGCTCGCTGATCCTGCGCGTCGTGCGCGAAAATCGCGGGCCGCAAATCTTCCTTTCCCGCGCCCATCCCGAGTTCATGAAGAAGCTGTTCGCGCAGGAAGTGCCCGAAATTTACGACGGCATCATCGAGATCAAGGCCGCCGCCCGCGATCCGGGCAGCCGCGCCAAGATCGGCGTGATCAGCCACGACAGCTCGATCGACCCGGTCGGCGCCTGCGTCGGCATGAAGGGCAGCCGCGTACAGGCGGTGGTCCAGGAGATGCAGGGCGAGAAGATCGACATCATCCCCTGGTCTCCCGACCTCGCCACCTTTGTGGTCAACGCGCTGCAGCCGGCGACGGTCAGCCGCGTCGTCATCGACGAGGAGGAGAACCGCATCGAGGTGGTCGTACCCGACGATCAGCTCAGCCTCGCGATCGGCCGGCGCGGCCAGAATGTGCGGCTCGCGAGCCAGCTCACCGACAGCGCGATCGACATCATGACCGAGGCCGACGCCAGCGAAAAGCGCCAGCGCGAATTCGTCGAGCGCTCGACCATGTTCCAGGAAGAGCTCGACGTGGACGAGACGCTCGCCCAGCTGCTCGTGGCCGAGGGCTTCGGCGCGCTCGAGGAAGTCGCCTATGTCGAGCCGGAGGAACTGAGCTCGATCGAAGGCTTTGACGAGGACCTCGCCGCCGAATTGCAGAACCGCGCGACCGAAGCGCTGGAGCGGCGCGAGGCCGCGGCCCGCGAAGAGCGCCGCGCGCTCGGCGTGGAGGACGATCTGGCCGAAATGCCTTATTTGTCGGAGCAGATGCTGGTCACTTTGGGCAAGGCCGGCATCAAGACGCTGGACGACCTGGCCGACCTCGCCACCGACGAGCTGGTGCAGAAGAAGCGCCCCGAGCAGCGGCGGCAACGGGAGAGCAACCGCAGCGAGGACAAGGGCGGCATCCTTGCCGATTACGGCCTCACCGACGAGCAGGGCAACGAGATCATCATGGCGGCCCGCGCCCACTGGTTCGAGGACGAGGACAGCACGGCCGACGGCGCCGCAAGCGGGGAGGACGCGGTTGCGGAAACTCCCCAATGAGACGCTAGAGGGTCGCACCCCGGAGCGCACTTGCATCCTGACTCGGCGGACCGCCGCGCGGGATGAGCTGATCCGTCTTGCGCTCGGGCCGGACGGCATTGTGTGGCCGGACGTCCGTGCGAAGGCCCCGGGGCGCGGCGCGTGGATCGGCGTCGACCGGGAGACGCTGGCGGCGGCGCAGGCCAAGGGCAAATTGCGCGGCGCGCTGGCCCGGGCGTTCAAGACGAACGACATCGAAATCCCCGAGAACCTGCCCGCCCGCATAGAGGGCGCCCTCCGCCAGGCGGTGCTCGACCGGCTGGGGCTTGAAGCCCGGTCGGGAAAGCTCGTCACCGGCGGGGAGAAGATCGAAAGTGCGGCGCGAAAGGGCGAGGTCCACCTCCTCCTTCATGCCGCGGATGCGGGCGAGGACGGGAATCGCCGGCTGGACCAGGCATGGCGCGTCGGCGGCGGCGATCCCCAAGGGGTGGTTTTTCCAGCCGAAAGGTCCATATTGTCGTTGGCGCTCGGCCGCGAGAATGTGGTACATGCCGCTCTCGTGGACCGGGCCGCGGCGGCGCGTGTCGCCCACGCGCTCGAGCGGTGGCGCGCTTTTATCGGACGTGATGCTGGTTTAGAGACCGCTTCGGCGGATGTGCCGGGCGCGTCGGCTGTGATTGTGAACGAAGGACTGGAATGAGCGAGACGACAGACAAGCCGAAACTCGGAACGCGGGCGCCACTGGGCCTGAAGCGGACGGTCGAAACGGGCAAGGTGAAGCAGAGCTTCAGCCATGGCCGGTCGAACACCGTGGTGGTCGAAGTGAAGAAGCGCCGTGTCCTCGGCCGCCCGGGCGAGCAGGAAGCGCCGAAGCAGGAGCAGCCCGAGGCGAAGGCCGCGCCGCCGCCGCCGGTTTCGCGCAAGGCCGAGCCGAAGGCGGCGCCGGTCAAACCGGCCCTGAACGATGCCGCGTCCCGCAAGGAGCTGCAGGAGAAGTTGCTGCGCGAGGCGGAAGAGGCGCGCCTCACCTCGCTGGAGGAAGCGCGCCGCCGCGAGGACAAGCAGGCGCAGGAAGCCACCGACGAAGAAAAGCGCCGCGCGGAAGAGAATCGCCGCGCCGAGGAAGATCGTCAGAAAGCCGAGGAAGAGGCGCGCAAGGCCGCCGAGGCCGCGCCCACCGTTGAAAAACGCGCCGAGCCGGATCTGTCCGCACCGGAGCCGGTCGTCGAAGAGGAAGAGCGCCGTCCGGCCCACGGCCGCGGCAAGCAGGCGCCGCCGAAACGCACCGAGCCGAGCCGCCCCGCCCGTGGC
>CAYUWJ010000123.1:0-13703 GCA_964448315.1 uncultured Sphingomonas sp. | reverse complement strand
GCCGGGAATTTGGTAGGTTGAAGTCGCATCGCTGTTCATCTGGATCAGCTGGTTGATCTCGCCCTCGTCGCTCAGACACTGCGCGCTGGCCGCCGATGGAACGCCGCGCATCGCCGCCCATTGCTGCAGGCCGGCGAGCCTGGCGATCTCGACGAACTGGCGCTGCGGGCCGGCACTCATCGCCGCCTCCAGCTCTTCCTGCGGGACGGTCTGAAGCCGGTTCATCCAGTTTTCCTGGTCAAGGAACATGGCGTGGGTCAGCGGGAAGAAGCGTTCGGTGCCGCCGCACCGCGCCAGCAGCGCCGCCGTCAAGTCGAACGGGTCGCGAACGAAATTGCGCAGCTCGAAGCTGACATTGCCTGTCTTGACATAATTTTCGACCAGCGGCTCGGCCGCCTGCCGCTCGAAGTTCCCGCAGGCGGGGCAGGTCATCGAGGCAAACTCTATCAGCTTCACCCGGGCATCCGGATTGCCCATCAGATAGCCGCCCTCTGCCGTCTTGGTGACCGTCTGGCTCCAGTCGGAGCCCTCGGGCGGTGGCACGGGCTCGACGTTGATCGGCGTGTTGGAGGTCTCGTTCGACCGCTCTGAGTTGCAGCTGCCGATCGCGAGCACGGCCGCGACGGCGACGAGAAAATGGCTTCGCTTCATGGATTCATTCACTCCGCTTGGTGATTGGAAGGGGTTTGTCGGAAGCATCGTCGAGCAGCGGTCCGCCGGTCGAGGCGGCGACGCTCGCGGCAAGCGATTCGAGGCAGGCGCGAAGTTCCGGATCGGCAATGTGGCGCAAGCCTTCGCCGATCTCCCGGGAAACCGGCTTCGGCTCGGGCCGGGCGATAGGCGCCGGTCGCTGCACCGGCCGTCCCTGGCGGAACACCAGTCGCGACACGGCTTCATAACCGAAGAAGCGGTTGACCCGCTCGACGATCAGCGGCGTCAGATGCTGGAGCAAAGGCGAGTGGGCGCCCTCGACCAGCAAGGTGAGTGTGCCGCCCGACTTGCGCCCCGCCGGGAAACGGATCGACTCGGGCTGCGAAACCTTGGCATAGCGCTCGCCGACGATCTCGCTCCAGCGGCTGACGACGGCGCTCTGAACGAAGCCGAAGCGCTTGAATGCAATGCCGCCGATATCGCCCAGCAGGTCGCCGGCCTTGCGCGCGCGGCCGCTGCGCGGCGCCTCGCTGCGACGATTTCGGGGAGGTACGGTCTTCGCCATCGGCCGCGACCATGCCATAGCCGCCCCGTGACCGCCAATCGCCTGATTCAACATTATGTGGATAACGCACGCCGATTGCCGTGGCGGGCGCTGCCGGGGGAAGCGCCTCCCGATCCCTACCGTGTCTGGCTGAGCGAGATCATGCTCCAGCAAACCACCGTCGCGGCGGTGATCCCGCGCTTCGAGCGGTTCGTCCGGCGCTGGCCGACGGTCGAGGCGCTGGCCGCCGCGAACGACGCCGAGGTGCTCGGCGAGTGGGCGGGCCTCGGCTATTACGCACGGGCCCACAATTTGATCGCCTGTGCCCGTGCCGTCGCCGCGCGCGGCAGCTTCCCAAACACCGAGGCTGAGCTGCGCGCGCTCCCGGGGATCGGAGCCTATACGGCGGCGGCGATCGCAGCGATCGCGTTTGGGCGCCGGGCTACGGTGGTCGACACCAATGTCGAGCGCATAATTGCCCGGCTTTACGGCATCGATGAACTTGTCGCCTCGGCGCGGGCGCGGATCCGGCGGCTAGCCGAGGCAATGACGCCGGCTAGTGGTGCGGGCCATTTCGCCCAGGCGATGATGGACCTCGGCGCGACGATCTGCCGGCCGCGGCAGCCCGATTGCGCCGGCTGCCCGCTCCAGCCGCACTGCGCCGCCTCCGCCAGCGGCTCGCCCGAGCGATTCCCGGCGTCAAAGCCGCGGCAAGTGCGGCCGGTCCGCAGCGGCACCGCCTGGTGGATCGAGCGAGGCGGCGGCGTCTGGCTGGTCCGCCGCCCATCGCAGGGACTGCTCGGTGGGATGGCGGCGCTTCCGGGCGGTGACTGGACCAGCGACAAGGGTGACGGCGAGCCCGCGCTCACTACAGTTCGCCATGGGTTTACGCATTTCATCCTCGACCTCGCCGTCGTCGCCGGCGATCGCCCGGTCGGCGACGGCTGGTGGCAGCCGCTCAATCGGCTCGACGAAGCCGGATTGCCGAGCCTCTACCGGCGCGCCGTCGATGCCGTGCTTGACGAGCGTCGCCGTGCCGAAGCCAGGCAGGCCGCTTGAAGAAGGCCCCTGCCCCCCCTAAAGGGCGGGCGCATCTTTTCAGACAGCCTCGGCAGCCGCCGATCGGGGACCAATGGACGATCGTTTTAACACCACTGCCGGCTGGGTGCTGTTCGCCGGCGTAATTGCGCTTGGGAGCTCGCTGTTCGCCGGCGAGATGTTCCATTCGGGACGGCCGGAAACGATGGGCTACCCGATCGAGGGCGTCGAGCTCGAAGGCGGCGAGGAGGAGGCTGAGCAGCCGATCGCCGCTTTTCTCGCGAACGCCGACATCGCCGCCGGCGAGCAGTCGTTCGCCAAATGCGCCGCCTGCCACAATATCGTCCCGGGCGGCGCCAACGCGCTCGGCCCGGCGCTATACGGAGTGATGGGCAATCCCATCGCGGGGACCGCCGGCTACGCCTTTTCGGACGCGCTGAGCTCGAAGGGCGGCACCTGGGGCTGGGAAGAAATGAGCGACTGGATCGCCAGCCCCCGGTCTTTCGCGCCGGGCACGAAAATGACCTTCGCCGGCATTTCCAACCCCCAGGAGCGCGCCAACCTTCTGGCCTTCATGAACTCGCGCGACGATTCGCCCCTGCCGATTCCCGATCCGCCGGTAACGCCCGAAGCCGAGGCAGAGGATGGCGCCGCCGAGGACGAGGGCGAGGCAGCCGATCCTTCCGCGGCCGACGCGCCGGCCGCTGCTCCGAGCGGCGTCTAGACGTTACTGACGACGGTCGCGTCGCCGCAGTCGTCCTCGTAGAAGCGGCAGACGAAGTCCCACGCCTCGACCGCGTCCTCGCACCAGTGGAAGATGTCGAGGTCGTGCGGCGAAATCACGCCCTCTTCGGCCATCGCCTCGAAGTTCACCACCCGTTCCCAGAACTTGCGGCCGAACAACAGCACCGGCAGCGGCCTCACCTTGCCGGTCTGAATCAGGGTCAGAAGCTCGAAGAATTCATCGAACGTGCCGAAGCCGCCGGGAAATACCGCCACCGCTCGGGCGCGCAGCAGGAAATGCATCTTGCGAAGCGCGAAATAGTGGAATTGGAAGCTGAGGTCGGGAGTGACGAAGCGGTTAGGCATCTGCTCATGGGGAAGCACGATGTTGAGCCCGATCGACTCCCGGCCCTGGTCGGCGGCGCCGCGGTTGGCCGCTTCCATGATCGACGGCCCGCCGCCCGAGCAGACGACGAAATGGCGGAACCCTTCCGCATCGCACTCGCCGCCGCTTGCCAGTTGCGCCAGTTCGCGCGCCACGTCCCAGTAATGCGACTTGGCCTTGAGCCGCTCGGCGACCCGTCGCTGCTTCGGATTCGGCGCGCCCTCGACCAGCGCATCGGCAAGCGACGGCTCGGGAATCCGCGCCGAGCCGTAGAAGACGAAGGTCGAGCCGATCTTGGCCTGGTTCATCAGCAGCTCGGGCTTGAGCAATTCCAGCTGAAACCGGACCGGCCGCAAATCCTCCCGAAGCAGGAATTCCTTGTCCTGGAAGGCGAGCCGATAGGCGTCGCTCCGGGTCTGCGGGCTGGAAGGCACATGGCACGCGGACTGCGCGTCGACCTTGGAGGTCGGAAAGATGCGCTTTGGTGGGGTCGCGGCGTCGGTCATCGGCGGCGAGGCTTAGCGACTTTACAACCTCGCGCACAAGGGCCCGGCAGAGCGGCCAGTCGAGTGGCGAAAGCCGGCGACAAGCGGACGACTTCGTTCAAAGTTTCGCCCGGATGCGTGCCTGCTTGAGTATTGGGTTGGCAGTGTGCCGCGACATCATTGCGCGATCCAAAAAGCGGACTCGCTCAATATACCCGCGCCTTGGGTTTGATGTAGGCGATCTCGTTGCTCAGCGTATAATCGTGGACCGGGCGATAATCGATCCGCACTTCGCCCCCGGTTCCGCCCCAGCCGTCAAACCAGGCGACGCTGTGCTTCATCCAGTTGTCGTCGTCGCGCTCGGGGAAATCCTCGTGCATGTGCGCGCCGCGGCTTTCCTTGCGATTGGCGGCGCAGTGCATCGTCACCACCGCCTGGGCCATCAGATTGTCGAGCTCGAGCGTCTCGACGAGATCGGTGTTCCAGATCAGGCTGCGGTCGCTGACCCGAACGTCCTGCAGCCGCTGGTTAACGGCGTCGATCTTCACCAGCCCCTCGGCGAGTGCGCCCTCGGCGCGGAACACCCCACAGTCGGCCTGCATCGTGCGCTGCATGTCAAGCCGGACCTCCGCGGTCGGACTTCCGCTGTCGGCGTTGCGCAAGCGGTCGAGGCGGGCGAGCGCGAGGTCGGTCGCGTCCTTGTGCAACGGCGCCTGGGTGGCGCCTGGCTTAATCACCTCGCCGAGCCGGAAACCGGTCGCGCGGCCGAACACGACAAGATCGATGAGGCTGTTCGAGCCCAATCGATTGGCGCCGTGGACCGACACGCAGGCCGCCTCGCCAACTGCGAACAGGCCCGGCACCACCGCATCGGGATCGCCGCCGCGCAGGGTCACCACCTCGCCGTGATAATTGGTCGGGATACCGCCCATATTGTAGTGCGCGGTCGGTACGACCGGCACCGGTTGACGCGTGAGATCAACGCCGGTGAAGGTCTTCGCCGTCTCGGTGATCCCCGGTAGCCGTTCGGCCAATATCTTCGGGTCGATATGGTCGAGGTGAAGGAAGATGTGGTCCTTATGCTCGCCGACCCCCCGGCCTTCGCGGATCTCCATCGCCATCGAGCGCGAGACGACATCGCGGCTGGCAAGGTCCTTGGCCGACGGTGCGTAGCGCTCCATGAACCGCTCGCCTTCGCTGTTGGTGAGATAGCCGCCTTCGCCCCGCGCGCCCTCGGTGATCAGCACGCCGACCCCATAGAGCCCGGTCGGGTGAAACTGGACGAACTCCATGTCCTGCAGCGGCAGACCAGCGCGCAGCACCATGCCATTGCCGTCGCCGGTTTGGGTGTGGGCACCGGTGCAGGAAAAATAGATCCGACCATAGCCACCCGTCGCCAGCACGACCGCCTGACTCTGAAAGCGGTGGATCGAGCCGTCATCGAGGCACAAAGCGACAAGGCCGCGGCACGCCCCGTCCTCCATGATCAGGTCGAGCGCGAAATACTCAACGAAGAATTCGGCGTCGTGGCGCAGGCTCTGCTGATAGAGCGTGTGCAGCATCGCGTGGCCGGTGCGGTCGGCGGCGGCACAGGTGCGCTGCGCGGCCGGGCCCTCGCCCATGTTCTGGGTCATTCCGCCGAACGCCCGCTGGTAGATGCGGCCGTCGGCGGTGCGGCTGAACGGCAGGCCCATATGCTCGAGCTCGATCACCGCCGCCGGCGCTTCGCGGCAGAGATATTCGATCGCGTCCTGGTCGCCTAGCCAGTCGGAGCCCTTGACCGTGTCGTACATGTGCCAGGTCCAATGGTCCGGGCCCATGTTGCCAAGGCTTGCAGCGATCCCGCCCTGGGCGGCGACGGTGTGGCTTCGGGTCGGGAAGACCTTGGTGACGCAGGCGGTCTTCAGCCCCTGCTCGGCGGCGCCCATCGCGGCGCGCAGGCCGGCTCCGCCGGCGCCGACTACCACCACGTCATAGACATGGTCGACGACCTTGTAGGCGCTCAAGCCGCGGCTCCGAAGGCGATCCGGGCGAGCGCGAACAGCGCGGTAGCGCCGCCGCCGACGGCGAGGAAAAGGAGCAGCGTGCTGAGCGCGAAGCGGTCGCCTTTGCTATCGACATAATCGTCGACGACGACCTTCAATCCGTCGAGCGCATGGATGAAGGCGGTGATCACGAACAAAGCCATCGGCACCGCGCCGAGCGGAATCCCCAGCCATTCGACGAGCGTCGCCCGGTCGAGCGAAGGCAGGAGCAGCAGCGAGGCGATCAGCCAGGTGCCGAGCAGCAGCAGGGCGATGCTAGTCAGCCGCTCGCGGAGCCAATGCTCGCCGCCCTCGCGCGCCGAGCCGAGCCCACGCACCCGGCCAAGCCCGGTCGCACTGTCGCCAAGACTCATTTCGCTACTCCCAGAATATAGCCCCACATCAGCAGCGTCAGCAGGATCGAGCCGACTAGCGTTGCGATCGCCGCCGTCTTGTTGACCTTGAGCTCGAACGCCTGGCCCGCGTCCATGAACAGGTGCCGGATGCCGGACAGGAGATGCTGGAACCAGGCCCAGCTGAGTCCGATCAGGACGACGGTCGCCGCCGGGTGCGTCGCGACGGCGGTAAACCTGTCGTATGGCTCAGCACCAGCAGCCAGAGCGCTCAGCCACCAGACCAGCAGGGCCAGCCCGGCGACCGCCAGCGCGCCGCCGGTGATCCGGTGGAGGATCGAGACCAGCATGTGCGGTCCCCACTTCCAGACGGTGAGGTGCGGCGACAGCGGTCGGGTCGGAGTGTCGGCCATTCAGCCCTGCCTTTCTCGTTCATTTAGGGCGGCTTTCCGCGAACCGTGAAGCGCTGCCCGTTGAGCCGGTTGCCCGATTAGGCCGCGGCCCCCGGACTGGCAAGATCGCCGGCCCCTAACCCGGTCTTAACCATTGTTGGAGCATGTCGTCATCGCAAATGGCGCCGCCGGCGAGGACAACGGAGCGCCGTACAGGACGGAGAATGCACGAATGACCGGCGACCTTGGACATCTGCAGCGCCTTACCGACCAGCAGGTCGCCTCGCGGCTTGCCGCTTATGGCGACGACGGCAAATTCCAGGTCGCGATGCGCTGGCTATGGGACGAGGCGGGCGACGTCATCGACGAGGTATCGAGTGCGCATTTCAGCGACGACCCGGCGCGTCTCGATCGCGATCATTTCACCACAACGATCGACGAAGCCTGGGTCCGCCGGATTGCCGAGCAGGGGGTGGCCATGTTCGCCGCCCGGCGCAGCGTGCCCGAGCTGATCGCGGCTCGGGCACGGATGGCGCGGGACATCGTCAGCCGGTTCGACGCGCATTTCGCCGGCCGAGACGACGACCGGCTGCAGGCGGTCGACACGCTGTACCGGGCGCTGAGCTATGCAGAGGACATTATCCTGGCGCAGATCGCGCTGATCGAGGCCAATGAAGCCGCCGATGCGCGCGGCCGCCAGAGCGAGAAATTCGAGCGCCGGGTCGCCGACCTGGTGCGGACGAGCAGCGACCAGTCGCGCGCGCTGACCGACCGCACCCGCGCAACCGCAGCCTCGGCGCGCGGAATGCTCGGCAAGACCAGCGAAGTTGCAGCCGCCGCCGAGCAGTCGGCAATCGCGATGCGCGAGGCGGCGCAGACCGCCGCCGGGCTCATCCGCGCGATCGAGGATGCCCGCTCCGAAGTCGAGGTCGCAGCCGATGTCGCGACCCGCGCCGGCGGCCAGGCCGAGCAGGCGGTCAACGTCAGCCAGGCGCTGTCGAGCCATGTCGAGGCGATCGAATCGATCCTCGGGCTGATCCGCGACATCGCCGGCCAGACCAATTTGCTGGCACTCAACGCAACTATCGAAGCGGCTCGCGCCGGCGATGCCGGCCGCGGCTTCGCGGTCGTTGCTCAGGAGGTCAAGAGCCTCGCCTCGCAGACCGCTCGGGCGACCGACGACATCACCGCCAAGATCACCGCGATCCAGCAGGCGACCCGGCAGACGGTCGACGCCAACGGCTCGATCCAGACGACGGTGGTCGAAGTCCAGACCTCTGCCGACCGAATTCGCCAGGCGATGGAACTTCAGGCGCAGACTGTGACGATGATCACCGCCGCGGTCGACGAGACCGCGCTCGCCGCCGACTCGATGAGCTCGACCATTGCCGCGATCCGTTCGGACACCGAAAATGTCGCCAAGGACATCGACGAGGTCGAGCAGGGCTTCGGCCGCTTCTCCGAACAGATCGCCGACTTCACGTCGAAGACCAAGGAGTTCGTCGCCGGAATGGCGGCATAGGCGTTGTTGCTAGGCGTGTAGCGGCGCGCCAATCCCGCACTGGATTGCTTCGCTGCGCTCGCAATGACAGAGCAACCGCATGCATATCCTCCTCACCGGTGCGAGCCGCGGAATAGGCGCGGCGACGTTCGAACTTCTGAAACTGCGCGGCCACAACGTCGAGGGCCACTCCTCTAAAGGCGATGACGAACTGATCGGCGCGGACCTGATGGATTCCGAAGCGCCACGTCGGCTTTGGAACTCGGCGCTGGAGCGGCTCGGCGGGCGAATCGACGTGCTGGTCAACAACGCCGGCATCTACGAGGCGATCGCCGACAATGAGTCGGACGCGGAATGGCACGCCGCCTGGACCCGGACGATGACCGTCAACCTGCAGTCGGCGGCGGACCTGTGCCGGCACGCGGTCGCGCATTTCCGCGAGCGCGGCGGCGGCCGAATCGTCAATGTCGCAAGCCGCGCCGCGTGGCGCGGCGATTCGCCCGGGCACTGGCACTATGCCGCGTCGAAGGCCGGGATGATCGCCATGACCAAGACCATCGCCCGCGGCTATGCGGCCGAGAACATCCTCGCCTTCGCCGTCTGCCCTGGCTTCACCGTCTCCGAAATGACTGAGGATTATCTTACCGGTCGCGGCGGCGCGCAGATCCTCGCCGACATTCCGCTCGGCCGGGTCGCCACCACCGACGAAGTCGCCGAGACCATCCGCTGGCTCGCCACCGAAGCGCCGGCCTCGGCGACCGGCGCTGCGATCGACGTCAATGGTGCCAGCTATGTGCGCTAAGAATATCCTCCCGACGAGCCTAGCTTGCCGGAAGAATATATGAGCTACCGCGTCACCCTCCCTTGCACGCGGGCGCAGGCCGAAGCCCTGCCGGATGGACCCGAGCTGTTTCCCGGCGATGCGGCCCCGCCAGTGCTGGTCGCCGACGAGCCCGACCCCGCCCGCCCCGACGCCTGGCTGATCCATGCCTATTTCGAGCGCGAGCCGCGCGCCGTCGAGCTGGATGCGCTGCGCCGCGCCGGCAGTGGCGAGCCAAGCATCGAGCAGCTCGGCGAGGACGACTGGGTTACGATGAGCCAGTCGGGCCTGCCGCCAATCCGTGCCGGCCGCTTCTTCGTCCATACGCCGACATCACGCGGTGCGCCTCCGGGCACGGTCGCTTTCGAGATCGATGCCGGGCTCGCCTTCGGCACCGGCCAGCATGCGACGACCAGCAGCTGCCTCGAGGCGCTCGACAGAATGGAGCGCGACGGCGTGCGTTTCACCAACATCGGCGATATCGGCACCGGCTCCGGACTGCTTGCCTTCACCGCGCTGGCGCTGTGGCCCGACGCGCGCTGCATCGCCACCGACATCGACCCGATCGCGGTCGATGTCGCGCGCGACAATGCTGCGATCAACGGCGTGCCGCTCGGCCACGGCACCGGCGAACTGCTGGTGGCAGTAGCGGACGGAATGGATTCGCCGCTGCTTGACGCGCGTGCGCCGTTCGACCTGATCGTCGCCAACATCCTCGCCGGCCCGCTGATCGCGCTGGCGCCCGACATTGCCGGCGCGTTGGCCACCGGCGGCACCGTGCTGCTCGCCGGCTTGCTGGATACGCAGGCAGAGTCGGTTGCTGCCGCCTACGAACGGCAGGGACTGGCGGTCGCCGAGCAGGGTGCGGGTGAGTGGCCGGTGCTGGTCCTGCGGTCGTAAATGGCGCGGGCGCGGATCCGCTCGATCGGGATCGTCGGCGCAGGCGCGATCGGCGGCTGGATCGCCGCCCGGCTGGCGCTTGCCAACGTGGCCGTGAGCCTAGTTGCGCGCGGTCCGACGCTCGCTGCGATCCGAACTCACGGCCTACGGCTCACCGAGGCGGGTGAAACCGCAGTCGCGAAACTCGCGGTATCGGACAATGCGGCGGAGCTGGGACCGCAGGATTTGCTGGTTCTCGCAGTGAAGGCGCCGTCGCTTGTAGCTGCCGCCGAAGCCGCCGCGCCGATGATCGGTCCTGAAACTGCGATCGTGCCGATGATCAACGGCGTGCCTTGGTGGTTCATTTCCGGCGAGCCGCTGTGCTCTGTCGATCCCGACGGGCGGATCGCGGCGGCGCTGCCAATCGAGCGGATCGTCGGCTGCGTCGTCCACGCCGCTGTAAGCCGGACCGGTCCAGCCGAGGTCGCGGTCGCGATGGCCGACAAGCTGATCCTCGGCGAGCCCGCAGGCGGCTCCAGCGAGCGCGTCGCGGCGACTGCGGCGCTGTTCGAAACGGCGGGTATCCGAGTCGAGCGGAGCGTCGATGTCCGCCTCGCGATTTGGTATAAATTATGGGGCAACGCGACGATCAACCCGCTGTCGGCGCTGACCCGGGCCACGGCCGACCGCCTGCTCGCCGACCCCGAGTTGCGCGGCTTCATGGCTGCGGCGATGGCCGAACTCGCCGGCGTCGGTGCGGCGATCGGCTGCCCGATCGCCGAAAGCACCGAGGATCGGATGGCGGTCACCGCCCGGCTCGGCGCGTTCCGGCCGTCGATGCTTCAGGATATCGAGGCGGGGCGACGTATCGAGCTTGAAGCGCTGCTCGGCGCCCCGCGCGAAATCGCCGCGCGCACTGGCGTTCCGACGCCGGCGCTCGACCTGCTTTACGCGCTCTCGAGCGTCATGGCGCAATCGCTCGGTCTTCGCGCGACTGACGCCTGATCCCGGTCAGACCTCCGGCGAGGGCGCGACCCGGCCGACGCATTCGCCAAGTCCGATGCGCACAGCGCCGTCGCGCTCGCACCAGGCTTTGAGGGTGACTTCGTCGCCGTCGGCGAGGAATGTCCGGGTCTCTCCGCCCGGTAGCTCGAGCGGCTGCTTGCCGCCTTGGCTGATCTCGAGCATCGAGCCGAGGCCCTTGTCGCCGTCGGTCGACAGCGTGCCGGTGCCGATCAGATCGCCGGGCCGTAAATTGCACCCGTTCGACGCGTGATGGGCGACGATCTGCGCCGCGCTCCAGTACATCGCCGCCGCCGCGCTACCGCGCGACAGCCGGTACGGCGGCAAGCCTGCCTTGCGCATCGCTTCGGTCGTCAGGGTCGCTTCCAGCTCGATGGCGAGGGCGCCGCCCTCGCGGTCGGCGGGATCGTCGAGATAGGGAAGCGGCTTAGGATCGCCGGCCGGGCGCGGCGGCATCGCGACGCGGAACGGAGCAAGCGAGTCGCCGGTGACGATCCATGGGCTGACGCTGGTCAGGAAACTTTTGGCGAGGAACGGCCCGAGCGGCTGATATTCCCACGCCTGCAGGTCGCGCGCCGACCAGTCGTTGAGCAGGCTGTAGCCGGCGACATGGGTTTGCGCGTCGCCGATCGCGATCGGCTCGCCGAGCGCATTGCCGCGGCCGATCCACATTCCCAGCTCGAGCTCATAGTCGAGGCGACGGCTTGGGCCATAGTCGGGCACATCGGCATCGGGCGGCTTGCGCTGGCCGTTGGGCCGCACCACCGGCTCGCCCGACGCGCGCACCGAACTCGCACGGCCGTGATAGCCGATCGGCACATATTTATAGTTGGGAAGCAATGGATTGTCGGGCCGGAACTGCCGCCCGACATTGGTCGCGTGGTGAATCCCGACGTAGAAATCGGTATAGTCGCCGATCAGGCACGGCAGGTGCATCCGCGCCTCGCTCTGGCCGATAAGATGCAATTCGACATCGTCGCGATAGCGCTCGTCGGTGAGGATTTCCGACAGACGATGACGAAGCGCGAGGTGATCGTCGGGGCCACGCGCCAGCCAGGCGTTGAGCACCGGCCGCGACAAATCCTCGCGCCATTCCTCGTCGAGAAAGTCGGACGCGGCGCCGAGATCGAGAATGAACTCGCCGATCGCCACTCCGGGGCGCCGCTGGTCGCCGTCGATCGAAAAGATTCCGAGCGGCAGGTTCTGGACCGGAAAGTCCCCGCCGGCGGCGCCGCCGACCCAGGCAACCAGCGAAGGCTCATGGCTATGGTCGACAGTGCTCACCGCAGTTTCGCTTTGGGGAATCCGGCCCAGGACTGGTCATAGTCGCTCTGGGCGCGTTCCAGCGCAAAGCGGGTCGGCCGGTAGGGCCAGCAACTCTCGACCATGAACGCCAGGCTGTCCTCGATCCTCGTCGGCTCGAGGGTGGCCTCGCTGGCCTTTTTCCAGCTTTCGAGATCGGGGCCGTGACCGCTCATCAAATTGTGCAAGCTGAGGCCGCCGGGCGCGAAGCCTTCGGCCTTGGCGTCATAAGCGCCGCTGATCAGCCCCATCGCCTCGCTCATCACGTTGCGGTGGAACCAGGGCGGGCGGAACGTGTCCTCGGCAACCGACCAGCGCGGCGGGAAGAGGACGAAGTCGGCGTTGGCCCGGCCGGGCACGTTGCTCGGGGAGGTGAGCACGGTGAAAATCGACGGGTCGGGGTGGTCGAAGCTGACCGAGCCGATGACATTGAACCGCGCCAGCTCGTAGCGGCACGGCGCATAATTGCCGTGCCAGCCGACGACATCGAGCGGCGAATGGTCGAGGGTCGTGGTCCACAGGGCCCCAAGATATTTCTGGACGACCTCGGTCTGGTCGTCGCGGTCCTCGAACCAAGCGGCCGGCACCTCGAAATCGCGTGCGCTGGCAAGGCCGTTGGCGCCGATCGGCCCCAAATCGGGCAGGCGGAAGGGAAGCCCGTAATTCTCGGCGACATAGCCGCGCGCCTCGCCGTCGGCGAGCTGGACCCGGAACCTTACGCCGCGCGGGACAATCGCTACCCAGCCCGGCGCGATATCCATGCGCCCGAGCTCGGTCTCGATCCGCAACCCACCTTGCTGCGGGATAATCAAAAGCTCGCCGTCGGCATCGACCAGCAGCCGCCGGTCCATGCTTCGGCTGGCGCGATACAGGTGAACCGCGACACCTTCGAGCGATTCGGGCTGGCCGGCGTCCAGCATGGTGACGAGGCCATCGACGAAATCCTTGCCATCAGGCGGGTCAGACAGCGGGTCCCAGCGCAGCCGATTGGGCGCCAGCGGCTCGGTAACAGCGGGCGCGGCGAACAAGGGCGCGCCCTCGTAGCGCTCGAACGGCTGGTGGTCGGCGGTCGGCCGAATCCGGTACAGCCAGCTTCGGCGATTTTCGTGCCGCGGCGCGGTAAAGGAACTGCCCGACAATTGCTCGGCATAAAGGCCGTACGCCGGCCGTTGCGGGCTGTTGCGGCCCCTCGGCAGCGCGCCGTCTACCGCTTGCGTTTCGAAATGGCCGCCAAAGCCGCCCATGTAGCGAAGAGCGCTCGAATCCATCGATACCCCTGACTGCTCGACCGCTGTCCCGTTAGAGGCTCGGAAGCGCAAGTTCAAACGGGCGCAGCCTCAGGGAAGAGACTGCGCCCGTCGAGCGCGCGGGACTCGCCTACCGCGCGTCAGTTCGAGCGGCCGGAAAGCACGGGCCGTCCGCCGCCGAAACGATTTAATTGATGTTGACGTCGATTTGTTCGGGAACGTCGATCGTGGTGGTGTCGCCGCCGCCGAAGCCCAGCTGTTCGCGGAACAGGAACAGAAGCACCAGCACGACGATGATCAGCAGGACGATCGCCAATACTCCGCCGCCGCCGCCGC
>CAYUWJ010000122.1:0-7556 GCA_964448315.1 uncultured Sphingomonas sp. | reverse complement strand
CTCATAAAGATTCGCGAAACCATCCCGATCCGCCGGAGTCGTCTTGAGCGCACCGTTCCGATTTCCCCGTTTCTTTGTGACCACGCCGTCGCCCTGTCCCTATCTTTCGGGCAGGACCGAGCGGAAGGTGTTCACCGAGCTGAACGGGGCGAATGCCGGCGATCTGAACGACGCGCTCGGCCGGATCGGCTTCAGGCGCAGCCAGAATGTCGCCTATCGGCCCAGTTGCCTCGATTGTTCGGCCTGCGTGTCGGTCCGCGTGATCGCCGCCGAATTCCAGCCCGGCGCAACCCACCGGCGCGTGCTGCGGCGCAATGCCGATCTCGAAATCTCGGCCTGCAAGCCCTGGGCGACGGAGGAGCAATATCAGCTGCTCCGCCGCTACCTGCGCGCCCGCCACCCGGAAGGCGGCATGGTGGAAATGGACGAGCATGATTTTTCGGACATGGTCGAGCAAAGCCCGGTCAGGACCTATATTATCGAATATCGCGAGCCCTCGGTCGACGGAATTCCCGGGCGGCTGGTGGGCGCCTGCCTGACCGATCAGCAGGCCGACGGATTGTCGATGATCTACAGCTTTTTCGAAGTCGGACCCCGGTCCCGAAAAGGGCTCGGCACTTACATCATCCTCGACCATATCGTCCGCGCGGCGAGGGCCGGGCTGCCTTATGTCTATCTTGGCTATTGGGTCGAAGGCTCCCCGCGCATGGCTTACAAGACCAGCTTCAGGCCGCTCGAGCGGCTCGGCCGCGACGGCTGGCAGCGGACCGACGTCGAGCCGCTGCCGACCGACGCCAATGAGCCGATGAGCCTGCCGGTTCGTACCGAGCGCAAGCGCCTGCTGATCGAGGCTTGATTTAAGAAATTACGAGCGTGATTCAGGCGACCGCGGCTTCCGCTTCGGGCTCTTCGTCGGCGTCGCTGTCGCGAAGCACATAGCCGCGGCCCCACACCGTCTCGATATAGTTGGCGCCGCCGCAGGCCAGGCTCAGTTTCTTGCGCAGCTTGCAGATGAACACGTCGATGATCTTCAGCTCGGGCTCGTCCATGCCGCCGTAGAGGTGGTTGAGGAACATTTCCTTGGTCAGCGTCGTGCCCTTGCGGAGCGAAAGCAGCTCCAGCATCGCATATTCCTTGCCGGTCAGGTGAACCCGGGCGCCGTCGACCTCGACCGTCTTGGCATCGAGGTTGACCGCGATCTTGCCGGTGCGGATGACCGATTGCGAATGCCCCTTGGAGCGGCGGACGATGGCATGAATGCGGGCGACCAGCTCGTCGCGGTGGAAAGGCTTGGTGACATAATCGTCGGCGCCGAAGCCCAATGCGCGGACCTTGCTGTCCATCTCGCTCATTCCGGACAGGATCAGGACCGGAGTGCCGACCTTGGCGACCCGCAGCTTCTTGAGCACGTCGTAACCGTGCATGTCGGGCAGGTTGAGGTCGAGCAGGATGATATCGTAATCATACAGCTTGCCGAGATCGAGGCCTTCCTCGCCCAGATCGGTCGTGTAGACGTTGAAGCCTTCGGTGCTGAGCATCAGCTCGACGCTCTTGGCCGTCGTCGGCTCGTCTTCGATCAACAGGACTCGCATTGGCTCTTCCCCCGTTTCCGGCTGTCAGAAGCGTTACGTCCTCTTAACGGCCATGAAGCGTGCATTAACCATTCGAGGGATGAAGGCAAAAGGTTAAAATGGCGTAAAAGTCTGGATTGATTGGATTCGTTGCGCCACTGCATCAGTCGAGACCCGCGCGTTGGTTTTTCAAGTCCCTGAACGCGACCAGGGCGGCGGCAGGCGCGGCAAGACTGGTCCGCATTGGACCTGGCTTGGGTCCGATGTTGCTCCGACAGGGTCAAACAGGGGATAGGGGCCCATGCTCAGCGACCGCATCCTGTTCATCGACGGCGAAGCGATCGTGATCGACAAGCCGGCCGGGCTGCCGGTCGATCCGCCGCGCCGTGGCGGAGACAGTGTCATTGCCCGCATCGACGAGCTGAAATGCGGCTTCAAACGGCCGCCGGTGCCGATGCACCGGCTCGATCAGGACACGTCGGGCTGCCTGCTGCTGGCGCGCAACGCCAAGGCGCGCTCGGCGCTTCAGCGGGCGTTCGAGACCCGGGTCGTCGACAAGCGCTACCTCGCTATAATCGGCTGTCCGGTCGAGCAGGAAAAGGGCGTGATCGACCTGCCGCTGTCGAAGCGCTCGAGCGAGCTGGCCGGCTGGCGGATGGTTGTCGACCCCGACGGCCAGCCGGCGGTCACCGAATGGACTCGCCTGGCGGTGCACGACGGCCGCTCGCTGGTCGAGTTCCGGCCGCTGACCGGGAGGACGCATCAGATTCGCGTGCACGCGCGCGAAGCATTCGGCTGCGGAATCGTCGGCGACCGGGTATATGGCATGCCGGGCGGCGCGATGCTACTCCACGCCACGCGGCTGGTCGTGCCGCGCGACGGCAAGGCGGCGATCGCAGTGACGGCGCCGTTGCCGCCCGAGTTCGGCGAGTGGCGCGATGCCTGAGGAGATCGTCATCCCCGAAGAAGCGCTGTCGGAAAGCTTTCTGGCCGCCAGCGGCCCCGGCGGCCAGAACGTCAACAAGGTCGCGACCGCGGTCCAGCTGCGGGTCGACGTATTCAAGCTCGGCCTCGATCCCGACACTTTTGCGCGATTGAAGGCGATCGCCGGCTCCCGCCTCATCGCCTCGGGCGAGCTGCTGATCACCGCGCGGCGCTTTCGCACCCAGGATGCCAATCGCCAGGACGCGCGGCGGCGGCTGGCGGAGATGATCGCCAAAGCCCATATCGTGCAGGCCAAGCGCCGGCCGACGCGGCCGAGCCGGGCGGCCAGGGCGAAGCGGGTGGACAGCAAGAAGCAGCGCGGATCGGTCAAGCAGACGCGCGGCAAGGTGGAGCTGGACTGATGTATGATTTCAAGATCGCGGGGTCCGACAAGCCGACACTGTATTGCGATCTCGCCGCGGCGCTCGAGGCGCTGGTTGCCGGCGAGCCCGACCCAATCGCCAACATGGCCAATGCCGCCGCGCTGATCCACGAATCGCTGCCCGACCTCAACTGGACCGGTTTCTACCGCAATGTCGGCGGCGAGCTGGTGCTCGGCCCGTTCCAGGGGCGCCCCGCCTGCCTCCGGATCCCGTTCGGCCAGGGCGTCTGCGGCGCGGCTGCTCAAAGCCTCCAGGTTCAGCGGGTCGACGACGTCGATGCCTTTCCCGGCCACATCGCCTGCGACTCGGCGAGCGTTAGCGAGCTGGTCGTGCCGATCGTTCAGGACGGTGCGCTAATCGCGGTCCTCGACCTCGACAGCCCGACCAAGGCCCGGTTCGACGCCGAAGACGAGGCGGGGTGCGTCGCGCTCGCCGCGATTCTGGCGGAAACGCTTTAGCTCAACTGCTCCAGCCGCTCGTCACTCAACGAGCCGGGTATGACCATCACCGGGCATGGCAGCTTGCCGGCATCGGTGCCGGTGAAGCCGCGGACCAGCGGGCCGGGATCGCCGCTCGGCGCCGCGCCGAGCACCAGCGCCGCGACTTCCTCGCGCGTGCCGACGAACTCGCGGACCACTTTGACCCGCTCGCCCTGGCGGATGATGATCGCCGGCTTGGCGCCCGACTCGTCGATGATCTCGCCGATCGCGCCGCTGACGATACCCTCGATTCGCAGGCGCTGCTCTTCCTCGATCGCTGCCTGGACTCCGCCCCACTGGACGAAGTCCTGCGGTTCGATGACCGCCAGTATCTCGACCTGGCCGCCGGTCTTGGCGGCGCGGCGGGCGGCGAAGCGCAGCGCCACCCGCGCCTCATCGCTGTCGTCGATGACGACGAGATAGGTGCGCTGATGATCGCCCCCGGCCATAGCCGGTGATTGCTGCGCCAAAGCGAGGCCGAGCGCAAGCATCGCCCGCTTGGGCCCCGGCCTTGACCTTGACCGCAGCATTGGCTTTGTGCCGGCACGCCTCGCGTGCGCAAGCGGAAGGACGCTCATGCCGACCGAACTCAAAATGCCTGCCCTTTCCCCGACGATGGAGGAAGGCACGCTGGCCAAATGGCTGGTCAAGGAAGGCGACGAGGTGAAATCGGGCGACCTTTTGGCCGAGATTGAAACCGACAAGGCGACGATGGAGTTCGAGGCGGTCGACGAAGGGACGATTTCCAAGATCCTCGTCGCCGAAGGCACCGACGGGGTGAAGGTCGGAACCCCGATCGCGATGCTCGCCGGCGAAGACGAAGACGCCAGCGAAAGCCCCTCTCCCGCTTCCGCGGGAGAGGGAGAGGCTGCGCAGCAGCCGAAGGGTGAGGGAGCGACGGGCGAGAGTAAAGCAGCGAAGGGCGAAGGAAAGAAGGGCGAAGAAAAGGCCGAAGCGCCAGCCCCTCCCGCGGCGAAGGGCGGGGGAGAAACTCCGCCGGCTCCGTCCTCATCCGACAAGCCTTCTCCCAAACCCTCTGCCTTAAAAGGAGAGGAGCAGGAACGCATCAAAGCCTCGCCGCTTGCCCGCCGACTCGCCGAGGCGCAGGGCATCGACCTTTCCACGCTCAAGGGCAGCGGCCCCGGCGGCCGCATCGTCCGCGCCGACCTCGGCGAGGGTGCCGGCGGCCGCGCCGCCAAGCCCGAGGCCGCGGCTTCGGCAGGCGCGCCCGCCGCGCCGGTTGAGCCGGGCGACATCCCGCACGAGGTCGTCAAACTCAGCAACATGCGAAAGACGATCGCCCGCCGCCTGACCGAATCGAAACAGCAGGTCCCGCACATCTATCTGACGCTCGACATGCAGATTGACGCGCTGCTCGAGCTGCGCTCAAAGCTCAACGCCGGCCTCGAAAGCCGCGACATCAAGCTCAGCGTCAACGACCTTTTGATCAAGGCGCTGGCCCAGGCGCTGATCGAGGTGCCGACATGCAATGTCAGCTTCGCCGGCGACACGCTGATCACCTACAGCCGCGCCGACATTTCGGTCGCGGTGAGCATTCCGGGCGGGCTGATCACCCCGATCGTCGTCGGCGCGGAGGCCAAGAGCGTCTCGGCGATCTCGACCGAAATGAAGGATCTCGCGGCCCGGGCGAAGGAGGGCAAGCTCGCGCCCGACGAATATCAGGGCGGCACCGCTAGCTTGAGCAACATGGGCATGTTCGGGATCAAGCATTTTGAAGCGGTGATCAATCCGCCGCAGGCCATGATCATGGCGATCGGCGCCGGCGAGAAGCGGCCCTATGTCATCAACGACAGCCTGCAGATCGCGACGGTGATGAGCGCCACCGGCAGCTTCGACCACCGCGCCATCGACGGCGCCGATGGCGCGAAGCTGATGAAGGTGTTCAAGCGGCTGATCGAAAACCCGCTGGGGATGCTGGCTTGAGATGAAGTGGCTGACGGCTCTAGTCCTCGGCGCAATCATCGCCTTCGTATTGCCGCTCTCACTCGGCGGCCAATCCGGCGTTTGGATGAACAGCTGGGTGAGCTGGGGAACCGTCCGTCCGATCGAGGGATCGCCCGGATTCCTGTTCTCGATACCTTTGTTCCTCGGCGCGGCGTTGGCCTTCCGGCTTTTCTTCAACTGGCACAGTCGCTGAGCGGGTGAAAATGGCTCAGCGCATCCCCGCCATCCGCGCCACGGCGATGCCGGCCGACACCAACCCCTATGGCGGCGTGTTCGGCGGGTGGATCGTCAGCCAGATGGCATTGGGCGCGGGCAGCGCGGCGTCGCGGCGGGTCAAGGGCAAGGCGGTGCTGGTCGCCGCCGACGAACTGCGCTTCACCGGTGCGCCCGCGGTCGGCGACGAAATCTCGGTCTATGTCGAGCTGGCGGAAACCGGCCGAACCTCGCTGACCTACGCCGCCGAAGCCTGGTCGCGCGAGCGGCACGGCGAGGCGGAGACGAAAGTCGCGACCGGTCGGTTCAAGTTCGTTGCCATCGGCTCGGACGAAAAGCCGCTGGAAATCGCGGGACAGGAAGAGAAAAATGGCTGACACCTACGATCTCATCGTCCTCGGCTCCGGTCCCGGCGGCTATGTCGCGGCGATCCGGGCGGCGCAGTTGGGCTTGAAGACGGCGATCGTCGAGCGCGAGAAGCTTGGCGGCATATGCCTCAATTGGGGGTGCATCCCGACCAAGGCGCTTCTGCGCTCGGCCGAGGTGTTTCACCAGATCAAGCAGGCCGAGGCTTATGGGCTTTCCGCCGGCAAGCCCGGCTTCGACCTCGCCAAGGTGGTCGAGCGCAGCCGCGGCATCGCCGCCCAGCTCAACAAGGGCGTCACCGGGCTGATGAAGAAGAACAAGATCGCCGTCCACATGGGCGAGGGGGTATTGACCGGGAAGGGCAAGCTTGCGGTCAAGGGCGAGGACGGTAAGACCAGCGATCTTGAGGCGAAACACATCATCGTCGCCACCGGCGCCCGCGCCCGCGAACTGCCTTTCGCGCATGCTGACGGCAAGCGCATCTGGACCTACCGCCATGCGATGGTCCCGAGCGAAATGCCGACCGAGCTGCTGGTGATCGGCTCGGGCGCGATCGGGATCGAGTTCGCCAGCTTCTACGCCGACCTCGGCGCCAAGGTGACGGTGGTCGAAATGCTCGACCGCATCGTGCCGGTCGAGGACCAGGAAGTCAGCGACCAGCTCGCCAAGAGCCTCAAGAAGCAGGGCCTCAATATCCTCACCTCGGCGGGCGTCGAAAGCCTCGAGGCCGATTCCAAGGGCGTCACCGCAAAGATCAAGTCGAAGGACGGCAAGTCGGCCGAACAGCGCTTCAGCCATGCCATCGTCGCCGTCGGCATCGCCCCCAACACCGAGGACATCGGCATCGACAAGCTTGGCGTGAAGACCACCAAGGGGCATATCGACACCGACGAGCATTGCCGCACCAGCGTGCCGGGCGTCTGGGCGATCGGCGACGTCACTGCGCCGCCGTGGTTGGCGCACAAGGCAAGCCATGAGGGCGTCATCGCCGCCGAGGCGATCGCCAAGGAGCTGGGCAACAAGGATGCACACCCGCATGCAATGGATGTGCGCAACATCCCGGGCTGCACCTATTGCCGGCCGCAGGTGGCCAGCGTCGGCCTGACCGAAGCGGCGGCGAAGGACGCGGGCCACGAGGTCAAGGTCGGCAAATTCCCGTTCATCGGCAATGGCAAGGCGATCGCGCTCGGCGACACCGAGGGCTTCGTCAAAACCGTGTTCGACGCAAAGACCGGCGAACTGCTCGGCGCGCACATGATCGGCGCCGAGGTCACCGAGCTGATCCAAGGCTATACCATCGGCAAAACCGCCGAGCTGGTCGAGCAGGATTTCATCGCCAGCGTATTCCCCCACCCGACGCTGTCGGAGATGATGCACGAAAGCGTGCTGGCCGCCTTCGGCCGGGTGATCCACATCTAGGAAATCGGACCCCGGAACGTGGCTCGCGAGGCGGCGTTCATCGAACGAGCAACAGGAGACTCCCAAGGTGAACGCATCGATCATGATTATCGCCGCCGCGGCCTTCGCGCTCGCCGGCTGCGACGCGGCAGGCCCCGGCCGCGAGGATCAGTCGTCGAACGAAGCGGCGGTGTCAG
>CAYUWJ010000121.1:0-13642 GCA_964448315.1 uncultured Sphingomonas sp. | reverse complement strand
CGCCAGAAGCCGTTCCGAATCGAGCGCGAGGACGTCCGCGACCACGGCCGCCAGCGAATCCGCGACGAGATAGAGCGGCTGGAACGCATCGTGGCGGTAGGGCGTCGCAACCGCTCGCTCCACCGAGAAGGCCAAACGCTCGACCGCATCGCTTTCAAGGCTGAAATGCGCTTCGCCGAAGCTCGACGCGAGGCCGGCGCCGAGGATCTTGATCTCGCCCGCTTCGCGCGCCAGCCCGAACTCGATGCTGTGCCAATAGATCCTCGCCACCCGCTCGCCCTTGCCGGCGGCGATCGCCGCCCCGCCGAGCCGGCCGACATGCTCGATCATGCGTGCGACCGAAGGATCGCTCAGCATCGGGATATGGCCGAAGATGTCGTGGAAGCAGTCGGGCTCCTCGAGATAATCGAGCTGCGATTGTCTGCGAATGAAATTGCCGACCGGGAACACCCGCTCGCTGAGCATCGCGAAGAAGATGTCGTCGGGCACAAGTCCGGGCACCGCCACCGTCCGCCATCCGGTGCGCGGCTCGAGCCTGCGGTTCAATTCGGCGAGGTCGGGAATGCCCGGGTGCGAAAGCCGCAGCAGATCGATTCCGTCGAGGAATTGCGAAACCACGCGGCTGCCGAGCAGATCGACCTGGCGCGCGAACAACAGGTCCCAGACCCTGTGGTCCTCGACGCTAAACCCGCCCCAGTTCTGACTTACGACATAATCCTGCCAGCGCCGGGCCTGGCCGGCCTTGTCGATCGCTTGCTGGAACATGGCTGAAATCCTTTCGGGCAATAAAAAACCCGCCGAGCTTAGGCTTGGCGGGGCGGAGGCGGGATCGTCTGTCGCGAAGCGTCAGCCGGTCACTGCCTCCATGCGATAATAATAGCCGGTCGCCGCGGCGGGCTTGCGGGGATTTACAGACAAGGCGAACGGCTCGGTCATCGGACCCAGCCTATCGCATCGCCGTGCTGAACGCTACCTGTCTCGCACGCCAACCTATTGGGACTATTTCGGCGCCAGCGCGTCGATCGCCTTCGCTAGACTGAGGTCGCGCTCCGTCACCCTGCCCGCGTCATGGCTGGTCAGGCGGAAATCGACGCGGTTCCAGACGCTCGTGAACTCCGGGTGATGATCGACCTTCTCGGCGTGGAGCGCGACTCGGGTGAGGAAGGCGAAGGCCTCGCTGAAATTGGCGAACTTGAAGCTTCGCACCAGCGCCTTGCCGTCGTCGCTCCAGCGCCACCCTTGGGGGACATCCATGGCATCCATCCTGTTTCGTCATTGCGAGCGTAGCGAGGCAAACCAGCTTAACAAGAGACTGAATTGCCGCGTCGCTCGCTCCCCGTAGCGACAGTGCAACTCGACGTCGCCCGCCTTGCAAATCGCCGCCTCGCGGAGCAGTGGAAGCCTCGAGCCGAAGGAGAGACGCCATGGCCACCGTAGCTGCCGAGAAAGGCCCGTTGGGCCTCGCCAACCCGATGGGCACCGACGGCTTCGAGTTCGTCGAATATGCCGCCCCGGACCCGGAGCTGCTGCGCTCGCTGTTCACCAAAATGGGCTTCCCCAAAGTCGCCCGCCACAAGCGCAAGGACGTCACCCTGCACCGCCAGGGCGACATCAACTTCATCATCAATGCCGAGCCCGGCAGCTTCGCCGAGAAATTCGCCGAGGCCCACGGTCCCTGCGCCTGCGCGATGGCTTTTCGAGTCAAGGATGCGAAAGCCGCGCATGATCGCGCGATGAGCCTTGGTGCGACCGACATTCACAATGACGTCGCCGAGGGTGAGCTCGAGATACCGGCGATCGAGGGGATCGGCGGGTCGCTGCTCTATCTGGTCGACCGCTACGGCGATCGGGGCAGCATCTACGATGTCGATTTCGACTTCGAGCCGGACTCGGCCGAGCGCCAGGACGCGGCCTGGTCGCACCTCACCTATCTCGATCATCTGACCCACAATGTGAACCGCGGCCGGATGAGCCATTGGGCGGATTTCTACGAGACGCTCTTCAACTTTCGCGAGATCCGCTATTTCGACATCGAGGGGAAGGTCACCGGCCTGTTCTCCAAGGCGATGACTTCGCCTTGCGGCAAGATCCGAATCCCGTTGAACGAAAGCCAGGACGACAAGAGCCAGATCGAGGAGTTCCTGCGCGAATATCAGGGCGAGGGCATCCAGCACATCGCGCTCGGCACCGACGACATCTATGCTGCGGTCGACATATTGCGCGGCCGAGGCATCGCCTTTCAGGACACGCCCGACACCTATTACGAGCTGCTCGACGAGCGGGTGAAGGACCATGGCGAGCCGATGGCCGAGCTCGAGAAACGCCGCATCCTGATGGACGGCGCGCCGACCGAAGGCCAAGGGCTGCTATTGCAGATCTTCACCCAGAACGTGATCGGCCCGATCTTTTTCGAGATCATCCAGCGCAAGGGCAACGAAGGCTTCGGCGAAGGCAATTTCAAGGCTTTGTTCGAGAGCATCGAGCTCGACCAGATGCGGCGAGGGGTGATTTGACTACCACGTCATCCCGGCCTTGAGCCGGGATCCGCCTTTTCTTCGCCGATGGCCGTGAAGTCAGGCAGGCCCCGGATCAAGTCCGGGGTGACGGTGAACTGGCCGCCTCGAAGGACTATATGAATTCCATGAGCACCCAAGCCTATATCTGCGACGCCGTCCGCACCCCGATCGGCCGCTACGGCGGCGCGCTTGCCGGCATCCGCGCCGACGACCTCGCCGCAATCCCGATCCGGGCACTGGTGGAGCGCAACCCAAACGTCGACTGGGGTGAGCTCGACGACATCATCCTCGGCTGCGCCAATCAGGCCGGCGAGGACAACCGCAACCTCGCCCGCATGGCCGGCCTGCTCGCCGGGCTTCCCGACAGCTCGGGCGGCGTGACCCTTAATCGCCTGTGCGGCTCGGGTCTCGACGCGGTGGCAATGGCTGCGCGGGCGATCCGGGGCAGCGAAGCCGACATGATAATCGCCGGCGGCTCGGAAAGCATGAGCCGGGCGCCGTTTGTCATGCCCAAGGCTCAGTCTGCGTTCGACCGCAATGCCGAGATTTATGACACCACCATCGGCTGGCGCTTCGTCAACCCGAAGATGCGCGACGCCTATGGCGACGACACCATGCCGTCGACCGCCGAGAATGTCGCGCAGGAGTTCGACATTTCCCGCCAGGATCAGGACGCGTTCGCGCACCGCAGCCAGCAGCGCACTGCCGAGGCGCAGGCCAATGGCCGGCTTGCGGCCGAGATCGTCCCGGTCGAAATCCCGCAGCGCAAGGGCGACCCGATTCTCGTCGACACGGACGAACATCCGCGCCTCACCAGCCTGGAAAAGCTCGCGGGCCTGAAGCCGATCGTCCGCAAGGACGGCAGCGTCACCGCCGGCAATGCCTCGGGCGTCAACGACGGCGCGGCCGCGATCATCATCGCCTCGGAGGAGGCGGCGAAGCGCAACGGCCTCACCCCGCGCGCCCGAATCCTCGGCGCCGCCGTCGCCGGCGTGCCGCCGCGGATCATGGGCATCGGCCCGGCCCCGGCGAGCGAGAAACTGCTCGCCCGGCTCGGCCTCGCCATCGCCGACATGGACGTGATCGAGCTTAACGAGGCGTTCGCCGCGCAGGCGCTGGCGGTCACCCGCAAGCTCGGCCTCGCCGACGATGCGCCCAATGTGAACCCCAACGGGGGCGCCATCGCGCTCGGCCATCCGCTCGGCATGTCGGGCGCCAGGCTGGCGCTGACCGCCACCGAAGAATTGCAGCGCGGCGGCGGACGCCATGCCCTCGCCACCATGTGCATCGGCGTCGGCCAGGGGATTGCGCTGGCGCTGGAACGGGTATGACCGAGGCAGCCATCAGGACGGTGCTCGCCACCGTGATGGACCCGGAAATCCCGGTCGTGTCGGTGGTGGATCTCGGCATCGTCCGCGACGTGACCGACGATTGCGTGACGATCACGCCAACCTATTCCGGCTGCCCGGCGACCGAGGTCATCTTGCGCTCGATCCGCGAAGCGCTCGACGCTGCCGGCTTCCGAAAGGTGCAAGTTGAAACGATTCTGTCGCCGCCCTGGACGACCGACTGGATCAGCGAGGCCGGCCATGAGGCGCTGCGCAACTACGGCATCGCCCCGCCCGACATCGCCAAAGCGGCGACCTGCCCGCAGTGCGGCTCGACCGACACGCAGGAAATCAGCCGCTTCGGCTCGACTCCGTGCAAGGCGCAATGGCGCTGCAAGACCTGTCTGGAACCGTTCGACCGCTTCAAATGCCATTGAGGCGCAAGCGCGCTTGACCTAACTTCGCGCGCAAGGAGGCCTTGGGCCATGGCGGCATTGACCATCGAGCATGCGAGCAAGGCATTCGGCGAAACCGAGGTGCTGCGCGATGTCTGCCTCGACGTCGCCGACGGCGAGTTCTGCGTCATCGTCGGACCGTCGGGATGCGGCAAATCGACTTTGCTGCGCGCCATCGCCGGGCTCGAGGAGCTGGATCGCGGCAGCATCGCCATCGCCGGCAAGCCGGTCGATGGCCTGCCGCCGGCAGTGCGCGGAATCGCCATGGTCTTCCAGAGCTACGCGCTTTACCCGCATCTCAGCCTGCGCGAGAACATGGCTTTCGCGCTCAAGCTGGCGCGCAAGCCCAAGGCCGAGATCGACGAGGCGGTCGATCGCGCCGCCGCGATTCTGGGCATCGAACAATTGCTCGACCGCAAGCCCGCCGCCTTGTCCGGCGGCCAGCGGCAGCGGGTTGCGATCGGCCGCGCCATCGTCCGCCAGCCCCAGGTTTTCCTGTTCGACGAGCCGCTGTCGAACCTCGACGCGGCGCTGCGCATCCGCATGCGCTTCGAGTTCGCGGCGCTTCATCGCCAGCTCGGCACGACGACGATTTACGTGACCCACGATCAGGTCGAAGCGATGACGTTGGCCGACCGGATCGTCGTCATGCGCGACGGGACGATCGAACAGATCGGCACACCCGCACAGTTGTACGAAAATCCCGTCAACCTGTTCGTCGCCGGGTTCATCGGCTCGCCGCAGATGAACTTCCTGGCCGGCGAGATCGTCGCCGGCGAGAACGGCGGCCCAAGCGTCCGGCTCGATGACGGCGCACTGATCGCGCTTCCCGACCGGGCGAAACACGTTCCGGCCGCTGGCAAGGTGACGCTCGGCATCCGGCCGGAGCATCTCGCCCCGTCGGCCGACAGCGTCGGGTTCAACCGCGTCGCGCAATTCATCGAGCGGCTCGGCGGCAGCGCCAACATTCACCTGACCGACGCCTCCGGCGGCGAGGAGATGGTGTGGCAGTGGCGTGAGCCGATCGGCATTACCGAAGGACAGACGGTCACCCTGACCGCCGAACCCGCGCACCTCCACCTGTTCGACTCCGAAGGCGCCGCGCTTCTTTCCGGAAAGTGACAAATTAGCGACAAGATGAGCTTGCGAGCCGCCAATGTAACCGGTTACACAACCGCGTTGCGGGAGGAGTCGTTTCCGCAATGATCCTGCCCGCCGGTGCGAGCAGGGTCGTAGGGGAGAGGCGCGATGGTAACCATCCGCGATGTTGCGCGAGCGGCCGGCGTGTCCGTCGCATCGGCGTCCCGCGCCCTCAACAACCACAAGAACGTCACCGCCGAAATGCGCGACCGGGTCCGCGAAGCGGCGCGGCGGCTTCGCTACATACCCCATGAGGGCGCCCGCAGCCTGACCCGGCGCCGAAGCGACGTCATCGGCGTCGTCCTGCCCGACCTGTTCAGCGAATATTTCAGCGAGCTGGTGCGCGGCATCGACCGCGTCGCCTACGCCAGCGGCCTCCAGCTTCTCTTGTCGAACATGCACGGCAGCCCGCACGAAACCGCAAGCGCCATTCGCACCATGCGGGGGCGGGTCGACGGCCTGCTGGTGATGCCGCCGGGGGGCGATGGAAGCTATCTTCAGGACGCGCTTCCGCCGGGCCTCGCCGCGGTGCTGCTCAATCACGACCAGTCGCACGGCGAAGCCAGCGCGGTCGGAGTCGACAATTATGGCGGCGCGCGGGCGATGACCGAATATCTCGTTGCCTGCGGCTATCGCCGAATCGCCCATATCGCCGGCCAGAAGACCAATCGCGACGCGCGCGAGCGGCAGCGCGGTTTCACCGACGCCATCGCCGCGACCATCGGCGAACGCGGGCCGGTCATCGTTCCCGGCGATTTTACCGAAGCGGGCGGGGCGGAAGCGGCGCGGCTGCTGATCGCCGGGCGGGTCCCGTTCGACGCGATATTCTGCGCCAACGACATGATGGCCCTGGGCTGCATGGCCGTACTCGGCGACGCCGGCCTGGCGGTTCCCGACGATGTCGGGGTCGCCGGCTTCGATGACATACCGCTGGCGCATTATGCGGTGCCGCCGCTGACGACAATGAAGGTGTCCATCGCCGAGCTTGGCGAGCGGGCGATGACCAGCCTGCTGGCCACTATGCGCGACGGGGGCGAGACCCCGGCGCCGCAGATATTGATTCCCGAGCTCGTCGTTCGAGATTCGACCGCGCGAATTACGCGCAACCCCGCAACGCTCGCCGAGACTGGCGAACAGGAGATATGCTGACATGGCCATTCCCAACCACATGATGATCCGCGCGCTGATGATCGGCATTTCCGGTGTGACGATGAGCGTAGCGCTGGCTCCGCCGGCGGCAGCGCAGCTGACCACGGCGACCGTACGCGGGCAGGTCAGCAGCGGTGCCACGGCGGTGCCAGGGGCAACGATTGTCGCGGTCGAAATCGGGACCGGGTTCACCAGCCGCGCGACCGCTGGCGCCGACGGCTCCTATGTGCTGACCGGCCTGCGCCCGGGAACCTATGACATCAGCTACGCCGCCCCGGACGGCGCCGCCGTCACCCACCGCGTGATCGTTTCGGTTGGTCAGACTGCGACCTTCGATGTCGATGTCGCGGTGCCGGCGCAAGTCGTGGACGAAGCGGCCGCGGACGGCAGCGTAATCGTCGTCACCGGACAGCGTCTGGTCGAAACCCGAACGTCGGAGATCGCGACCAACGTCACTCAGGACCAGATCGAGAATCTTCCGCAGAACAATCGCAACTTCATCAACTTCGCCACCCTCGCGCCTGGCATCCAGGTCAATCAGACCGATTTTCGCCAGACCTTTTCGAGCGGCGGCGTCGGCTCGGACCGCAATGGCGACAGCTTCGGCGGCCCGCAGGTCAACGTCTTCATCGACGGCGTCAGCCTGAAGAGCAACGTCAATCAGGGCGGCATCGTCGGCCAGGACGTCAGCCGCGGCAATCCTTTCTCGCAGCTCGCCGTCGCCGAGTTTCGCGTCCTGAGCTCGAATTTCAAGGCGGAGTTTGAGGATGCCGGAACGGCGATCATCACCGCGATCACCAAGTCGGGCACGAACGAGTTCCACGGTGAAGGCTTCTTCTCGTTTCAGGATGAATCGCTGATAGCCAAGGACTTTTTCGTGAAAAGCGAAGATCGGGAGGAACCCGAACTCAAGCGTCTGCAATATGGCGTCGGGCTTGGCGGACCGATCATCAAGGACAATCTGTTTTTCTTCGCAAACTATGAAGCGAATATCCAGGATCGGGCCCTGACGGTGATACCAGGGGGTGACGAGGCGATCCAAAGTTTGCTCCCCTTCGACGTCGACGCCTTCCGCGGCACCTTTACCAGCCCGTTCCGCGAGCATCTCGGGTTCGGGAAGCTGACGTGGCAACCGGGGTACCAGCATCTCGTAGAGCTGAGCGGCAGCATCAGACTTGAGGAAGATCTGCGTGGATTCGGCGTACAGGAGGCCCGTGAACGCGGCGAGAGCGTCGATAATAACGTCTACACCGCCAAGTTGCGCTACGATTATCGCGGCGACAGCTTCCTCAATGAAGCAACGATCGATTGGCTGAAATCGGACCTCGAATTCGGGGCGCTTGGCGAAGCGGGCTTCGGCCGCATCTACCAGGGCGTGATCAGTGTCGGCGGACGCCCGCAATTGCAGGAAGTTGTGCAGGAAGGCCTGACGTTTCGCGACAATATCACATTCCGTCCGATCCAATGGTACGGCGATCATCTGATCAAGGTCGGAGCCAAGCTGTCGTTTCAGAAATATAGGGTCGGCGGAAGCGGCCCGAATGCCAATCCACAGTTTGAGTTCATCAGGAATGACTTCGGCACACCCGACCCGAGCGACGATCTGACGTTCGATTTCCCGGCCGTAGTCCGCTTCGGCGGCGGCGATCCGGAAGTAGAGGCCAAGACAACGCAGATCGGCCTGTTCGTCCAGGACGACTGGGAGGTGAACGAGCATTTGCTGGTCAACCTCGGGCTTCGGTGGGACTATGATTCCAACGCCAAGAACAACAACTTCCAGACACCGGCCCGAGCCGTCGAGGCGTTGCGCGCGTTGGCAATGGACCCCCGGCTCGAGCCCGCCTTTTTCGATGTCGAGGACTATATCTCGACCGGGGACCGCAAGGCCGAACTCGACAATTTCGCGCCCCGTATCGGCTTTTCCTACGACATCAACGCCGACCAGCGCACGGTGCTGTTCGGCGGCTACGGACGCTATTATGACCGTGCCCTGTTCCGCAGCGCGGCGGAGGAGACCCTGCTTTCCCAGTTCCGATCGGGCGAGTTGCTCTTCTCGCAGGACGGGCTACCTCGCGACGGCCGGCCGACGATCCAGTTTCAGCCGGAATATCTGACTGAGGCGGGCTTTGCGGCGCTGCTCGCAAGCCTTGCCGCCGACCCGACCTCGCCCGGGACCAATGAGCTGCGCGTGATCCCGAACGACCTCAAGACGCCCTACACTGACCAGTTCAGCATCGGCGTTCGGCAGCGACTTGGGATTTTCCGTACCTCGCTGACCTTCAACCACACCAGGGGCAAGAACCAGATCGGCTACGCGCCGCTCAACCGGTCGTCGGAGCCCGGCGCCAACGGGTTCTTCGACTTCATTCCGATGATCAACGGCTATGGCAACGCCGTCGCCGCCTTCAACACCCGCGAAACCAAATATGACGCGGTCTTCCTGTCGGTCGACAAGCCCTATTCGAAGTCTTCCGGCTGGGGCGTCGGTCTGGCCTACACTGGAATTCTACGGTCGAAGGCGCGGGGCTTCGAGTTCAACTTCGATTTCCCGAACATCGGCGCCGAACCGTTCGTGCCGAACGCAGGATATGAAAAGCATCGGGCAGTGCTCAACGGGATCGTCGACCTGCCGATGGATTTCAGGGCTTCCGGCCTCGTCACATACGGGTCTGGCGCACCGTTCTTCGTGATTGATGCTGACGACGGATTCCAGCCCGAATTCATCCGCCTTGGCCATTTCGAGCATTTGCCGCATTTCCTCCAGGTCGATCTTCGGCTGCAGAAGTTCTTCCGCATCGGTGGCGACAAGGAGATCAGCCTGTCGGCCGAGGTATTCAACCTGTTCAACCGCGCCAATTTTGGCGGTGCGGACGGCTTCACTTGCTGCGGCGGCAATGCCAACTTCGGGGTTCCGAATTCTCTTTCCGGCCCGCCCCGCAGCTTCCAGTTCGGCGCCGGGTTCCGCTTCTGACTCTCCAATGCCCGCGCCTTCCGTAAGGTTGGCGCGGGCGACCATGGCCGGGGGGCGGAACGGGATTCGACGGTGATTACGAGACGGCAATTCAGCGGCTATGGCGCCGCCTTCGGCGCGGCGGCGCTGACCGGCTGCGCGACGACAGGGATCGGCGGCGGCCTCGCCGGCTTCGACCTCGACGACCTCGAGCGGCGGACGTTCGACTGGTTCTGGGACCTTGCCAACCCGGACAACGGCCTAGTTCCTGACCGCTGGCCGACCGAGAGCTTCTGCTCGATCGCCGCGGTCGGCTTCGGCCTTACCGCACTGCCGATCGGCGTCGAACGCGGCTGGATCACCAGAGCGCAGGCGCGCGCCCGCACGTTGACGACGCTGCGCTTCTTCGCCGACGCCCCGCAGGGCCCCGAAGCAGCCGGGCGCACCGGCCACAACGGGTTTTTCTACCATTTCATCGACATGGCCGAAGGGCGCCGGTTCGAAACCACCGAATTGTCGTCGATCGACACCGTCCTGCTGCTCGGCGGGATGCTGTTCGCCGGTCGATATTTCAACCGGCCCGACGCCGACGAGGCCGAAATCCGGCGGCTGGCGACGCTGATCAACGACCGCGTCGACTGGCGTTGGATGCTCGGGCAAGGGCCCTTTGTTTCGATGGGCTGGAATCCCGAAAATGGCTTCCTGTCGGCGAGTTGGGATCGCTACAACGAAGCCACCCTGCTTTACCTGCTGGCGCTCGGCAGCCCCACCTTTGCCATCGATGCCGAAATCTGGCGGCGCTACACCGCCAATTTCGATCTTAGCTGGGGCGATCACTGGGGTCAGCGGCACCTGCATTTCCCGCCGATGTTCGGGCATCAGTACAGCCATGTCTGGGTCGATTTCCGTGGCATCGCCGATCCGTGGCTGCGCGCCAAGGGGATCGATCTTCACGAAAACAGCCGCCGCGCGACCATCGCCCAGCGCAATTATGCGATCGCCAATCCAGGGGGCTGGCGCGGCTATTCAAGCGATGTCTGGGGACTGACCGCCTGCGACGGGCCGGGCGACTTCACACGGGTTATCGACGGGCGGGAGCGCGAATTCTTCAGCTACTCGGCCCGTGGCCCCGGCGCTCGCGACGACGGCACGCTGGCGCCGACCGCGGCCGCCGGCTCGATCGCCTTCGCGCCCGAAATCGTCCTTCCCGCGCTGGCGGCGATGAAGGCGCGCTACGGCGCCGCGATCTACGGTCGCTACGGCTTCCTCGATGCCTTCAACCCGACCCTTCGCGACCCGAACAACGCCGGCACCCTGCTTCACGGACGGATCGTCCCCGGCCTGTGCTGGGTCGACACCGACTATCTCGGAATCGACCAGGGGCCGATCGTGTCGATGATCGCCAACTATCGCAACGGGCTGATCTGGAAGGCGATGCGCGGCTCCAAGCCGGTCGTCGACGGCCTTCGCCGCGCCGGGTTCGCCGGCGGCTGGCTCGGATGATTTTTTCGCGGCGCAGCGTGCTTGCCGGGATGGCGGCATTGCCGCTGGCGAGCGGTTGTTCGCGGCGTCCCGGCGATGCGCTCGAATTCTGGGCGATGGGCGCCGAGGCGGAGAATCTGCCGGCGTTGCTGGCTTCGATCGGCAATGCGCCCAAAGTCTCAATCCAGCCGCTGCCGTGGACCGCGGCGCACGAGAAATTGCTGACCAGCTACGCCGGTGATTCGCTTCCCGACATGGGGCAGGTCGGCAACAGCTGGATCGCCGAGCTTAGCGCGATCGACGCGATCCGGCCGGTGCCGGCCGAAGTCGCCCGCCTGACCGAGGGCCAGTTTCCGGCGGTGGTCGATACCAATCGCATCGACGGCCGGCTGATGGCGATCCCCTGGTATGTCGACACGCGCCTGCAATTCTATCGCCGCGACCTGTTCGAGCGCGCCGGCTTCGCCGCGCCGCCCGAGCGCTGGGAAGCGTGGAAGACGGCGCTTCACCGGGTCAAGGCGGTGGCCGGCGCGGGCAATTATGCGGTCCTCGTCCCGCTCAACGAGTATGAGCATCTGACGGGCATGGCGCTGTCGGCCGGGGCGACCCTGCTCAACCGGGCGGGCACCCGCGGCGCCTTCGCCTCACCCGAGTTCCGCGAGGCGCTTCGCTTCTACAAGTCGCTCTACGATGAGGGGCTGGCGCCGGTCGCTTCGTCGACCCAGATCAGCAATGTCTGGAACGAGTTCGCCCGCGGCTATTTCGCGGTTTATCCGTCGGGCCCGTGGACGATCGGCGACATGAAATCCCGCCTGCCGCCGGACATGCAGGACAGTTGGGCAACCGCTCCATTCCCGGGACCGAATGGTATTGGCGCAAGCACTCCGGGCGGGTCGAGCCTGGTGGTCTATCGCGGCGCGCGCGATCCGGCCGCCGCCTGGTCGCTGGTCGCCAAGCTGCTCGCGCCGTCGGCGCAGCAGACGCTCCAGGAGCTGACCGGTGACCTTCCCCCGACGCGCGCCGTTTGGGCCGCGGCGGGGCTGACCGCCGATCCGATCACCGCCGCCTTCGCCGTCCAGCTCGACCATGCCAAGGCGCTGCCGAAAGTCCCCGAGTGGGAGCGGATCGTCACCGAGATGCAAAATGTCGCCGAGCTCGTCGTGCGCGGCCGGACCGGCATCGACGAGGGCGTGCGCGAAATGGATCGCCGCGCCGACCGATTGCTAGAAAAGCGCCGCTGGATGCTGGAGCGGGCATGAGGGAGGCCGCGGTCCGCGCCGAAGCCCGCGCCGGCATGGCGATGACCGCGCCGGCCCTGGCCGCGATCCTGCTGTTCTTCGTTGGCCCGGCGCTCGCCTCGCTGGTGCTGAGCTTCACCGACTTCGACATCTACGCGCTCGCCGACATAAACAATCTGCGCTTCATTGGCTTCGACAATTACCAGCGGCTGACGAGCAATCCTTTGTTCTGGCAGGCGATGCGCAACACGTTGATGTTCGTCGTCCTTGGGGTGCCGCTGATCGTCGCCATGTCGCTGGGCGCCGCGCTCCTGGTCCACGCCCGGACGGTTAAGTGGCGAGCGGTGTGGCGGGTGGCGCTGTTCGCTCCGTTCGTCACGACGCTGGTCGCGACCGCGGTGGTCTGGAACTATCTGCTCCACACCCGCTACGGGCTGATCAACTACGGGCTGGGGTTCTTCGGCGTGCCGGCGATCGACTGGCTCGGCAACCCGAACACCGCGCTTCCCGCGATCCTGCTGTTCGTCGCGTGGAAAAGCTTCGGTTACAACATGATCATCTTCCTCGCCGCGCTGCAGACGGTGAACAGGGATCTGACCGACGCCGCCCGGGTCGACGGCGCCGGGCCGTGGATGCGCTTTCGCCATGTCACTCTGCCGGCGATCGCTCCGACCGTGCTCTTGGTGTCGATCCTGACCGTCGCCGGCATGTTCCAGCTGTTCGCCGAACCCTATGTCATGACCCAGGGCGGGCCCGCCAAGTCGACCGTCACCGTGCTCTATTTCATGTTCGAGGAGGGGTTCAAATGGTGGAACCTCGGATCGGGCGCGGCGGTCGCCTTCATCCTCTTCCTGTGCATCCTGGCGATCACCCTGGTGCAGATGAAGCTGGCGCGGCGCAGCGGCGCGATCTGATGGTCTGGCTGCAACGCAACGGACTGACCATCCTCGCCGCGAGCATCGCGCTGCTGGTCCTCGCGCCGCTCGCCTGGATGGTGTCGGTCAGCTTCATGAGCCCAGGCGCCGCCGCCCAGTTTCCGCCGCCGCTGTGGCCGCAGGATCCGACACTCGAAAATTACCGCACCCTGTTCGGCACTTATGGCGTCGGCCGTTATCTGTTCAACAGCGCGCTAGTGTCGTGCCTGGCTACCGCGCTCGCATTGCTGTTCACCGTGCCGGCCGGCTACGCTTTCGCCAAGCTCCGCTTTCGCGGCCGCGACGCCGTCTTCCAGGCGCTGGTCGCTGCGCTGGTCGTGCCGGGCCAGATCGGCATGCTGCCCTTGTTCCTCGAGTTGAAGGCGATGGGGCTGGTCAACAGCTATGCCGGGGCGCTGGTGCCGTGGCTGGCGGGGATTTTCGGCATCTTCCTGGTGCGGCAGTTCTGC
>CAYUWJ010000120.1:0-5562 GCA_964448315.1 uncultured Sphingomonas sp. | reverse complement strand
GGGATGGACGTGCTCGCCGTGCGCGGCGCGGCCGAGATGGCGCTGGAATGGGTGCGCGGCGGCAAGGGACCGATCATCCTCGAGCTGAAGACCTATCGCTACCGCGGCCATTCGATGTCCGACCCGGCCAAATATCGCACCCGCGAGGAAGTGCAGGGCTTCCGCGAGACCCGCGATCCGATCGAGCAGGCGGCTAAGGAGCTGGCCAAGCTCGGCGTCGAGGAAGCGGAGCTCAAAGCGATCGACAAGGAGATCAAAGCCATTGTCGTCGAGGCCGCGAAATTCGCCGAAGGCGCGCCCGAGCCCGATGCGTCCGAGCTTTCCACCGACGTGCTGGTGGAGAACTATTGATGCCGACCGAGCTCAAGATGCCCGCTTTGTCCCCGACCATGGAGGAGGGGACTCTCGCCAAATGGCTGGTCAAGGAAGGCGACGAAGTCAGCTCGGGCGACCTTTTGGCCGAGATCGAGACCGACAAGGCGACGATGGAGTTCGAGGCGGTCGACGAAGGGACAATTTCCAAGATCCTGGTCGCCGAAGGCACCGACGGGGTGAAGGTCGGAACCCCGATCGCGATGCTCGCCGGCGAGGGCGAAGACGCCAGCGAAAGCCCCTCTCCCGCTGAGGAAGAGGGAGCGAAGGGCGAGGACGAGGAAGTCGAAGAGCCGGCAGCGCCACCGGCCGAGGAAAAAGAGGACGTGCCGGACCAGCCGCGCCCCTCCGACCAGAAGACGCTTCACCACGATATCGAGACGCGCGGGCCGCAGAACGCCGAGACCGGAACCGACCAGCTCAATGCGGCGGCGGCGCGAACCGAAATCCCTCCGGAAGTGCCGGAGGGCACCGCCACCTCCTCAGTGACGGTGCGCGAGGCGCTGCGCGATGCGATGGCCGAGGAGATGCGGCGCGACGAACGGGTGTTCGTGATGGGCGAGGAGGTCGCCGAATATCAGGGCGCCTACAAGGTCACCCAGGGCCTGCTCGAGGAGTTCGGCCCCCGCCGCGTGGTCGACACGCCGATCACCGAATATGGCGTGGCCGGCGTCGGTGCCGGAGCGGCGATGGGGGGCTTGCGGCCGATCGTCGAGTTCATGACCTTCAATTTCGCGATGCAGGCGATCGACCACATCATCAATTCGGCGGCCAAGACCAATTATATGTCGGGCGGCCAGATGCGCTGCCCGGTCGTGTTCCGCGGACCCAACGGCGCTGCCAGCCGGGTGGCCGCGCAGCACAGCCAGAATTTTGCGCCGTGGTACGCGTCGGTGCCGGGGCTGGTGGTGATCGCGCCCTATACCAGCGCCGACGCCAAGGGGCTGCTGAAGGCGGCGATCCGGAGCGAAGATCCGGTCGTGTTCCTCGAAAATGAGCTGCTCTACGGGCAGAGCTTCGAAGTGCCCGAAATCGACGATTTCCTGCTTCCGATCGGCAAGGCGCGGACGGTTCGCGAAGGCAAGGACGTTACCCTCGTCAGCTACTCGATCGGCGTCGGAGTGGCGCTGCAGGCGGCCGAGACGCTGGCCGGCGAAGGCATCGAGGCCGAGGTCATCGACTTAAGGACGCTGCGCCCGCTCGACACGGCGGCGGTGCTCGAAAGTCTCCAACGGACCAACCGCATGGTGGTCGTCGAGGAAGGCTGGCCGACCTGCTCGATTGCCTCGGAGATCGCGGCCTTGTGCATGGAGCAGGGGTTCGACGATCTCGACGCGCCGGTGACCCGGGTGACCAACGCCGACGTGCCTTTGCCCTATGCCGCCAATCTCGAGAAGCTCGCGTTGATCAAGGCCGAGGATGTCGTCGCCGCCGCAAAGGCCGTCTGTTACCGCTGACCCGCCTTCCGGATCGGGTCCGGGGCCGGCGATCGGTGCCGACCGCGCGCTGATGCTCGAGCATCTGCCCGAGCGCCATCGGCCGGCCTTCGCGGCGCTGTGGGCGCTCGATGCGGCAATGGGCGATGTCGTCGCCCGATCGACCCAGCCGGCGCTCGGCCGGGTGACGCTCGCCTGGTGGCGCGACGCGCTGGAGCAGCTCGATGACGGGACCAGGCCGCCCGAGCCGCGGCTGCGCGCGATCGCCGATCAGCTGCTGCCGCGGGGGATCAGCGGCGCCGATCTCGCCGCGCTCGAGCCGGGGTGGGCGACGTTGCTCGACGAACAGGTCGATCCGGCACTGGTCGCTCGGCGCGGAAGCCGACTGTTTGCGATTGGCGGGAGAATTCTCGGCGCTGCGGATGACATACTTGCCGAAGCGGGCGCGCTCCATGCATTGGTCGCGGTCGGGCGGCGCGGCGTGCCGGAACTTCTGGAAGCCGCGGAGGCGTATCGCGATGGGCTGCGGGGACACCGCTTCGCCCGTCCGCTGCGCGTGCTGACCGGCCTCGCCCGGATTGCCGCGCGCGATCTGGAATCGCGGGACGTGCTCGAACCCGAAGGGACGCCGGCGCGCGCGCTGGCGATGCTGCGGCATCGCTGGAGCGGGAAGGTTACTCGCCGCCGTTGACATAAATCGGTCCACATCGGACCATGCCCGGGCCGAATCTCCGATTTAAAGGAGGTGCCCGTGGCACGTTTCCTTGCCGGGGCCGCGGCCTGTTTCCTGCTCGTCACCGGAGCCTTGCTGTTGTTTACGAGCCGCGCCGAGGAGCCGCCGCTGCTGCCGCCGGCGCCGAAGGCGACGACGCCGTCGATGATCCCGGCGGTTGAGGAGCTGAAAGCCCCCGAGGCCTCGCCCAAAACCCGCGAGGAGCGGCGCTTCTATCGGGCCGACAAGAATAAAAATGGCCGAATCGAGCTCGACGATCTGCTTTCGCCGCGGCGCAAGACCTTCGCCAGACTGGACGTAGACGGCAACGGCACCTTGTCGTTCGAGGAATGGGCGGTGACGACGATCAAGAAGTTCAACACCGCCGATGCCGACCGCTCCGGCTGGCTGACCCCGGCCGAATTCGCGACCACCGCGCCGAAACCGGCGAAGAAGAAGAAATGCAGCTGCTGAATTTCCCCTCCCGCTCGCGGGAGGGGATCAAGGGGAAGGAATGTCCTCAAGGGCTGCTTCGGACAGGACAGGCCCTCCCCCGGCCCCTCCCGCTCGCGGGAGGGGAGAAGTGGCTTCCAGCCACTCCGCCAACTTCGCCCTTGCCCGGTCGGTGTAGAGCTTCTTGCGCTCGGCTTTTCGGGTCCGTCCGGGGATCGGCGGCATCAGGCCGAAATTGATATTCATCGGCTGGTAGGTGGCGGCGTCGGCGCCGCCGGTGATGTGGCCGAGCAGCGCGCCCAGCGCGGTTTCCGGCGGCGGCGGCGGCGGCGGGGCAAGTGTTTCTCCGCGCATCTCGGCGATCGCGAACCTGGCCGCGAGAAGCCCGATGGCGGCGCTTTCGACATAGCCCTCGCAGCCGGTGATCTGCCCGGCGAAGCGGATGTTCGGCCTGGATTTCAACTTGAGCTCGCCGTCGAGCAGCGCCGGCGAGCGGATGAAGCTGTTGCGGTGGATGCCGCCCAATCGCGCGAATTCGGCCTGCTCCAGGCCGGGGATGGTGCGAAAGATGCGGACCTGTTCGCCGTGCTTCAACTTGGTCTGGAAGCCGACCATGTTCCACAAGGTGCCGAGCGCATTGTCCTGGCGAAGCTGGACCACCGCATGCGGCCAGCGACCCGTGCGCGGATCGTCGAGGCCGACCGGCTTCATCGGCCCGTGGCGCAGCGTCTCGGGTCCGCGCGCCGCCATCACCTCGATCGGCATACAGCCCTCGAAATAGGGCGTGTCCTTTTCCCAATCCTTGAATTCGGTCTTTTCGCCGGCGTTGAGCGCGGCGATGAACGCGTCGTACTGGCTCTCGTCCATTGGGCAGTTGATGTAATCCTTGCCGCCCTTGTCCCAGCGCGCCGCCATCCAGCAGATGTCCATGTCGACACTGTCGCGGTGGACGATCGGGGCGATGGCGTCGAAGAAGGCGAGCGCGTCGCTGCCGGTCTCGGCGGCGATTGCCTCCGCCAGCGCCGAGCCGGTCAGCGGGCCGGTGGCGATGATCGTCGGGTGATCGGGCAGCAGGTCGATGCGCTCACGCACCACCGCGACGTTGGCGTGGGCCTCGACCGTCCGCGTGACCTCGGACGCGAAGCCTTCGCGGTCGACGGCCAGCGCCGAGCCGGCCGGAACGCGGTGAGCGTCGGCGGCGCGCATGATCAGCGAAGAGAGGGTCCGCATCTCCTGATGGAGCAGGCCGACGGCATTATTCTCGGCGTCGTCGGAGCGAAAGCTGTTCGAGCAGACCATTTCCGCCAGCCGGTCGCTGTCGTGCGCCGGCGTGGTGTCGCCGCCGCCGCGCATTTCTGAAAGGCGAACGCGCAAGCCCGCCTCGGCAAGCTGCCAGGCGGCTTCCGAGCCGGCCAGCCCGCCGCCGATGATATGGATGTCGAATTCAGGCGTCATGCTCTTCCGCTGCTCCGGCGGGGTTGGCGCGCGTTGGCATTGCGAGAATTTCGGGAATCAGCTTGCGGCTGAAAATGTCGTGCAGCCGCCGCAATTCCGCGAAGGGGTCGGGGTTCGCGTCGACCCTTATGTCCCACAGCGGATATTCCTCCTTGTCGACAATGTAGATGGTCGCCGAGCGCTCGCCCTTCCAGTCCCCGCCGGCCCGGTCGCCGGCCTCGAGCGCTTCCATCAGCCGTTCGGCGAAGGGCTTGCCGGCGCTAGCGCGATAGCCCTCGGCGAGCGCGTCGAGCACCTGCGCGCCGGCCAGCCGATTGCCCTGCACCGAAAAGCCGTCCTGCTCCCGGTGGCCAGCCCAGTCGATGCAGTCGCCCCCCGTCCAGGCGGCGGTGTAGCCCCGGCGGTCGATGACCGCGAACTGCCTGTGCTCGGCGCGTGGATCGCGGTCGGCGAGAATCTCCATCACCTCCCGCGCCGGCCGGCCATTCTGCAGCAACCGGATTCCGTCGATTCCGATGTAGGGGTTGAGCATGGCCTGGGTGGCGACGGCGCCGACTCCCGCGACCGCGTGGGTCAGAAGCTTGCCGACCGCGGGAATTGCGGTCGCGGCGGCGACCCCGAACTGGCCGGTGTCCGGACAGCGGGCGATCAGCGAAAAAGTCATCCGGGCGCTCCGGTAATCAAGCTGGCGGGGCGCTCTCGCCGACCAGCAATTCCTCGATGTCGGGGATCGGGCGGTCGGTCATTTCCTTGTTGAGGGTGAGGACGATCCGCCGCTCGACCTCCTTGTGCAGCTCCTTGCGGAGCACTCCGAGCGCCTTGGGCGGAGCGATGATCGCCAACGCATCGAAATCATTCTTCAGCGCCCGGCGCTTGAGCTCTTCCGCGGCGTCCTTGACCCAGCGGTCCTCCTCCTGCTGGTGGAAATCGGTCTCCTCCATGGTGTCGCGGCCGGATCCGAAGCGCGGCGACTGGCTGCCTGGGCCGTCGGTCTTCAGATCGCGGTCCATCGAATCCTCGCGCTGGTCATGCGATTCGGTGCGAAGGTCGATCTGCGCCTCGTCGCCGTGGTTGCGAAGCAGCAGCATCTTGCGCCCGTCGGCGACGAGCACCAGCGCGTGATTGGGGAGGGCC
>CAYUWJ010000119.1:0-6721 GCA_964448315.1 uncultured Sphingomonas sp. | reverse complement strand
GCCTGGGAGCTGGCCGGCAATTATCCGGCGATCCTCGACGACCCAGTTGTCGGCGAAAGCGCGCGCAGCCTGTTCGCCGACGCCCAGGCAATGCTCGACAAGATCATCGCCGAGCGCTGGCTGACCGCCCGGGCGACGGTCGGCTTGTGGCGCTGCCGGCGGGAAGGCGACGATGTGCTGGTGATGGCCGGCAACGACTGGACCCGGCTGCCCTTCCTCCGCCAGCAGGTCAAGAAGCGCGAGGGCCGCCCCAATATGTGCCTCGCCGACTTCATCGCGCCCGAAGGCGACGACTGGATCGGCGGATTTGCCGTCGGCATGCACGGCCTCACTGCCCACCTCGCACAGTTCAAGGCGGACAATGACGATTATTCCGACATTCTCTTGAAGGCGCTTGCCGACCGGCTTGCCGAAAGCTTCGCCGAAGTGCTGCATGCCGAAGTCCGCAACCGGCTGTGGGCCTATGCCGACGAGCATTTCTCGACCGCCGATTTGATCCGCGAAAGCTATCGCGGCATCCGCCCGGCACCGGGCTATCCGGCCTGCCCCGACCACAGCCTGAAGCCGATCCTGTTCGAAATGCTCGGCGGCAATCCGGGCGGAGTCGAACTGACCGAAAATTACGCGATGCTGCCGACCTCGGCGGTGTCGGGCTTCTATTTCGGCCATCGCGACAGCCAGTATTTCGGAGTGGCGAGGATCGGCCGCGACCAGCTCGAGGACTATGCCACGCGCCGCGGAGTCGAGGTCGAGGCCGCCGAGCGCTGGCTGCGGCCGAACCTGGATTAAAGGTACCCCGTCATTGCGAGCATAGCGAAGCAATCCATAACGACGGCGGTAAACTGGATTGCTTCGTCGCTCCGCTCCTCGCAATGACGGACTCGCAATGCTCCGCTTTTTTCTCCTCCTGCTCCTCGCACTCGCCCCGCTCGCGCCCGCCGCGGCGCAATCGCGGGGCATCGAGCCGCAGCTGGTTGCCGAGGGGCCGGCGCCGCCCGGCGGCGAGGTCGAGCTGGCGATTCACATGCGGACCAATGCCGGCTGGCACGGCTATTGGCTCAATCCCGGCGATGCCGGCCTGCCGATGAAGGTCGACTGGCAGCTTCCGCCCGGCTTCGCGGTCGGCGAGCTGCGCTACCCGGTGCCGAGCCGGCTGACGATCGCCGGGTTGATGAACCATGTTTACGAGGAGGATTACGCCATCCTCGTCCGGCTGAGAGTGCCGCAAGACGCGCGCGGAATCGTGCCGATCCGCGCCTCGGCCAATTGGCTGGCCTGCACCGACACCATCTGCGTTCCCGAAAGCGGCAGCTTCGCCCTCGCCCTCCCGGTGGCTGCCGGTCCGCCAACCGAGCGTGAACTGTTCGACCAGTGGCGCCGGGCGCTGCCGCAACCGCTCGCCACGCCCGCCGCTTTCGAGCTGACCGGAAGCTGGCTTCGCCTGGCGATCCCGCTTCCCCGCGACGTCGACGTCGTCGAGCCCCATGTCTTCGCCGCCGTCGACGGACCGGTCGACTATGCCGGGAAACAGATTTTCCGGCGCGACGGCGACTTGCTGATCGCCGAGCTTCCGCGCCGCAGCGGCGAGCCGGCCGAGTTTGCCGGGCTGCTGTCGCTCGGCGACGGCCGCGGCCTGTCGTTCGAGGCGCGGCCCGGCGAGGTTCCGGCGGGCGGCCGGGCGATCGGCGGGCTCGACTCCGGAGCGGTGCTGTGGGCGGTGCTGGGGGCGCTCGCCGGCGGGCTGCTGCTCAACCTGATGCCTTGCGTATTCCCGATCCTGGCGTTGAAGGCGCTGCACCTCGCCAGAAGCGGCGGCGATGCCGGCCACGCCCGGCGCGACGCGCTCGCTTATACGGCGGGGGCGGTGGTCGGCACCGGCCTGCTCGGCGCGGCGCTGCTCGCGCTGCGCGCCGGCGGCACCGCGGCCGGCTGGGCGTTCCAGTTGCAGGACCCGCGCACCACCATCTTCCTGATGTTGCTGGCGACGGCGATCGCGCTCAACCTGCTGGGACTGTTCCGGCTGCCGGTGCTCGCCGGACGCATGCAGCCGGGCGGCGGCTTCGGCACCGGCGCGCTCGCCGCCTTCGTCGCGACTCCCTGCGCCGGGCCATTCCTCGGCGCCGCGCTCGGCACCGCGCTGCTGCTGCCTCCAGCCGGATCGGTGCTGGTCTTCGCCGCGCTCGGCCTCGGGCTGGCGATTCCCTTCCTGGCGATCGGTTTCGTCCCGGCGCTTCGGCGGCGGCTTCCGGCGCCCGGTCCGTGGATGGTCCGGCTGCAGCGCTTCCTGGCGATTCCGATGGTCGCCACCGTGGTCGCCACCTTGTGGCTGCTGAACCGACAGGTCGGCAGCGACGGACTGCTTGCCGGACTGGCAGCCGCGGCGCTGCTCGGAGCTGCGCTCGCCCTGATCGGCTGGCGGCAGCGGCAGGGGCAAAGCGCCGGCCTGGCGATACTCGCCGCCGTCGTCGTGGTCGGTGCCGGCGCGGTGCTGCTGGTGCCCCAGCGGCAGGTCGCCACCGCCAACATACCCGCCGGCGCCGAAGCATGGAGCGAGGTGGGGGTCGCCGCCCACCTCGAGCAAGGTCGGCCGGTGTTCGCTTACTTCACCGCCGACTGGTGCCTGACCTGCAAGGCCAATGAGGCAGCGGCGATCGACCGGGCGGACGTCCGCCGGGCGTTCGACCGCGCCGATGTGCGGGTGCTGGTCGGCGACTGGACCAACGGCGATCCGGCGATCACCCGCTTGCTCGAAAGCCGGGGGCGGGCCGGCGTGCCGCTATATCTCTGGTACGAGCCGGGGCGCGGAGTCGAGGAATTGCCGCAAATCCTGACGCAATCGATGCTGATCGAGCGGGCAGCGCGGGAGCGGCGGAAGCGCTGAGGGCTATTTCCGCGCCCACACCTTTTTCCCTGCCACCCAGGTCTCCAGCACCTCAGTCCGCGCCAGCGCCTGCGCGTCGACCGTGGCGACATCGCGGTCGACGAGAATGAAATCCGCCCATTTTCCCGGTTCGAGGCTGCCGATCCGCCCTTCGGCGAAGCCCGCATGGGCCGCGCCGTGTGTGAATCCTGCCAGCGCCTGCGCGAAGCTCAAGCGCTCGTGCGGCAGCCAGCCGCCGGGCGGAACGCCGTCCGGGTCCTGCCGGCTGACCGCGGCGGAAAGTCCGAGGAAGGGGTTGGTCGGTTCGACCGGGAAATCCGATCCGAAGGCGAGCTTCGCGCCCGATTTGGCGAGAGTCTGCCAGGCGTAGGCACCGGCCAGACGATCCGGCCCCAACCGCGCTTCGGCCATCGTCCGGTCGCTGACCTGATGGATCGGCTGTGTCGAGGCGATGATGCCGCCATCGGCGATGCGCGGAATGTCGGCCGGGTCGACCACCTGGACATGCTCGATCCGCCAGCGGCGATCGCCGGGATGGTCGCGTGCCAGCTCCTCGAAAATGGCGATCGCTTCGGCGTTGGCGCGGTCGCCGATCGCGTGGATGGCGACCTGAAAGCCGTCCGCCGCCGCCAGCGCCGCGTCCGTGCGCAGCTGCGCCGGGGTCATCACCGTCAGCCCCCGCGCTTCGGGCCTGTCGGCATAAGGGGCTTTCAGCCAGGCGCCGCGCGAGCCGAGCGCGCCGTCGGCATAAAGCTTGACTCCGCCCATCCGCAGCCGGTCGTCGTAAAGCCAATCGGTCGGCCCCGAACCGCCGAGCGCCGACAGCGGCTCGACGCCTCCGGCATAGGCCATGATCCTGAGCTTGAGCCGGCCCTCCTCGCCAGCGCGCCGCATCAGCGCCCAGCCGTCCGCCGACGTGCCCATGTCGGCAACCGCGGTAAGCCCGCTCGCCAGCAGCCTGTCCTGCGCCAGGTCCAGCGCCCGCGCCTGGTCGGCGGCCGACGGCGGCGGCACCTTGCGCTCCACCAGCGATGCGGCCGTGTCGATGAACAGGCCGGTCGGATCGCCGGCACCGTCGCGCTCGATCCGGCCGCCGGACGGGTCTTGAGTATCCCGGGTGATGCCGGCCGCTCGCAGCGCCATGCTGTTGCCGACGCTGGCGTGGCCGTCGACCCGCTCCAGCCACACCGGACGGTCGGCGACCGCCGCGTCGAGGTCGGCGGCGGTCGGCATGCTCTTGTCCGCCCAAAGCTCCTGGTTCCAGCCGCGGCCGACGATCCAGCCGGTGCCGGGGTTGGCGGCCGCATGGCGCCGGACCCGGTCCTGAAGCTCGGCCAGCGAGCCGCTTCCGACCAGGTCGAGCCGCATCGCGGCGAGGCCGAGGCCCATCACATGGCCGTGGGCGTCGATCAGACCGGGAAGCAGGGTGCGGCCCTCGCCGTCGACTTCATGCTCGATCGGCCGGTTCAACTCTTCCGTACGCTGTATCAGTTGCAGGACTTTGCCCTCGTCATCGATGACCATCCCGCCGAACCGCTGCAGCGTCCCGTCATCGCCGACCTGGATCCCGTTGACGTTATAGATCAGCGTGTCGGCGGCCGCCGGGGCGGCGACAAGCGCCGCCAGCATCGCGAGAAGAGGCTTGTGCATGGCTATCGCATAGCATTGTTTGCTTGCGCTGGAAGGGCTAGCGCGGGCCGGCAATGATGCAGCCGCCGACGATCGACGACATCCGCGCCGCGGCGAAGCGGATCGAAGGCTCGGTCGTTCAAACGCCGATGCTGATGAGCCGGACGCTGTCGGAAATCGTCGGCACCGAGATTTGGCTGAAGTTCGAAAATCTGCAGTTCACCGCCGCCTACAAGGAGCGCGGCGCGCTCAACAAGCTGCTGCAGCTGTCGGATGAGGAACGGTCGCGCGGGGTCATCGCCGCCTCCGCCGGAAACCATGCCCAGGCGGTCGCCTATCACGGGCGCCGGCTCGGCATTCCGGTGACCATCGTCATGCCGTCTCAGACCCCGACGATGAAGGTCACCCAGACCGAGGGTCACGGCGCCCGGGTGGTGCTCTACGGCAAGATGTTCGACGATGCCTATTCGAAGGCGCGCGAGATCGAAGCCGACGAAGGCATGGTCTTCGTCCACCCGTTCGACGATCCGCAGGTCATCGCCGGCCAGGGCACGCTGGCGCTCGAGATGCTCGCGGCGGCGCCGCACCTCGACACTTTGTGCATCCCGGTCGGCGGCGGCGGCCTGATGTCGGGAGTGGCGATCGCGGCGCGCGCGATCAAGCCGGACATCGCCCTGATCGGGGTCGAGGCCGAGCTTTACCCGTCGATGAAATGCGCGATCGAAGGCTGCGACCTGCCGTCCGGCGGCGACACGCTGGCGGAAGGGATCGCGGTCAAGCAGCCGGGCGAGCTTACCGCGCGCATCCTCAAGGAGCTGGCCGACGAGATCATGCTGGTCGCCGAGCGCGATCTCGAGCGGGCGGTGGCGCTGCTCGTCGCCATCGAGAAGACCGTCGTCGAGGGTGCCGGCGCGGCCGGCCTGGCGGCGATGCTGGCACGTCCCGAGCGATTCGCCGGCCGGGCTGTCGGCACGATCTTGTGCGGCGGCAACATCGACACCCATTTGCTGGCCAATGTGCTGGTCCGCGAGCTGGTCCGCTCGGGCCGAATCGCCAGGCTCAGGATCGCGGTCGAGGATCAGCCGGGCGCGCTGGCGGCGATCACCGCCAATTTCGAAAAGGCCGGCGTCAACATCATCGAGATCAATCACAGCCGGATCTTCACCCGGCTTCCGGCCAAGGACACGGTGATCGAGGTCGAGTGCGAAGCGAAAGACGCCGCGGCGATGGACCGGCTGGTGGAGATGCTCGAGGCCAGCGGCTTCGAGGTCGAGCGCGCCTCGCTCGACTGATAATTCCTCCCCGAGAGAGGTTTTCCACGCTGAAAAATCGCGCGATTCCATCCCACTTCGGGACAGTATCGCCATTCACCCCATTTTTGCCGTGATCAAACCCTTTTCATCGGCGTTTACCAGTCGCATAAAGGAGTCAGAAACCATTTGAAGGCGAGTCCGCTTGAGCGCACCATTCCGGTTTCCGAAGTTCTTCGTCACCAACCCCTCGCCCTGTCCCTATCTGCCGGGCAAGGTCGAGCGGAAGGTGTTCACCGAATTGTCGGGCCGTCATTCCGGGGAACTCAACGAGGCGCTCGGTCGGATCGGCTTCCGCCGCAGCCAGTCGGTCGCCTATCGCCCGAGCTGCATCGACTGCTCGGCTTGCGTTTCGGTCCGCGTCGCCGCCGCCGAGTTTCGGCCCAATGCGACCCAGCGCAAGCTGATTCGCCGCAATGGGGATCTCGAAGTCGCCGCCTGCAAGCCATGGACGACCGAGGAGCAGTACGACCTGCTGCGCTGCTATCTCGCCGGGCGTCATCCCGGCGGCGGAATGGCCGAAATGGACGAGAGCGACTTTGCCGACATGGTCGAGCAGACGCCGGTGCGGACCTATGTCGTCGAATATCGCGAGCCATCGGCCGGCGGCCGGCCGGGCAAGCTGGTCGGCGCCTGCCTGACCGATCAGCAGGCCGACGGATTGTCGATGATCTACAGCTTTTTCGAAGTCGGACCACGGTCACGAAAAGGGCTCGGCACCTACATCATCCTCGACCATATCGTCCGCGCGGCGAGGGCCGGGCTGCCTTATGTCTATCTCGGCTATTGGGTCGAAGGCTCGCCGCGCATGGCCTACAAGACCAGCTTCAGGCCGCTCGAGCGGCTCGGCCGCGACGGCTGGCAGCGGACCGACATCGAGCCGCTGCCGACCGACACCAAT
>CAYUWJ010000118.1:0-17303 GCA_964448315.1 uncultured Sphingomonas sp. | reverse complement strand
AAGCCGCGCAACGACCCATTTGAGGGCGTGGATGAAGCCGAGGTCGAGCATCTGATCGGCTTCGTCGAGGACCAGTATCTCGACCGCGTCGAGGTGGATCGCGCGTTGCTCGACAAGATCGACCAGGCGGCCCGGCGTGGCGACGAGGATGTCGGCGCCGCGCGCCATCTCCTGGCGGTTCTTGTAGATCGAGGTGCCGCCGAACACGGTGACGACATGAAGCCGCGAGCCGCGCGCATAAAGCTTGGCGCTTTCGGCGATCTGGCTGGCAAGCTCGCGCGTCGGGGCGAGCACCAACATCCGGGCGCGGCCGGACGCCGCGCGCTTGCCCGACGCGGCGAGCCGGTCGATCGACGGCAGCATGAACGCCGCGGTCTTGCCGGTGCCGGTTTGGGCGATGCCCAGCAGGTCGCGACCGCTCAATACGGTCGGGATCGCCTGCGCCTGAATAGGCGTCGGCACGGTGTAGTTTTTCGACGCAAGTGCGTGGAGAATGGGCTTGGAAAGCCCAAGGGTGTCAAAAGTCGAAATGGGAAATACCTTGCATTGCCGGGCCGCGCGCAGACTTGCACGCGGCGGCGGCGGGGAGTGTTGCACCCCGCGTGATAGGAGAGCTTTCAGCGAAAAATCGCGCGAGACACGGCCGGGACCCATCAGGTCCGATCACGCCACAAATATGCCTCGTGTTGCAGTGCGATATAGGACGTTTCCTAAGAAAGTCTACCCGCCCGCTCAGGCGGGCTGAACCAACCCGTTCGCAACTGCAAAACGAGACGCCGCGCCGATACCGTCGAACAGCGCGCTTTCCGTCGCCGTCATCCACACCTGACCGCGACCTTCCAGCCGGGCGAACAGCGCCGCGCGCCGCCTTGGGTCAAGGTGAGCGGCGACCTCGTCGAGCAGCAGCACCGGTGGCGCACCACGGCGCATCGTAACCAGCTCCGCATGGGCCAGCACCAGGCCCAGCAGCAGCGCCTTCTGCTCGCCGGTAGAGCATCGCGCGGCGGGGATGGCCTTCTGGCGGTGGGAGACGGCGAGGTCCTGCCGGTGGGGGCCAGCAGTCGTCCGTCCAGCGGCGGCATCGCGGCCGCGGCCGGTGCGCAATTCAAACTCCAGGTCGCGGCCGCTCCACCCTTCGAGAGCGATTGCTGCACTTGCGAAATCGTCGTCCGGGCTATCGGCCAGCTGGGCGTCAAGCGCTTCGACCGTCCGCGCCCGCGCCTGCCCGAGCGCCGCGCCATGCTCGGCCATTGCGGCCTCGAGCGCCGCCAGCCAGGACGGATCGGCGCCGTCGGGTTCGGCGAGCAGCTTGTTGCGGGCGCGCATCGCCGCCTCGTAGCGGGCGGAGTGGTGGGCGTGCGAAGGCTCGAAAGCCAGCACCAGCCGATCGAGGAAGCGCCGGCGATCGCCGGCGCTGCCGGCGAACAGCCGGTCCATCGCCGGGGTCAGCCACAGCACCGCCAGCCATTCGGCCAGCGAATTGACCGCCGCCGGAGCAGTGTTGATCCGCACGTGTCGGCGATCCGGCGCGGTAGCGAGCGTGCCGGTGCCGATTTCGACAGCCCCCTCGCGCTCGCGGGAGGGGAGAAAAGTTGCCGCCACCGCAAAACCGCCATCCCCGGCGCTCCGCGCCATCTCCGACAGCGGAGCGCGCCGAAGCCCGCGCCCCGGTGCGAGCAGCGACACCGCCTCCAGCAAATTGGTCTTGCCAGCGCCATTGTCGCCCGACAGTAGCACGAAGCCCGGCCCAGGCGCGATCAGCGCCGACGCGTAGGAGCGGAAATCGGTAAGAGCGAGGCGGGTGACGTTGGCCATCCAGGCCGAAGTAGCACTTCGACCCGCGGGTTAAACCCGCATCGGCATCAGCACATAGAGCGCGTTCGACTTGTCGTTCTCGCGCAGCAGGGTCGGGGCGGCGGCGTCGGCGAGGTGGACTTCGACGATGTCGCCTTCGATCTCATGCAATATGTCGAGCAGATAGCGCGAGTTGAAGCCGATCTCGATCCCGTCCGAGCCATAGTCGGCGGCCAGCTCTTCGGTCGCGGTGCCGCTTTCCGGTGAAGTCACCGACAGCGTCACCTTGTCGCGGTCGACGCTGATCTTGACCGCCCGGGTCTTTTCGCTGGCGATGGTCGACACCCGGTCGACGCCGGCCAGGAAGGTCTTCGGGTCGAGCTTCAAAAGCTTGTCGTTGGCGGTCGGGATCACCCGGTTGTAGTCGGGGAAGGTGCCGTCGATCAGCTTGCTGGTGAGGACCGCGCTGCCGAGGCCGAAGCGGATCTTGGTCGGCGACAGCGACACTTCGACAGTGCCCTCGAGCTCATCAAGCAGTTTGCGCAGTTCGGCGACGCATTTGCGCGGTACGATCACGTCCGGCATGCCGTCGGCGCCGTCGGGCTTGGCCACCGTCACCCGCGCCAGCCGGTGGCCGTCGGTCGCCGCGGCCTTCAGCTGGTCGTCGGCGATGTGGAGGAATATCCCCATCAGATAATAGCGCGTCTCCTCGCTGGAGATGGCGAATTTGGTCTTGTCGATGATCTGGCGAAGCGTCGCCGCCGGCAATTCGAAGCGGGTCGGCAGCTCGCCTTCGGCGATCACCGGGAAATCGTCGCGCGGCAGCGACGAGAGATTGAACCGGGCGCGGCCGGCGTTGACCTGCATCTTGCCTTCGGCCGCCGCCAGCTCGACCTGGCTGCCTTCCGGCAGCTTGCGGACGATGTCGAACAGGGTGTGGGCGGAAACCGTCGTCGCCCCGGCCTGGCTGACATTGGCCGGCACGCTTTCGTCGACCTGGAGGTCGAGGTCGGTGGCCATCAGCCGGATCGAGCCGTCGTCGCGCGCCTCGATCAGCACGTTCGACAATATCGGGATGGTGTTGCGGCGCTCCACGACCGACTGGACGTGGCTCAGGCTCTTGAGGAGTGTCGCCCGTTCAATTGTCGCCTTCATTGTCGGTCCTGCCCCCGGTTCAACCTGCCCGCCTCGTTATAGCGAGCCTGCGCAACCTTGCCAGTGGGAAAGGCCGCGCTCCAGTGCCGGGAGGGCTGACTAGTCTCCGGCTTGCCCGCTGTCCTCGGCGTCGCCGCCATCGCCCGGTACCAGCACGCCGTCGATATAGTGGACCACTCCATTGGTGCGGCGCTGGTCCGCCTCGGTGATCGTCGCCTCGTTGCCTGCCCCGTCAGTCAGCACGATCCGGTCGCCGTCGCGCGTCGCGCTCAGCGTGGCACCGCCCATCGTCGCCAGCACTGCGGTGCCGTCGCTATTGTCGATCGCCCGGTTGATGTCCTCCACCAGCACCGTTCCCGGCAGGATGTGATAGGTGAGAATGTCGGTCAGCTCGGCGCGGGATTCGGGCGCCGTCAGCTCCTCGAGGCTGCCGTCCGGAAGCCCGTCGAACGCCGCGTCGCTCGGGACCAGCACCGTATAGGGGCCCGGTCCGTTCAGCGTTTCGTCGAGGCCCGCGGCCCTTGCCGCCTGATAAAATCGGCTGTTCTCGTCGAGCCCGGCTGCGATCGTTTCGTCGCCCGCCGGCTGCTCAGCGCCGGAAGCGCCATTCGCGGCCTGGTTCGACGTGCCGTCGTCCTCGACGGCACAACCAGCAAGAGACAGCGCCGCCGCTGCCAGACATAGCGGGAGAAGCGTGCTTCTCATTCTTGGGTCCTTCCGTTGGTTTTGCGGCCATAACGAAATGGCCCGGCAAGGGTTGCCGGGCCATTCCATTTTTACCGCCGATCGGTTCAGACGAGCGCCCGGACCAGCGCGGTGATCAGCTGGGTCTTCGGATCGACCCGGTAGATGTTGTTGTTGCTGTACCGATACCAGTCGTTTTGCGTGTCGTAATATTGGTCGCGGTAGCCAAGCGGCACATTATAGGCGCTGTAGCCCATCGGCAGCTGCTGGCCGACGCCGAGCCCGCCGGTCAGCAAGGAGGCGACCGCGGTAATCAGGCTCGAGCCTCTGTCGACCTGATAGATCGCGCCGGGCGCATAACGATAATAATAATCATCGTCGTCCATATACCGGCTGCGATACTGGTAGGGCACATTGTAGGCGCTGTACCCGGCCGGAAGCATCTGCCCGACGCCATAGCCGCCGCCGAGCAGCGGCATGATGTCCTCGACCCGACCCGTTCGGCGGTCGATTTCATACATATAGCCGTTGGCGTAGCGGTAATAACCGTCCGACGTGTTCGGATAGAAGGACTGATAGTAAGACGGCACCGCATAGTTGCCGGAGCCGACCGGGAACTGCTGGCCGACCCCGTAGCCGGCGCCGAACAGCGGCAGCAGCGCTCCGATCAGATTGCTCTGGCGGTTGACGCGATAGAGGTAGCCGTCGCCGTACCGGTAATAATGGTCGTCATTGTCCCGATAGCGATAGCGTAGCCTGTCCGGCAGCCGGTTCGACGAATAGGACGCCGGCAGTCGCTGGCCGAGAAACTGCTGCTTGGCGAGTCCTGGCGGAACGCAGGCCGGAGTTTTCTTGGCGAGACCCGGAGGGCAGCCGCCGAGGAGTCCGGGCGGAATCCCGCGATGCTCCGCGAACTGGCGGCCGCGGCGATCCTCACGAATGTCCCGAATGCGCAGCCGATCGCCGTCGCGGTCGCGTCGGATCAGTACCAGGCGACGGTCGTCGTCACGATCACGCCTGGCCTCAACCCGGCGACGGTCGTCGTCACGATCACGCCTCACCAGACGGCGGTCGTCATCACGATCGCGCCCGTTTTCCACCCGACGACGATCGTCGTCACGGTCGCGCTGATCGGCTCGGGCTTCCTGGCGGCGTTCGCTGCGCTGCTCCTGGCGTCGCTCCGCCCGCCTCTCAGACTGGCGCGCCTGGCCACGGCCGCGTTCGGCCCGCGCCTCACGGCCCTTTCCGCGCTCGGCCTTGTCAGCCTGCGCCTTCTTGCCGCGATTTGCCTTCGCAGACCGTGCCTCGCCGTCACCGCCGCGTTCGGCCTTGGCGGACTGGCCCTGTCCGCGGCCTTGCCCCTGCTCGGCTGACGCCGGCACGGAAATCGCCAGCGCCGCAACGCCAGCCGCTAAAAACAGATTGTACATGAGGAAATCTCCTTGGAGCCGTAAGAACGGATGTCGAACAGGCCCGTTCCGTCGTTTCGTCGCTCCTCAGCTAGCAGACTGTCGCCTTTAGCTGAACGTTAGATTTCAATGACTTGGCGCGGAGGTCATATCGCGGGCAAGACGCCGCGAAACAAGCAGGTAAAAGGTCGCCGCAAGCAGGTAGAAAACCAGGCCGAAGAGGATCGAGTAGCGCAAAGATTCATTGCCATAAGCTTCGCTCATGCGGGTCGACATCTCGCCGAACACCCAGACCCCGAAGCCGATGCCGATCAGATTGTTGATCAACAGGAACGAGGCCGAGGCGGTCGCGCGCATCGACGGCGGCACGAGCAGTTGCACCGCTGCGATGACCGGCCCCAGCCAAGCGAGGCCGAGCATCTGCGGGATGACGAACAGGATCCAGGCGACGGGGAGCGACGGCGCGAACAGGCCAGCGGCGTAGGCGGGCGCGGCGAGCAGGAAGCAGACCGCGGGAATCAGCGCATAGGCGCCGGGGCGGCGGGGACCGAGACGGTCGGCGAGCACGCCGCCCATCCACGTCCCGAGCATTCCGCCGACCAGCACGATCGAGCCGTAGAACCAGCCGATCTCGCCAAGGCTGAGGCCGAAGCTGCGGGTGAAGAAGCTCGGCAGCCAAAAGATCAGGCCGTAACCGAGGATCGATCCCGAGGCAGCGCCGAACGACAGCAGCCAGAAGCTGGGGTTGCGGGCGAGCGTCGCGACGACTTGCAGGAACGGCGGCGCTAGCGGTGCCGGCAAGGTGTCAACGGGCGGCGGTCCGGCTACCGGCGCGACGGTTTCGGTTGCTCCGCGGCGCGGCTCCGGGACGAACAAGCGAAGCAGCAATGCCGCCGGCAATCCGGCGAGGCCGACGATGATGAACGCCGCGCGCCAATTGATATTGCTGGCGATCCAGCCGCCGAAAAAAATGCCGAGCGCCGAGCCGATCGGAATGCCGAGCGAGAAGAAGGCCATCGCCCGCGCCCGGCTGCTCGACGGGAAATAGTCGGCGATCAGCGAATAGCTCGGCGCAACGCCGCCGGCCTCGCCGATGCCGACGCCCATCCGGGCAAGGAACAGCTGCCAGAAGTTCTGCGCCAGCCCGCAGACGGCGGTGAACAGGCTCCACACCGCGACCGAGGCGCTGATGATCGCGATCCGGCTCTTGCGGTCGGCGAACCAGGCGATCGGGATCGCCAGCGTCGAGTAGAACAGCGCGAAGGCGACTCCGCCCATCAGCCCGAGCTGGCGATCGGAAAGATCGAGCTCGGCCTTGATCGGAACGGCGAGGATGCCGATGATCTGCCGATCGATGAAATTGAAGATGTAGGCGAGCAGAAGCAGGAGGAGGACGCGCCTCTGAAGCGCGCGCCCTCCGCCGCCGACCGCCGCGGCCGGGCTCAGAAGTTGACCCCGAACGACAGGAATATCTGGCGCGGCGCCCCGTAATAAGCGGTCAGAGTGCCTTCGGTGCCGAGCGTCGGGATGGGATTGCCGCTCGCGTTGAGGATGAACTCGCCGGTGAAGGGATTTTGCGCGAGGAAATTATAGCCGGCGGTGATGTAACGGGTGTCGGTCAAATTCTTGCCGTGAAGCCCGACAGTGTAGCGATTGCCGGGCGCACGCCAAATAAGGTTGGCGTCGAGCAGCGCGAAGCCCTTCTGGTCGAGACCGGGGCTGGGGATTTCGAACTGCTGGCTCTTGCTCCGATAGGACAGGGTCGAATTGGCGTTGAGCCGGCCGCCGGCGAGCGGAGCGTCGTAATCGAGCGATCCGCTCATCGTCCATTTGGGAGTGTTCTGAACTTCGCGGGAGTCGGCGACATCGACCGGGCCCTGCCCCGGAATATTGGTGATAAACTCGCGGTACTCGGCATCGAGATAGCCCAGCATACCGGCGAAGTTCAGCCGGTCGCCAAAATTCGCCAGTCCTTCGGCGAGCGTGAAGTTCGTCTCAAGCTCGATCCCCTTGAAGCGCGCCTTGCCGGCGTTGGTCGTGACCCCGCAGAAGGAGGGTTGGCCGGCGACGATGCAGCCCGAAGAGCCGGGCACCTGCACATCCTTATAGTCCGCCAGGAAGGCGGCGATTCCGAAGCGAAGGCGACGGTCGAGCGTCGTTCCCTTCCAGCCGAGTTCGTAACTGTCGACCGTTTCGGGATCGAACGCCATGAAGTCGTAAATGTCTTCGGGCGACTGGGTCGGCGCGCTCGTCGTCTGCCCGCGAGGATCGAAGCCGCCGCCCTTGAAGCCGCGCGAATAGCTTGCGTAGATATTGTTGTCGCTATTCGGCTTGAAGCTCACCGAGGCGCGCGGCGTGAAGGCCGTATCCTTGCGCTTGCCGTCGAAATTGGAGGTCGTAGCGATGACCGTGCCCGTTCCGAACGGGTCGGAGCCGCCAAGCTCGGGCGAACCGCCGAGGATCAGCGTCTCCCGCCTGACGCGCGCGTGGCGCTTGTCGTTGGTGTAGCGGCCGCCGACCGACACGCTCAACTGCGGCGTGAGGTCATAGCTGAAATCGCCGAAGATCGCCCAGGTCTTGGTGTCGACGTCGCCCTCCGTCGCCGCGGTCAGGCCCGGCAAAATCGTCGGCAGGCTGGTGTACAGCCTGACGTCGAAGATGTTGTAGGCGTTGGCGTCGAGATAATAGGCGCCGACGATGCCGGCCAATGGCCCTTGGTCGACCACCAGCTGGAGTTCCTGGCTGAACTGCTCGTTCTTGTAGATTGCCGGCACGTCAAGGTCGACCGCGGGAAGCGCGTCGAAATCAATCGGCGTGTCGGTCCTGTCCTTGCGCCAGGCAGTGATCGACCGCAGCTTCGTCCAGTCATTGAGGCCGATCTCGCCGTGGAACGACAGACCGCCGCCTTTGACCTTCTGTTTGGGGTCGACGAGGCCGCCGCGCGAGTCGAACTTGTCGTCCAGCACCGGCGCGCCGCTGGCCAGGCCAGGAATGAGCCGGTGGCCGCCGCGCGGATTGCTGCCGTCGGTTGTATAATCGCCGGTCAGGCGGAAGAAGGCGTCGCTGGACGGCTCGAGTTCGACCGTGCCGCGCGTGGCCCAAATGTCCTTGTTGTAGTTATCGGCGCCGGTAGTCAGATTCTCGCCGTAGCCGCCGCGGCTCAGGCGGGCGACAGCGGCGCCAACCCTGAGGCCCGGAGTGAGCGGGGCCGAGCCGCTGACAATGAGGTCGGCCTGTTCGTAGGTGCCGAGATTGGCTCGAACTCTCAGCTCCGGATAGTCCGACAGCCGCCGGGTCACATATTTGATCGCGCCGCCGATCGTGTTGCGGCCGTAGAGCGTGCCCTGGGGGCCGCGAAGTATCTCGATCCGTTCGACATCGTAAATGTCGAGCAGGGCGCCTTGGGGCCGGTTGAGATAGACATCGTCGAGATAGAGGCCGACGCCCTGCTCAAAGCCGGCGACGGGATCCTGCTGGCCTACGCCGCGAATGAACGCGGTCAGCGTCGTGTTGGAGCCGCGCGACGTTTCGAGTGTGACGTTGGGCGTCGTGTCGCCGATCTCACTGATGTCCAGCGCGCCCTGTCGCGCGAGCTGCTCGCCCGAATAAGCGGTGACCGCAATCGGCACGTCCTGAAGGACCTCGGTCCGACGGCGGGCGGTGACGACGATCTCGCCACCGGTCGCTGCCGCCGCTTCGTCCTGGGTGACCGCGTCCGCCGGAGGACTCGCGTCTCCGGTTGGAACCTCGACCCCTGTATCCTGCGCCAGCGCCTGGCCGGAAACGGTCATCGCCGCCAGGCAAATCGACCCAAGCATCGCATTCCGGGCTCCGCCCAGCCAATCGATCGTCATTTCGCCTCTCCCCTTTCCAGTCGTTGCGTTTGGTAGTTGCCAATAACCCAACGAGCCGGTTATGAAACCTGAACCGGGTTTCAACTTTGCACGAACCCGCCAGCGACTCAAGGGGGTAGTTTGTCAGACGCCAGCCAAAGCGGTTCCGCAACGAAGCCCGGCCCGACACGCAGCAACCGCAAAGGCCGCGCTCCCATGGCGGCGACGAGGCCGCCCGGGGCCGCAAGCCACGGCAAGGCACCGCGCACCGCGCGCGGCGAGCGGACACTTCGGAAAATCCTTGATGCGGCGCTCGAGGAGTTTGGCGAGCGGGGCTTTTCCGACGGATCAATCGTCGGCATCACCCGCCGGGCCCGCGTCGCGCTCGGCACCTTTTACACCTATTTCGACAGCAAGGAGGCGGTGTTCCAGGAGCTGGTGCGCGACATGTCGGGCCAGGTCCGCGACCATGTCGCTCCGGCGCTGCAGGGCGCGAGCGACGCTCTCGAAGCGGAAGGACGCGCGCTGACTTCCTTCCTGCAGTTCGTCCGCGGACACCAGCAGGTCTACCGGATCATCGACGAGGCCGAGTTCGTCGATCCCGATGGCTTCCGCAGACATTATGAAACCACCGCGCAGCGCATCGCCGCGAGGCTCGAAGCGGGCAAGGCCGCCGGCGAGGTTATCGACACAGAATCGAAGATCGCCACCGAAGTGGAAGCCTGGGCGATCATGGGGATCAATGTGTTTCTCGGCCTGCGCTTCGGAGTCTGGGGCAAGGAAAAGCCGGCCGAAGTATCGCGGGTCGCGAACCGCCTGGTTCGGCGCGGGCTCGAGCCTTAGGACAGCTGCGCGGCGAGAAGCGCGAAACGATCGACGTCGCCGTCGTCGTGATACAGGCCAAGGCCGATCCGGATCACATCGCCGCGGACGTCGGTGATGCAGTCTCTTGCCTTAAGGTCGGCGCACCAGCGCTGGGCCCGGGCATCGCGCCATGCGAGAAAGCGGGCGCCGGGTCCTTTCCCAAGCGGGTTCAGCAGCTCGGCCGAGGCGAGCGCGGTGCCGCCTATCGACTCCAGCAGCCGCGACTGAAGGCGATGGACATGTCCGGAGATAGTGGCCGTCGACAGCCCGTTGGCGGCCAGCATCCGCTGCACCGCGTTGAAGCGGTACAGGCCGGACGGATCGAAGGTGGCACCCATGAAGCGCATCGCGTCCCTGGCATAGCCGACCATGCCGGGCGGCAATGTCAGATCGTCGAACTCGGCGAACCAGCCGGTGATCGGCGGCCGCTCGCCGAAGCCGGGCGGCGCGTGGAGGAATGCCACGCCTTCGCCGGCCATCGCATATTTATACCCGCCACCGAGATAGAATGCGGATCCGGCAGCGGTCACTCCGAACGGCCGGTCGAGCGCCATGAAGGCATGGTAGCCGTCGATCACCACCCATGGCCCGTCCGGCCGGGCGAGCGCCGCAAGCGCGTCGACCCGGTCGAAGGCCCGGCCACTGCCGAACAGGATCTGGCTGACGAGGATCAGGTCGTGGCCACCGGTCTGCGCAGCGGCGAGAAATCGTTCGGAGAAATCGTCGGGGGGCTCGGCCGCGACCCGCTCGACTACAAGCTCGCGGCTTTCCTCCCAGCGCGCGAACTGGCGTCGGGCGCTGTGAAACTCTCCGTCGCTGGTGAGAAGCCGCAGTGCGCGTGATGGTTCGCGGGGCGCGGCGGCAGCCAGGCGCACGAGCAGGTCGTGGGTACTCGACGCGAAGACGATCGCATCGCCCATGCTGGTGCCCAGCTCTTCGGCGACATGGCCCTGGGCCTCAGGCCATACCTCGCCCATCACGCGGTCCCACTTGCGGTCGGCGAGGCGGGCGGCGTCGGTCCAGCATTCGACCTGACCATCGAAGCTCGCGTCGGGCCATAAATGGTGGCTGTGCGCCGCCATGTGCAGCCGCCCCGGCGCCGCGGCGAGACTGCGCGAGAACAGGGGCTTGAAGCTCAAAGCTCGGTTCTCAGGGACCACAGCTCGGGAAAGATGCGCTTGCCCAAAGTCGACCGCAAATAGGCCGCGCCGGCCGTGCCGCCGGTGCCGCGCTTGTTGCCGATGATCCGCTCGACGGTCAGCACATGCTTATGTCGCCACGATGCCAGCGCGTCGTCGAGATCGACCAATTTCTCGGCCAGCTGATAGAGCTCGAACCAGCGGTCGGAATCGCGATAGACGACAAGCCAAGCCTGGCCGAGGGCTTCGAGCGAGCGATCGCCGAGATCGAACCCGGCCCGTTCGAGAGCGCCGTGCGACGCCTCTCGCAGGCTCGGCGAGTCGAGCGCCGACCGCAGCCTGGCGCGATCTTCGCTGTCGGCGGGATGATGCTCGAGAAAGCTCGGGTCCTTGAGCCCGAGCCGATATTCCAGCTCACGAAACTGCGCCGACTGAAAGCCGCTCGCCGTCCCGAGCACGTGGCGGAAGGCGCTGTAATCGACCGGCGTCAGGGTCGCCAGAACGTCCCACGACAGGGTCATCACCGACTGGATCCTATTGATCCGCGCCATCGCCTTGCAAGCCGGCGCGAAGCGATCCTCCCCGACCAGCATGATCGCCAGGTCGAGCTCGTGAAGCATCTGCTTCAGCCACAGCTCCTTGGTCTGGTGGATGACGATGAAGAGCATTTCATCGTGCAGGTCAGACAGCGGCGTCTGGGCGGACAGCAGCTGATCGAGCGACAGATAGTCGGCATAGGTCAAGCCGGCGGGCGTTGCGGTCATGGAGGTGACGATTAGGGCAAAGCTGGCCCGTTGCGAAGCCGCACTTGAAAGCGAATAGCTATCGCCGGGGCGCGCTGCCCGGCAGCCCAGGCTGCTGGATGGTGCCGATGTTGCCGAACAGCTCTTCGAAGAAGCCCTGGCGGCGGCCGAGTGTCGGAGTTGCGTCGCCGGAAGGTTTGATCGACGCGATCAAAGTTTCGTCGGTCTGGTTCACCGAGGCGACATTGCCCGCTTGGTCGAAGCGCACGTGGAGGATTTCCTGATCGGTAACGCGCGGCTTGCGAAAGGCGAATGTCGAAGTGTCGCGGGCGACATAATACCAGTCGCTGTCGCTGAACTGACCGATGAAGGTCGGCCGGCCAAGCGTCCGCTCGACCGACTGCTTGTTGTCGACTCCGACCTGGACGCCGGTCGCAAGCTCCTTGTCGAGAACATAGCCGCGATGCTCGTCGATACCCGCGCAACCCGCCAGCAGGGCTGCGCCCAACAATGCCGTCGCGCCCTTAAAAACCGCAGCTTTCATGTTCCGATATTCTCCTCGAGCGCTTTCGCGCAATGCAATCGCGCGTTCTTGCGTCGCGACCGGCTTGCCTCAATATGCGCCCGCTACCCGAAGGCGCAAGCCTTTGGCGCGAGCATCTTCGCGAAGGAGCCCTACGATCTTCGGCCTGTTCCCACGATTAACGGCCCGCCCGGCGAGGGGGGCGCAGCTGTTCGCGACCGCCGTCCGCGAAGCGCGACGGCCGATGTGGTTCACGCAAACCGAGGTGCCGGACACTCCTGAAGGCCGTTTCGCTGTGCTTGCCACCGTCCTTGCCTTGCTGATCGTCCGGCTGGAGCGGGCCGGCGCCGAAGGCGAGGCTGCGAGCGTCGCGCTCACCGAGCGGATGGTCGAATCGCTCGATGCCGAGCTTCGCCAGATGGGAGTGAACGACCCGGCGCTCGGCAGGCAGGTGCGGGCGCTGCTCGGCGCGCTGGCGCTTCGCGTCGAACGGTGGCGGGCGGCGACGGGCGGAGCGGACAGCTGGACATCGGCAGTGGGGCGGAGCGTCTATCGCGACCGACTCGCCGGCGCGGACGCATTGGCTCAGGCCGAATCGGCGACGCGCGATCTTTGGCGGCGATTGCTGGCCAGCAGCGACGAGTCGCTGATCGAGGGGGAGCTGGCATGAGCGACTTCGCGCAGCGGCTACCGCTCAACCGGTTACGGGACGGTCAGCGGATCGAGGTCGCCGCCGACGAGGTCGAGCGGCGCCGGATCGCCGATCGGCTGGGGCTCGAGTCACTCGACCGGTTCGAAGCGCAGGTGACCGTGTCGCTCAAGGACCAGGAGGTGCGGGTTCGAGGACGGCTCAAGGCGGCGCTAACGCAGTGCTGCGTCGCGACCGGGGAGCCGGTATCGAGCCATGCCGACGAACCGTTCGACATCCGTTTCGTGCCGCCGTCCGAGACGGCGGCGCCCGACCAGGAAGTCGAACTCGGCGCAGACGATTGCGATCTGCTGTTCCACGACGGCGACGCGATCGCGCTCGGCGAGGCGATCGCCGACACGCTGGCGCTGGCCATCGACCCCTATCCGCGCAGCGCCGGGGCGGAAGCGGTCCTCAAGGAAGCCGGCGTGCTGAGCGAGGCGCAGGCCGGCCCGTTCGCCGCGCTCGCCAGGCTGAAGGGGACGACGGGAGAGGAGTAGCTCCCCGGGATCGCTTGCGACTCAGAAGGGGACGTCGTCGTCGAGGTCCGTATCGAATGCCGCTGGCTGCGGCCGGGAGGAGGAGCGCGCGCCACCGCCGGTATCGTCGCCATGATCGCCACCTCCGCCGCGGCTTCCGCCGGCGCCGTCGAGCATGGTCATTGCGCCGCGGAAGCGCTGCAGCACCACTTCGGCAATCTTCTGCTTGACGCCGTTGGCGTCGTCATATTCGCGATATTGCATCGCCCCTTCGATATAGACCTTGGCGCCTTTCTTGAGATAGCGCTCGGCGACCTCGCCAACCTTTTCGTCGTAGATCACGACATTGTGCCATTCGGTCTTTTCCTTGCGGTCGCCGCTGGCCCGGTCGGTCCAACTTTCCGAAGTCGCGAGGCTGAACTTGACCACCTTGCCGCCGTTGGCGAAGCTCCGGGATTCGGGATCGCGGCCAAGATTGCCGATCAAAATCACCTTGTTCACGCTGCCGGCCATCAGTTTCTCCCTCAAAGTCCCGCGGCGACGCTCAGCCAGTAGGTCGCACCAGCACCGAGATAGGCCAGCGCGAACAGGTAAGTCACCATGAAAAGCGGCCATCGCCACGAGTTGGTCTCGCGCCGGGTTACGGCGATTGTCGAGATGCACTGCGGCGCGAACACGAACCATACGAGAAAGGCGAGCGCGGTCGGCAGCGACCAGCGTCCGCGCAGCCGCTCCTCGAGGCTGTCGGCCACCGCTTCCTCGTCGCCGGCGTCGATCGAATAGACGGTAGCGATTGCGCTGACCGCGACCTCGCGCGCGGCCATCGCCGGCAATAGCGCCAAGGCGATGTCCTGATTGAAGCCGATCGGCCGGACCACAACGTGGATGCCGTCGGCGATCTGGCCGGCGATCGACACGTCGATCTGCCGTTCGCCCGGCCCCGCCTGCGGATAGCTTGCCAGCGCCCACAGCAGCACGGTTGTGGCGAGTATGATCGTTCCGGCACGCTTGAGGAAGATCGCCGATCGTTGCCACAGGCCGATCAGCACGTCCTTGAAGCCCGGCCACTGATATTTCGGAAGCTCCATCATGAAGCCGCCGCCGCCGCCGCGAACAACGCTTCGGCGAAGCACCAGGGCAACGATCATCGCGCCACCGATTCCTGCGATGTAGAGGGCGAACATCACCAGGCCCTGAAGCCCGATGCCATAGCCGACGTCGGTCGCCGGAATGAAGGCGGCGATGATCAGCGTGTAGACCGGGAGCCGCGCCGAACAGGTCATCAGCGGCGCCACCAATATGGTCGTCAGCCGATCCTTGGGATCGTCGATCGTGCGGGTCGCCATGATTCCTGGAATCGCGCAGGCGAAGCTCGACAGCAAAGGGATGAAGGCGCGACCGGAAATCCCCGCGCCGTGCATCATCTTGTCCATCAGAAAGGCCGCGCGGACCATGTAGCCGCTGCCTTCGAGCAGCAGGATGAAGAAAAACAGGATCAGGATCTGGGGCAGGAAGACGACCACTGCCCCAACCCCGCTTATCACCCCGTCGACGATTAGCGACCGCAGCCAGCCCACCGGGAGAATTGTACGCGACGCCTCGGCAAGCCAGGCGATCGCCGACTCGATCCAACCGACCGGAGCTTCGCTCCAAGCGAACACCGCCTGGAACATGACGAACATGATTGTCGCCAGGATCGCCGGCCCGGCGATCGGGTGCAGCAGGACCGAGTCGAGCCGATGGGTCCAGCGGCGCACCGGCGTTTCGCGCACCACCGCCGCCATGGCGATTTCGCGGGCGCGGCGCTGTAGTCCGACGAGATCGGTCGGGACCTCCGCCGGTTTGCGGACCGCCCGCTGCGAGAGCAGGTCGTCGAGTTGCGCCGCAAGCTCCGGGACTCCGCGGCGGCGGACCGCGACGGTTTCGACCACCGGAACCCCGAGCCTGTCCGCGAGCGCCCGCGAATCGAGCTCGAGCCCGTCGCGTCCCGCCATATCGACCATGTTGAGCGCAACCAGCGTCGGCAGGCCGAGCTCGATCAGCTGCAGCGCGAAGCGCAGATGATTGTCGAGGTTGGAGGCGTCGAGCACAATCAGCAGCGCGTCGGGCGTCCGCTCGCCTTGCTGCCGGCCGAGCACGACATCGCGAGTGACGGCCTCATCGGGGCTCGCCGGCTCGAGGCTGTAGGCGCCCGGCAGGTCGACCAGCTCGACCGGGCGACCGTCGGCGAGCGTCAGCCGCCCGGATTTCCGCTCGACGGTAACGCCGGGATAATTGCCGACCTTCTGGCGGGCCCCGGTCAAAGCGTTGAACAGCGCGCTCTTGCCGGCATTGGGGCTGCCGACGACGGCGACCAGCGGGAGGGGAGTCACCGGGCTTCGGGCGCTTCTGGGGCGACTCGGACGGCGCGGGCGTGGCTGCGGCGGATCGCCACCGTCATCCGACCGACCCGGATAGCGATCGGGTCGCGGCCGATCGGCCCGACATGCAAGGGTTCGACGGCGACGCCCTCGTCGAAGCCGAGATGGCGCAGCCGCTTGACCTCTGAATCAGCGAGCAGGGTCCAATCGATTTCGGTCACGGTGGCGCGAGTCCCGACCGCCAGCCGGTCGAGCGAAATCGCGAACTGTCGGATGGGAACCGCGGCCGTCATTTGCGAGTGATTATCAATAACGGGAAGGGAATGCCAGTAGCGTGTGAAACCTACCGAACCGGGTAGCGCAACCGACCGAGGAAGCGCGTCAGGCTCGGCCGTCGGTCCGACGAGCCGCGCCACTGCGCTTTCCACTTCTCGAAGCGCATCACATCGTCGATTCGCCGGTCGAGGAAGGCGGCGGTTTCGAGCCATCCCTCGCTGTCGTCGTCGAGCCAGACCAGCAAGGTCGAGCCATAGACTGCGCCCAAGGTCATGCGCTTGGTGTAATGGTTGAAGTCTGTGCTGGTGTCGCCGGCGATACGCCACATGGCGTCCGCGGTGCGCCAGCCGATGCGCAAGGCTAGCGGCAGGTTCTGCGGCATCGCCAGGATCGACAGCGCCCGGCGCACCGCCTCGCGCGCTGGCGCCATGATTTCCAGCCGCGTCCAGACCAGCGAGCGAATCTTGTCGCGGATCTTCATGCCCTCGAGCTGCTCGGGCGTAACCTGCGCGCCAAGCGCACGATCGACGCCGGCAATATAGGTGTCGACCATCGCCGCCGCGTCCTTGGGCATCGCCAGGCGGGCCTGGGCGAGATCGATGCCAAGCTCGGCGGCCGCCGAATCGACGGCCGCGCGGCTCCAGCCGTCGAACACCGCATGCTCGCCGACGACAAGCGCGAGGCGGTCGCGAAGCCGGGCGAGAGGACTGTCAGGAGGACTCGGCTGGTCCATCGCCGCCTAGGTGGCCCGCTCCGGCCCGTCCCGCAAGCCCCGCGGCGGCATCCGCACCAGAACCAGCGCCGCGGCGATGGCGGCGGCGCCGACCCAGTCGAGCGGCGACAGCGCCTCGCCATAGGCGAACCAGCCGATAACCGCCGAGATCGCCGGCTGGGTGAGCAGCGCGAGGCCGACGACCAGCGGCGGCAGCACGCCGAGCGCATAGACCAGCAATCCCTGGCCGAGGACCTGGCTGCCGAGCGCCAACAGGAACAAGGGAGTCCAGTCAGCGGTCCAGATCTGCTCGCCGAGCGCCAGGCTGGCGATCAGCAACGCCGGGGCTCCGAACAAAGTGGCGAGGGTGAGCAAGGGAAGCGGCCGAAACGCCCGCCGGCTGCGCTCGATCAGGATCAGATAGCCGGTGTAGAGCAGCCCCGCGGCCAGCGCGAGCAAATCGCCGCGCAAATGACGCGCCGACAATTGATAGCTGCCGGTCATCAGCAGCACCGCCCCGATGGCGGCGAGCAGCAGCGCCAGCGCCTGCAGCGCGGTCGGCCAGCGGCGGGCGAGCCACAGCCCCCAGGCGGCGAAGGCGAAGCTCGAAATATTGCCGAACAAGGTCGCGTTGCCGAGCTTGG
>CAYUWJ010000117.1:0-8370 GCA_964448315.1 uncultured Sphingomonas sp. | reverse complement strand
GGTCGGCAAGTTCCCGATGCTCGCCAACAGCCGCGCCAAGACCAACCGCGAGCCCGACGGCTTCGTCAAGGTGATCGCCGACGCCAAGACCGACCGCGTGCTCGGCGTCTGGATGGTCGCGTCGGTTGCCGGCACGATGATTGCCCAGGCCGCCCAGGCGATGGAGTTCGGGGCGACCAGCGAGGATTTCGCCTACACCTGCCACGCCCACCCGACGCACTCGGAAGCGCTGAAGGAAGCAGCGATGGCGGTCACCGGCAAGCCGATCCACATCTGATTTCGAGGCGGTGGAAGAGGATATAAATTGAGTTTTCGAAGCTCGCTTCGCCGTTACCACATCTGGCTCGGCTGGATCGTCGGCCTGCCGATCCTGTTTTGGGCGGTGTCCGGGCTGGTGATGGTCTGGCGGCCGATCGAGGAAGTTCGCGGCACCCCTCTGCTCGACGAGCCCGCGCCGGTCCGGCTGACCGCTCCACCGGTCGCTCCGCGGATCGAAGGCGTGCCACTGGCGGCGCTGTCGCTCGAGCAGCGCGCCGCCGGTCCGCGCTGGGTGATTACCCTTGCCGACGGCACCACCCGCCTCGCCGATCCGCGAACCGGGCGGCTGCTGCCGCCGCTGTCGGCGCCCGACGCGGTGCGCGAAGTGACCGCCCGCTACACCGGCGAGGCGGCGGTGCGGTCGACCAGCCGAACCGACCCCGCAAACCCGCCGATCGAGCTTCGCCGCCCGGTCGCGACGTGGCGGGTGGCGATGGACGACGGCACCCATTTCTATGTCGATTCGGCGTCGGGCGCGATCATCGCCCGGCGCACGCCCTGGTGGCGCTTCTACGACTTCATGTGGGGTCTCCACATCATGGACCTGAAGACGCGCGAGGACACCCACAACCCGCTGGTCGTCGGCTTCGGCATCGCCGCGCTGGTGATGAGCCTATTGGCGCTGGCGCTGTTGCCGACGACCATCCGGCGCAAGCGCAATGGCGCGGGGCGAACGCCCGGCTAGAACAGCCACTCCCTTACGCTGCCGAGCAAGCTCGCGTCCCGCCGCTCGAGCCGCATCGGCACCGGCACCGGGCATTCCAGGCAGCGGACCTGAATCTTCGGACCGGCCAGCATCGCCCTCACCTCGGCGATCGCCTGCGCCAGCCGGACTTCGGAGTTGCCGAGGAATCCGAAGGCATCGGCCGGTGCCGCACCTTCGTCCTGCTCGCCGGTGGTGAGCAGATCGAGCACCCGTTCGCGCAGGCTCGGCGGCCGCTCGAGATAGCGGAGGCCGCGATTGCCCTCGTCGAGCTCGGCCAGCTCGGCCGCCTTCGCCACCGCCTCTTCCATCCCGCCGAAGCCGTCGACCAGGCCGAGCTGGCGGGCGGTGCCGCCGTCCCACACCCGGCCCTGGGCGATCCGGTCGATTTCGGCCGGCGTCTTGCCGCGGGCTTCCGACACGACCGCCAGGAACCTGCGGTAAACCGACTCGACGCTGGCCTGGATGATCCGATTCACCTCCTCGGAAGGGCCGCTCAGCAAGTCCGGCTCGCCGGACAGAGGCGTCGTCTTGATTCCGTCGGCGCCGAGCCCGAGCTTCTCCCGGCTTCCCTCGAAGCTCGGCAATATTCCGAACACGCCGATCGAGCCGGTGATGGTCGATGGTTCGGCGAGGATGAAATCGGCCGGCGTCGACACCCAATAGCCACCCGACGCCGCGACATTGCCCATCGAGACGACCACCGGCAGGTCGCGGCGCTTGGCTTCGAGGATCGCCTGACGGATGCGCTCCGAGGCGAGCACCGACCCGCCCGGGCTGTCGACCCGGACGATAAGCGCTTCCAGACCGTCCTCCTGCAGCCCCTTCTCGATCTGGCGGGCGATGCTTTCGCCGCCGGCGGTGCCGGCCGGCGCCTCGCCGTCGACGATCACGCCGGCGACGGTGACGACTCCGATCGCCCCGGCCGAGTCTTCCTCGATGATGTCGTCGAGGTAGGCGCCGAGCTCGATCTGCTCGTAACCGCCCGGGGCGTCGTCGTCCTCGCCGCCCAACTCCGCCAGGCGCCGCTCATATTGCTGGCGATCGGCTACGCGGTCGACCAGCCCGGCGGCCAGCGCCGCCCGCGCGAGATCGCCGTTGGCGGCGTCGACCGCTCCCGCCGGATCGGTGATGTACGGCTCCAGCTTCGCCGCCGGCCGCGCGCGCGACACGGTTTCGACCCAGGTGGCCAGCAGCGTATCGCCCAACGCCTGGGCGTTGCGCTCGGCCTCGGGCGACATGTCGTTGCGGGTGAACGGCTCGACCGCCGACTTATAGTCGCCGACCCGGTAGACGTTGGGCGTCACGCCAAGCTTGTCGAGCAGCCCGCGGAAGTAGAGGTTCTGCCCGCCCGGCCCGGCGATCGCGACGAGCCCGAGCGGGTTCAGCCAGACTTCCGACGCGGCGGCCGCCAGCATATAGCTCGAATCGGTGTAGCCGACCGAGTAAGCGACCACCGGCTTGCCCGACTCGCGAACCCGCCGGACCGCATCGGCAAGTTCGGCCATCGCCGTCCGGCCGCCGCCGAGGAATCCCTCGAGGTCGAGCGCCACCGCCTTCACCCGGTCGTCGCCCCGCGCCTGGTCCATCGCCGCGACCAGATCGCGCAACCGATATTGTTTCATGCCCGCGCCGCCGGTGACGACATCGCTGAACTGCGCTTTCGCCGGCTGCTCGACGACCACTCCGTCGAGATCGAGTGCGAGCACGCCATCGCGGATCGGCTCGGGGCGGGAAGACAGGCCGATATAGAGCATAGCGAAGAACAGCAGCATGAAGAGAAGCACCAGCGCATCCTTGATGCCGACCAGCAGCTTCCAAATTGCACGAGCGAAACGCATTGCGCTGTCCCCACAGATTACCAACGACCGATATGGCCCGCGTATAGCGCCAGGCAAGCCGCGGCCAGCGCTTTTCGATCGACCGTCGCCGCGCTAGGCGCGCAGGCGATGCGCGCCGCCAGGTCTTTTGCAGCCGCTCCGCGGACGTGGGGCGAGGAACTGGGGGCGACGCTCCACCTCGCCGCGCCGCTGGTGCTCGCCCAGCTGACCCAGATCGCGATTTATTCGACCGACGTCGTCATGCTCGGCTGGCTCGGCCCGCAGCCGCTGGCCGCCTCGGCGCTGGCGGTGAACATGTTCATGATTCTCAACATGACCGGCTTCGGCCTGGTGTCGGCCGCCGCGCCGCTGATCGCCGCGGCGCTCGGCGCGCGCCGGCATCCGGTGCGCGACGTCCGCCGAACCACCCGCTCGGCGATCTATGCGGCGCTGCTTTTCTGCCTGCCCGCCTGGCTGATCCTGTGGCATTGCGAGGACCTGCTGCTGCTGTTCGGCCAGGACCCTGAGCTGTCGCGCATGGCCGGCGATTATATGCGCATCCTCCAGTGGACGCTGCTTTTCAACCTGCTGATCGTCGTTTTCCGAGGGCTTTTGACGGCGCTCGGCAAGCCGGGCGCGACGCTGGTCGTCACGGTCCTGGGGCTGGTCCTCAACGCGGCGCTCAACTGGATGCTGATTTTCGGCAATTGGGGGGCGCCGGCGCTGGGGCTCGAAGGCGCGGCGATCGCCAGCCTCGCCTCTACCGCCGCAATGGCGCTGGCCCTGACGCTGTACATCGCGACGCATCCCCTCACCCGCCGCTTCCATATCTTCGGCCGGCTGTGGCGGCCGGATATGGCGCGGCTCGCCGCCGTCCTGCGGATCGGCGCTCCGATCGCCGTGACCCTCGCCTTCGAAGTGTCGGTGTTCGGCGCCGCCGTCTATCTGATGGGCTGGATCGACACCACCAGCGTCGCGGCGCACGCGATCGCGCTGCAGATCGCGTCGATCGCCTTTATGGTGCCGCTCGGGCTCAGCCAGGCGACGGTCATCCGGGTCGGGCTCGCCTACGGCGCCCGCGACGCGCACTGGGTCGGGCTTGCCGGCTGGGCGTCGCTGGCGATGGCGCTGGCCTTCATGAGCGTGTCGGCGGTGGTGATGTGGTCGTTCCCCCGCGAGCTCGCCGGCCTGTTCCTCGATTCGACGGACGCGGAAAGCGCGATGGTGCTCGACCTCGCCGTCCGCTTCCTTGGCATCGCCGCCCTGTTCCAGCTGTTCGACGGTGCCCAGGTGGTCGGCTCGGCGATGCTTCGCGGGCTCCAGGACACGCGCGTGCCGATGCTGTTCGCGCTGCTCGGCTTCACCATCGTCGGCCTCGGCGGCGGCTATTGGCTGGCGTTCGGCGCCGGCTGGAGCGGCGTCGGCATCTGGATCGGGCTGGCGCTCGGGCTCGCCGTCGTCGCCGTGCTGATGGTCTGGCGCTGGTCGCGGCGCGAACCGCTCGGGCTGCTCGTCAGATCATCGATCTGAGCGACCGGCCCGGAGCCATCCCTCTCGGGCTAGGCCGGCAGTGAATCGAGCGTGGCGCCATCGCTGCCAGGCAGACAGCTACCCAGCTTGTGGATCGTGAGGTCGAGGTGCGCCCCGATTTCGCCAGGCAGCTGCATTTCGTCGATGATCGCCAGCGCGGCGATCAGCAGGTCGCGGGCGCAACCGACGGATTCGGCAGTGGCGATATCGGCTTCGATCGAGCATTGCATGGTCATGGTGAGGCCCCCAAAGTTATCGTAGCGGAAACATACCATTGCACTGGAGATAGCCGGGCTATCTCGTGGTAAACACATCATTGCCGAAACGAGTTAACGAAAGACTAAGGGCGGCAGCCAAGGTGGCCTGGAAGGCCGAAACATTCCCTTCGGACCGTTGACGGCCGCCCCGCCTGCTCCCATATGCGCGTCATCGCTGGCACTCTTAAGGTGAGAGTGCCAGAAGCGAATTGCGATCAACTTTTTCAAGAGGGACTATAGGCTATGGGTTTCAGGCCGCTTCACGATCGAGTCCTCGTCCGCAGGGTCGAGGCCGATGAAAAGAGCGCCGGCGGGATCATCATCCCCGACACGGCGAAGGAAAAGCCGCAGGAAGGCGAAGTCATTTCCGTCGGAACCGGCGCGCGCAGCGAAGAGGGCAAGGTCACTCCGCTGGACGTCAAGGCCGGCGACAAGATCCTGTTCGGCAAATGGTCCGGCACCGAGGTCAAGATCGACGGCGAGGACCTGATCATCATGAAGGAAAGCGACATCCTCGGGATAGTCGCCTGACCTTAATCTGCGTCGCCGAAATGGCGCCGCTGTGACTTTTGTGAACTTTAAATTGAAAGGGTAGCCAAATGGCAGCCAAGGAAGTGAAATTCAGCCGCGACGCGCGCGAGCGCATCATGCGCGGCGTCGACATCCTCGCCGACGCGGTCAAGGTGACGCTGGGGCCCAAGGGCCGCAACGTCGTCATCGACAAGAGCTTCGGCGCACCGCGCATCACCAAGGACGGAGTCACCGTCGCCAAGGAAATCGAGCTCAAGGACAAGTTCGAGAACATGGGCGCGCAGATGGTCCGCGAGGTCGCCTCGAAGACCAACGACATCGCCGGCGACGGCACCACTACTGCAACCGTGCTCGCCCAGGCGATCGTTCGCGAGGGCATGAAGTCGGTCGCGGCCGGAATGAACCCGATGGATCTTAAGCGCGGCGTCGATCTTGCCGTCACCAAGGTGGTCGAGGATCTTAAAGCACGTTCCAAACCGGTTTCGGGATCGAACGAGATTAGCCAGGTCGGTTCGATCGCCGCCAACGGCGATACCATCGTCGGCGAGAAGATCGCCGAAGCGATGGAGAAGGTCGGCAAGGAAGGCGTCATCACCGTCGAGGAAGCCAAGGGCCTCGAGTTCGAGCTCGACGTGGTTGAAGGCATGCAGTTCGACCGTGGCTATCTGTCGCCCTATTTCATCACCAACCCGGAAAAGATGTCGGTCGAGCTTACCGACCCCTACATCCTGATCCACGAGAAGAAGCTTTCGAACCTGCAGGCGATGCTGCCGATCCTGGAAGCGGTCGTCCAGTCGGGTCGTCCGCTGCTGATCATCGCCGAAGACATCGAGGGCGAGGCGCTTGCCACCCTGGTCGTCAACAAGCTGCGCGGCGGCCTCAAGGTCGCGGCGGTCAAGGCGCCCGGCTTCGGCGATCGCCGCAAGGCGATGCTCGAGGACATCGCCATCCTCACCGGCGGCGAGATGATCTCCGAGGACCTCGGCATCAAGCTCGAGAACGTCACCACGGCAATGCTCGGCACCGCCAAGCGAGTCACCATCGACAAGGACAATACGACCCTGGTCGACGGCGCCGGCACCTCGGAGAATATCAAGGGCCGCACCGAGGCGATCCGCCAGCAGATCGAGAACACGACGTCCGACTATGACCGCGAGAAGCTGCAGGAGCGGCTTGCCAAGCTCGCCGGCGGCGTTGCCGTGATCAAGGTCGGCGGCGCGTCCGAGATCGAGGTCAAGGAGCGCAAGGACCGCGTCGACGACGCGCTCCACGCGACCCGCGCCGCGGTCGAGGAAGGGATCGTTCCCGGCGGCGGCGCTGCGCTGCTTTACGCGACCAAGGCGCTCGAGGGTTTGAAGGGCGCCAACGACGACCAGACTCGCGGCGTCGATATCGTTCGGAAAGCGCTCTACTCGCCACTTCGCCAGATCGCCCAGAATGCCGGGCACGACGGCGCGGTGATCTCGGGCAAGCTGCTCGAGGGCAAGGACCAGGCGATGGGCTTCAACGCCCAGACCGAAGTCTACGAGAATATGGTCAAGGCCGGCGTCATCGACCCGACCAAGGTGGTCCGCACCGCGCTCCAGGACGCGGCCTCGGTCGCCGGCCTGCTGATCACCACCGAAGCGGCGGTCAGCGAGCTGCCAGACGACAAGCCGGCAATGCCGATGGGCGGCGGCGGCATGGGCGGAATGGGCGGAATGGACTTCTAAAGTCCGCTCACCGCTTGCGTTGAACGAAGGGCCGGGGGAGCAATCCTCCGGCTCTTTTTCCTTATCCGCCGGCGAGTTCGCGGAGCATCATCTCCCAGTGGAGCACGTCGTCGTACATCGCCCGGACCGGGATCCGCTCGTCGAGGCCGTGGGCGCGCTCGTCGTCGGGGGAGATGCCCCAGCCGCCATCGACTCCGTAAACCGGGATGCCGACCGCACGGAACCACAAGCCGTCGGTCGCTCCGGTGGTCATCATTGGGATGATGGGCATGGTCGGGCCGTGGAAGTGCCGGACCGCGTCGCCATAGGCTTTGACGACGTCCGGACGAAGTGGCGAGGCCGGGGTCGGAGTGCCGATGAAGGCGGGATCGGGGATGACTTCGATGTCCGGCCCGGCGAGACGCATTAGCACCGCCTCGACGCTCTTTGGATCGACGCCCGGCATAATCCGGCAGTTGACGGTCGCCCTCGCCATCTGCGGCAAGGCATTGTCGGCGTGACCGGCCTCGAGCATCGTCGGAACGCAGCGGGTGCGGGTCGACCCGACTTCGAGCTCGTTAGCTTCGATCGCATCGGCGGCGGCGCCGTCGTCGGGATTGGCAAGCCACGCCCGCATCGCTTGTCCAAGCGGACGTTCGCCCTCTTGCTTGGCGCGTTCGGTGAAATAGGCGCGCGTAGTCTCATTGAGCACAGGTTCGAAGCGGTGCGCCTGGAGCCGCTTAAGCGCGTCGGCGAGGTCGTAGATCGCATTGTCGGGACGCGGGCGGGAGCTATGTCCGCCGCGATTGCGGGCGGTTAGGAAATAGGTCTGGAACGTCTTTTCGGCAGTCTGGATGCCAAATCCGAGCGGGCGCCCTTCCCGGTCATACGAGCCGCCGCCGCCGTCGGCGTTGAGCGCGAATTCAGCGTCGGTCATATGGCGCCACTCGGTCGAACCGAGCCGGGCGCCGTTCATCGCCGTTTCTTCGTCGCCGGTGAAGAACAGGATGATGTCGCGGTTGGGTTCGAACCCAGAAGCCTTGAGCTTGAGCAACGCCAATGTGGTCGCGACGATTCCGCTTTTCATGTCGGCGGCGCCGCGGCCGTAGAAATAGCCGTCGCGCTCGATGAACTCGAACGGATCCTGCTTCCAGTCCTCGCGCTTGGCCTCAACCACGTCCATGTGGCCGAGGATCAGGATCGGCTTCCGGGATGGGTTGGTGGCGCGCCAGCGAGCAACCATCGAGACGGTCTGGTCGCCCGGCAGCCCCTCGTGCGGGATGATCCGGATGTCGTCGGCGGGAAAGCCGCCGGCGCGAAGCTCGGCGGCGATCAACTCGGCCATGCGCGGCATTTCACCCCGGTTGACGACGGTCGGGATTTCGACCGCTTTTTGGAGAAAAGCCTTGGTCCTCGCCTGCCACGCCGGGTCGAGCTTGGACTGCTGCGCGACGGGATTGGCGGCCAAGGCCGCAGTCGAGTAAAAAGCGAGCAGAAGCGCCGCCAGCTTGCGCATGGTC
>CAYUWJ010000116.1:0-23942 GCA_964448315.1 uncultured Sphingomonas sp. | reverse complement strand
ATGGTCAGCGTGCCGGTCTTGTCGACTACCAGCGTGTCGATTTTCTCCATCAGCTCGAGCGCTTCGGCGTTTTTGACCAAGACGCCGTGAGTGGCCCCTTTGCCGGTCCCAACCATGATCGACATCGGCGTGGCTAGGCCCAGCGCGCAAGGACAGGCGATGATCAACACCGCGATCGCACTCACCAGAGCATGTGGCAGCCGAGGCTCAGGCCCAACGAGACTCCAGACGACGAAGGCAATAACGGAAATGACCACGACACCGGGCACGAACCACGCAGAGACCTGGTCAGCCAGCTTCTGGATTGGCGCGCGGGAACGCTGGGCTTCGGCGACCATCCGCACGATCTGCGAAAGCATCGTGTCGCGCCCGACCCGCTCTGCCTTCATCAGCATCGACCCGGTACCGTTGACCGTAGCACCGGTCAGCCTCGCGCCTTCGACCTTCTCGATCGGGATTGGCTCACCCGATATCATCGACTCGTCGACCGAACTTCGCCCTTCGACGACCACGCCATCGACCGGCACCTTCTCGCCCGGCCTGATGCGAAGCAGGTCGCCGACATGGACATGCTCAAGCGGGATGTCTTCGTCGACACGGTCGCGTACCCGGCGAGCCGTCTTGGGTGCGAGGCCGAGAAGCGCCCGGATCGCCTTGCCGGTTGCGGATCGTGCCCGTAGCTCCAGGACCTGCCCGAGCAGCACTAGGGTGGTGATCACCGCCGCTGCCTCGAAATAGACCGGCACCAGCCCGCCCATGGTCCGCAAGGAGGCCGGAAAAAGTCCGGGCGCGATCGCTGCTACGACGCTGTATCCATAAGCGACGCCGACGCCGAGCCCGATGAGCGTGAACATGTTAAGGTTGCGCGTCTTGAGCGAGGCCCACATGCGCTCAAAAAAGGGCCAGCCGCCCCACAATACGACGGGCGTGGCCAGCAGGAGCTGGATCCATATCGACTGCCCCATTGGGAGCGGCTCCCACCCGAACAACTCGGCGCCGAACGTCAGAACAACCAGCGGCGCCGTCAGCACAGCGCTAATCCAGAAGCGCCGGCTCATGTCGATCAGTTCGGGATTTGGCCCCTCTTCGAGGCTGGGCTCGAGTGGCTCCAGCGCCATGCCACAAATGGGGCAGGAGCCTGGCCCGTCACGGCGGATCTGCGGGTGCATGGGACAGGTCCAGATCGTACCCCCGGCAGCCTGTGGAAGCGCTCCCAATGCCGGCGACTGTACGGCGGGATCCGATTGCGGTGGATTGAGATAGCGGCCTGGATTGGCCTTGAACTTGGAGTTGCAGCCTGAGCTACAAAAATAATAGCGCGTGTCGCCAATGTCCGCATGAAGCTGCGCAGTCTCAGGGTTGACCGCCATGCCGCAGACCGGATCTTTCACCATCTCCGCAGTGTCACCTCCATGAGAGTGGTGATGGGAATGGTCGTGATTGTGTGTCATGTTTCCGCACCTGCACTGCTATCAGGAGTCGCAATATGGACCTTGACACAATGTTAAGGTCAAGGGGTTGCGAACTTTAGCGTCAGCGATCACCGCAGCCGGGATTGCCCGGTTCGGCCCCCAGCGTCCATTCTGGCGGGTCGCTCGCTGGGAATGATTCCCTGCCTGCCTCGTCGATCGCATCCGATGCTGCTGCTTTCGCCGGACAAGCAATGCCTTCGCGGACGGGCAAGTCCATTCGCTCGCCCATCTTGGGAATATGCCAGGACCAGCCAAGATCCTTATCAATCCGCTCGCCAAGGCCCTTGGAACCGCCGGCTTCTCCATGAACGATGAAGGTTTTGAGCGGCGCGCGCGCATAACCCGACATCCAGCGCACCAATTCATCAACATCTGCGTGGGCTGATAGCATCGATAGCTCGTCAACCTCGGCCCTGATGTCGATCCAGTTGCCATGTATCTTCACGTGGCGCTCACCCTCGATCATCGCCCGCCCGCGCGTGCCTGCCGCCTGGAAGCCGGCGAAGAGGATCGTGTTCCGAGGGTCGCCGCCGAATGCCTAGATGTGGTGTAGAACTCGGCCGCCGGTGGCCATGCCGCTGGCGGAAATGATCACCTTGGGCATCGGGTTGGCAGACAACCCTTTGGATGAGTCGACATCCCGGATGTAGGTCGCTGTCGCGCAAACTTGATCGCATTCATCAGCGGTCAGTCGAGTCAATCTTTATTGCCACCCCCGCAGCAGCGCACTGCGACGGCTTGGACGGCCCTGTTGTCGCCGCGGCTCGAACGGCGTTGGCCTCTGGCGACCCCAACTCTGTGCTTATTTGGGTTCAGCCGAAAGATGAAGCCGAAGTACGCCAAGCCTTCAAGGAGGCTGTCACTGTCCGCAAACTCAACGACCAAGCACGCGAGCTGGCCGATCGATATTTCTTCGAGACGCTCGTGCGCGTTCATCGTGCCGGTGAAGGTGCTCCTTACACCGGCTTAAAGCCTGCCGGTCGTGATCTTGGCCCCGCCATTCCGCTGGCTGACAAGGCGGTGGCCACTGGCTCTGATAGAAATTTGGCTGCGTTTGCCGCCAAGGAGGTCGAACGGGGCATCCACGAAAAGTTCGCCGACCTTCAGCGCAAGCGCACGTTCCGACCGGATGACCTCGCGACCGGACGTGAATACGTCGGTAGCTACGTGACCTTCGTGCACTACGTTGAGGGGCTTCACAAAGCCGCGGGAGCCGGTGCGGCTGGACATTATCAGGAGGGACAGCCTGCGCCAGCGAAGCACTATGAATGAGCCTTGTTGAGATTGGACATCCGAAGTGCGGCTGTAGCGTCTAAGTCACCTTGGAGGTAGACATGCACACATCTAGCCAGAGGATCAGGGTTTGGGATCTCCCCCTACGACTGTTCCACTGGGTGCTGGTCATAGCCATTGCCGTGGCGTTCCTGTCCTCGGAAGAGGACAGCGCTCTCAATGAGTGGCATGTGCTGTCGGGCTGGGTCGCAGCGATCCTCATCGTGTTCCGGTTTGTGTGGGGTTTCATAGGGGGAGAGCACAGTCGCTTTTCCGACTTCATCCGGCCGTTTCGCATCGCGCATCATCTCTCAGGTCTAGCACGCGGGCAGAGAGAGCCATCACTTGGTCACAACCCGCTCGGTGCGGTCGCCGTCGTGGTCCTGCTTGCGCTCACCGCAGTGACGGTCTGGACTGGTGCGTTTGGAGGCGAAGCAGCGGAAGAACTGCATGAGGTAATCGCCTGGGTGCTGCTCGCGATGGTCGCGGTCCATGTCATCGCAGTCATCGTTATGTCGATGCTTGAGCGGGAGAACCTTGTCCGAGCAATGGTCACGGGAGACAAGCCGACAGCGCGTCATCCCGGCGCAGTTGACGCGAGAGCGCCGGGCCCAGTGGCGTGGACCCTGGGCGTGTTGACCGTCGTGGGAGCGAGCTATGCTATCGTCCAATATGATACCAATGCCTTCGCCCTGCGAAGCGCTGAGTCATTCGAGCATCGTGCTGACGCTACTGGAGAAGCGATGTCGGGCGAATACGAGGACGCTGACGACGAGTGATGCGCATTCTTCCAATGTCCGTAATGGGTCGAAAGCGGACGTTAAACGCCGTGCTTGCAACGCAGGATTCCGCGTCGCATGCCATGCGGATCAGCAAGCCGAGTCGGCGGGTGCGTCTTCAAAGGCATTGTTAGACTAAACGGACACCTGTTTTCCTACTTGGTTAAACGTCATAGCGAGCCGAGCCTGTTTGCAGTTTGTTCCTGCTTTTGCTTGCATCGGTTCACGATTGCCGCCGCCTGAAACGGGCTGGAGGACCGGCATCTAACCAGAATCTGGTTAGTCTGACAGTACCCCTGCCTGACCGAATCCGCCTCGTCCGGCACGACCTCCAGCTTGCGTCCTTCACCCGGTATCCATGCGGCGGGCATCCGCTAGCTATCTTGCAGCCATTGTTCGAAGCTGAGATCGCCCAGGTCGGCAGTTGATCCAGGAGAGTGGCCGCCAGCTCGGGGGATGTGTTGCCGTTTCGAAGGTCCTTAGCGAGGCGTCTGCACAAAACCCCGACCCTCGACATGAGGTGCAGCAATCGATCATCTGATGTATTGCGATGAGCGTGGTCTCGGAAGTTCTCGGCTAGCGTTGAAGAATTCTCTAGGAGAAGACATTGAAGCACTTGCTATTGCTGGGGGCCACGCTGCTTCTCGGCGCTTGTCAGCAGCAGCAGCTGGTTGATAAGTCAGCTTGGGCCCCTCAAACTCGCGGCCATGCCTTTGCGATGGCGTCATGCGCCGCATGCCATGGAATTGAGCGGGACTCCATTTTGTCGCCCAATCCCCAAGCATCTTCTTTCCCCGCCATAGTCAATCAGCAGGGCTTAACTGCACAGACACTTTCGTCATGGCTCCGGAACGCCCACAATTATCCTACCGAGATGGAATTTGAGCTCGATTCGAGGAGGGTAGACGATCTCGTCGAGTACATGCTTACGCTAAGGGATCCGGACTATAGGCCAATCGGCTGACGGCGTAGCTGCGGCAGCTTAGGGTCGAAGGCGGAGCTAATTGCAAACAGTGACCGAACCTGTTCCACCAGTAGCGTACTGTCTCGTGGCTGAGTCGATGCCGCGCTCCGCCAGACAGGTCTTCGATGTTCCTGAGGCTGAGCGGGTGCTTCACGTGCAGCAGCACCGCCAGGCGGATCACCTCGGGTGAGCTGTTGAAGTAGCGGAAGGGCGATGCGGGTGTGCGAGGGCGAGGCATACGAGCGCCCCTACCCTCACCTCCTTACCAACTGGTGCATTGCTCTGACTATGCCCTTTGCCTCGGTCGCCGCGCAAAATAATTAACCTCCTGCGGCCCACTGCCGGTTGCCTAGGGGGCTGTGCTAGTGTCCGCAATAAGTGGAAAGCGAACGTTCGACTGAGTCCGCTTGGGAGCGACAATGCTAGTGCGCCTCCTTCGCTCTTGCAGGTCCGAGGTACAGCCGCTCGAACGTGAAGATGAGGACGATACTCGCAAGTGCGATCCAAACGATGCCTGGGTTCGACACGGCTTTGGCCGCCAGGAACGCTACCAGCACAACTGCGTCCAGCGCGATTGCCGTCAGTAGCACGGCCGGGCTCGCCCCGACTTCGGCGCGGAGGTGCCGAAGCACTCCCCAGTGGATGATGATGTCCATGAGGAGATAGAAGATCGCTCCCAAGGCTGCGATCTGCGACAGGTCGAAGAAAGCGGCGAGAAGTCCTGCGGCCACGGCAGTATAAACCAGAAGATGCCTGTGGATTGAGCCGCTCATCCCGAAATGGCTGTGTGGGATGAGCTTCATTCCAGTGAGCATTGTCAGCATCCGCGATACCGCGAACATGCTGGCGAGAATGCCGGACGCGGTCGCAATGATCGCAACCGCTACGGTGAACCACAGGCCGGCCTGCCCAAGGAGGGGCCGGGCAGCCTCGGCGAGCGAATAGTCACGTGCGGCGACTATTTGCGGAACCGTGAGCGCCGATCCCACGGCTAGTGCAACGGCCATGTACACGACAAGGCAGATGGCAAGCGAGATTATAATCGCGCGGCCAACATTGCGCGTCGGGTCCACCACCTCGCCGCCGCTGTTGGTGATTGTTGTGAAGCCCTTGAACGCAAGCACCGCCAAAGCGACCGCAGCGAGGAACCCGACCGAATCTGTCTCGCCGATTCCGCCGGACTGGTAGGCGAAGCCGGACGCCCACAGCGCGACGAGAGCGAATGCCAGGATGCCGACGATCTTTACCGTCGCCATGACCTTCGAGAACCCGCCGATCACCGCATTGCCGGAAATGTTCATTAGGAACGCGAACACGACCAGTGCGACCGCGAGGATTGAGACGACAAGCCCCGACCCGCCGCCGAAAAGCTGAAGTGTGTAGGTCGCAAACGTCCGGGCAACGAGGCTTTCGTTGATAATCATCGAGAACGCCATCAGCAGTGCGGCGGCGCCGGTTATCGTGCCTTTGCCATAGGCCCGCTCGAGGATCATCGCGATGCCGCCCGATGACGGGTAGCGGTTCGAAACCTTGATGTAGCTGTAGGCGCTGAATGCGCTCACGACCGCTCCGGCGAAAAAGGCGGCCGGAATCCAACTTCCCGCAAGCGCTGCGATCTGCCCCGTTAGCGCGAAGATCCCGGCGCCGATCATCACGCCGGTTCCCATCGCGACCGTTCCGGCCAGCGTCAGACTGTTCTTTTGATATTCCGATCCAAGCATCAGTTCGGGTCAGTAGCAGAGGCTCGCGCGCGTCGGTGGGCTAGGTGCGTCAACGGACCCAAAGCGTCGCGCAAGCGCTTCGTTCCGAATGAGTTGAAAGCTGAGCTAAGCCGCTATTTTCCGCAATGGGTACCGTGGCCCGTTGTGATGACTAGGCGTCAACCAGCGTAGGGGTAATACCTACGCTTTGCATTCCGAACGTGATCACAACAAGCGCAAGCGAGAAAGCGAGAACACGTGCCCAAAGTGCACGATTGCCCAGGCCTGTGGCGGCGGCACCAATTACGGCACCGGAAATTGCGAGCTCCACGGTCTGGCCTGCCCACCAGCTAAGCAACAAAGGCGGTTGAGCTGTGCTGATTGACCACAGGCCAAGCAGAAAAGCTCCCCAAAGAACAGCGCCCGCCATGGCCCCTGTCTTGCCTCCTGCGAGGGCGCCGCGAACCTGAAGCCGCTGGAGGAGCCAATAGAGGCTCGCCGTCAGCACGAGAAAAGTAATATACCCCGCCGGAATCCGTCTAAACGCCTCCATCGGCTCAAGCAGGAAAGGATTGGCCTCGAGATAAAGCGGCGCAAGAATTCCGGCGTGCAGAAACAGATCGAAACCGAGTGCAGCGACCCACGCTGCAAGGATCACACTGACCGGCCGCATTCTCTTCCCTTGCGAACTGTGGATAAACGGTCGCGCTTCAATCCAATGGTAATCAGACGTCCTCTAGCCAAGTGTCTCATGGGGTTAATATGGACCAGTCGCGCTTCAAGTGGCTGTTGATGCATTTGCACTGACAAGGCCAGGGCGAGGCATGCGAGCGCCCCTACCCTCGCCTCCTTACCAACCGGTGCATTTGCTCTGACAATGCCCCCCGTTTAGTCGGCGCCCGTCTCGGGCCGCCGCTTGACAAATTCTGCAATGGCATTCGCCAGCTGCTGGCTAACCGGCAACGAAGGATCGGTATACGTCGCGAGGTTCGCTGCTCTGCCTTCGCCATCGACCGTCTTGAGGACGTGGCTCATGTCCTCGACAACCAGAAACTCCGCCCCAGGACCTGCGGTGCGGAGCGCCTCGAAGTCCGCTTGCGACACCTGAATATCGCGGCCGCCCTGAACGATCATCATCCGCAGCCGAACGCGACTCGCCAACTTCGCCGGGTCATGGGACATGAAGTCCATAATGAACCCTTGGACCTGCGGCGCGAACAGCGCCTGAAGCGCCGGGTGCATGTCTGCGGTGTCAACGCGTTCCCCCGCTTCCAGGGAGTCGATCGCCGCAAGCGCCACATCGAGAACTGGAGCATTGGCAGGGTTCGAGCGCAGCTGTTCGCGCATTACGTCACTAATTCTTCGGCCAGCCGTCGCGACCAGCACGACCCCGCAAATGCTCTCCGGCTGCTGGGCGGCCACGAGCGCGACGAGGCCGCCTTCGCTGTGACCCAGCAACCAGACGCAATCGGCGCCGGCGCGATCGCGGATCGCTCCTATCCAGCTGTGCGCGTCAGCGGCATAGTCGACGATCGTCACCGCATTGGGGTCGGACACCGCCCCCTCGCTCCCGAACATTCCGCGCTTGTCGATCCGCACCGTCGATACGCTGCGCTCGCCTAGTGCTTCCGCAAGCAGGCGATACGGGGCCGCGGCCACTCCCATGGGGTTATTACCGTCGCGGTCGGTGGGGCCCGAGCCGGGGATGATCAAGACGACGGGCGCATCGGCGCCTGCGTCAATCATCGTTCCTGCAAGCGGCCCTTGCGGTCCGGGCGCGGAGATTACGCCCACGCCAGCCGCGAGCCCCGCCAAGAACGATCCAGACATTCTATTCCTCCTCGCCCCAGCGCCAGCGCCATCCGCCGCGCGTCGTTCGGGCCACGACCACCACGACCATAATCGTTATCGGCAGCATGATCGCGAGCAGGACGTCGAGCCGATACTGGAATGTAGCGATAGCTGCGGCAAAGATCGCCAGATAGACCAGTAGCACCGCCCACCCCTGCCAGGCGATCGGCAGAAAGGCCCCGTAGCCGTACCGAACCTGCGCAAACCACTCGTGCCTTCCGTCCTTCATTGTTCCTCCTGTGGCTCTGCCGAAGCGACTATATGCCAGCTGCCAATGTCCGCAATGGGTCGAAAGCGGACATAGGCCGCTGATGTCGCAAATGGGTAGCGCATCTCGCCGTTCACCTTCACGTACATCTCGGTCCAAAGGTACTGTCAGACCAACAAATTCTGGTTAGATGTCGGTCCTTCAGCCCGTTTCAGACGGCGGCAACGGCGAACCGATGCAGGCAAAAGCAGGAACAAACTGCAAACAGGCTCGGCTCGCTTTGCCGTTTAACCAAGTAGGAAAAGCAGGAGTCCGATTAGTCTGACAATACCCTCGCCACTGAATGGTGCGCGCATCGCCCTTTGTTCGCGCATTTGCCGAACCGAGGGATCGCTCGATCGTTGGGTTTTAGGTGGGAAAGAGAAGGAGCTGACCATGCCCCGTTTCATCATTCCGTATGCTGCAGCACGACCGGGAGCGCGTCGGCCAGATCCGCTGCTGCAACTGCAGCGGGAGGTCGAGCAGTTGTTTGAAGAAGTCTATCGCGGCATGCCTTCACCAACCGGAGAAAGCAGCACATTCATTTCTCCAGCTCTCGACGTGCATCGGGTAGAAAATGGCCTTGAGATCAGCGCTGAACTTCCTGGGGTTTCGCAGAAGGACATTGATCTTCAGCTGGAAGGCGATCTTCTCACCATATGTGGTGAGAAACGTAAGGAGCGGCACGACCGAGAGGCTCACATTGTCGAGCGATCCTGTGGTTCCTTCATGCGCTCAATCCAGCTACCTTTCGTCCCCGCAGGTGACAAGGTTGAAGCCAATTTCGCCGATGGCGTACTCACTATCAGGATTCCCAATCCAGGCCGACAGGAGCAGAGCCGCAAGATCAAGGTCGGCGCCGCCGGAAGATCTGGATCGCAGCAGACAATCGAGGGCTCTGCACAACAAACGTCCGAAGCAGACAAGAGGGGGTCGGAGCAGGGGAAAGGACAATCCCGCGCCCCCAAGCGCAAAAGCTCTGCCAAACGGCAAGGGTCATCGGCTGCAAAGCGAAGATCTGTTTCCAAGAAGTAATTGGGACGGGTATCAAAACGTACGCTTCGCTCTGCCACCTCGGGCTAATCGACCCGCAAACGTGATAGCGTAAGCGCCAGCCGCATCCGCACCGGCCGGTAACTGCTATCACCGCGGTCGATCGGCGCACAATGGCCGGGCAGCTAATCTCCGCTTTGGGTGAAAAGCGGACATAAGAGGCGCGGCCCAAACGGGACTGGCCGACGCGTCAACTCAACTACGCGGCTGCTCTTGTTGGACTTTCCACCCTCGCCGAAGCAGCTTCTCAGAGTTAGCGAGCTTCTGACCGCCTGGGCTCGGCGGGTGAGGGATAGGTGACATTCACGCAATACCCCGGCGGGCCTCTATGCGAACTTTTCCACCGAGGTCTTGAGCAAGGCGGCTCATCAGCCGGCGGCCCTTGCCCGTTCCGTTGACCATGCCGGTGTCACCTGCTCCATCGTCCCGGATGACCAGGGTTCGCTTGCCTTGATGTTCTAGCAAGGAGATCGCGATTTCCCCGTGCCCGTTCGGGAACGCGTATTTGAGGGAGTTCGACACAGCTCCTTCCGCATGCCGCCGAGTCAGGGCGTACCTTCAGGGCCTCATTACATCCACTCGGAAGTTGCCGGCGTCGGCCGCATTATTTGAAGGCGCCATGTCTGCTCTGGGTTGGGGCGACTTGGTGTGGCCTAAGCCAAGTCGATCTCTTCGGCATTTCCGGAGAGCAAAGTTAGGCGGGTGAGTGGCGGAGAGGGTGGGATTCGAACCCACGGTACGGTTGCCCGCACGCCGCATTTCGAGTGCGGTGCTTTCGACCACTCAGCCACCTCTCCGCGTCGATGCAGGCGCTGGCCGGGGGCCCGGCGCGGGTCGGCGAGCGCCTCTAGCAGCGGCGTGTGACCTTGCCTAGCCTCGCCGCATCGCTAGATTGAGCCTTATGTCGCACACGAATCGTTTCCCGGCCATGAACTCCGCAACCGGCCAGCCCTTCGCTTTGGCGCGCTTCGCGATCGGCGAGGTCGTGCGCCATCGGCTGCTCGACTTTCGCGGCGTCATCTTCGACGTCGACCCCGAGTTCGCCAATTCGGAAGAATGGTATCAGGCGATCCCGGAAGCGATGCGCCCGTCGCGGGACCAGCCCTTCTACCATCTGCTCGCCGAGAATGCCGAGCAGAGCTATGTCGCCTATGTCAGCCAGCAGAATCTGGTGTCCGACGAAAGCGACGAGCCGGTCGACCACCCGGCAATCGGCACTTTGTTCGACGGCTTCGACGGCGGCCGCTACCAGCTCCGGCCGGAGCACCGGCACTAAGCCGGGACCGCGCGGCGGTTGACAGCATAGGGTCGCTGCCATAGGCGGCTCGCTTTCCGCGCGGGGGCGTAATGCCGGTTCGCGCGGTGCCCGATTTTACGGAAGAGACAAGGCCAATGTTCGCAGTCGTGCGCTCGGGCGGGAAGCAATATCGCGTCACCCCCGGAGACAAGATCGTCGTCGAGAAGCTGGACGGAGACGCCGGTGACAAGATCACTCTGGGCGACGTCCTGCTGGCCGGCGACGGAGCCAACCTCAAATCGGTCGACGGGCTGAAGGTATCCGCCGAGATCGTCGCCCAGGCCAAGGGCGACAAGGTCACGGTCTTCAAGAAGCGCCGCCGCCAAAACTACCGGCGCAAGAAGGGCCATCGCCAGCAGCACACCATCCTCAGGATCGTCGCCATCGGCGATCACAAGGCGGAAGCGCAAGCCAAGAAGGCCGAGCCGAAGGCGGCGAAGACCGAGCCGGCCAAGGCCGCCGCTGCTGCGAAGGCGGAAGCCAAGCCGGCCAAGACGGAGAAGGCCGCGGAGCCGAAGAAGGCCGCAGCCAAGGCTGCGAGCAAGGCCGGGGGCGCCGCGAAGCCCAACAAGGCCGCTGCGGGAAAGCCGGCAGCAAAAGCGTCGACAAAGAAGGCCGCGCCCGCTAAGAGCGCGCCCAAGAAAAGTTCGAAAGCGAAGTAGTTCGACATGGCACATAAGAAAGCAGGCGGCAGTTCCCGCAACGGCCGCGACAGTGAAAGCAAGCGCCTCGGCGTCAAGCTGTTCGGCGGCCAAGCGGCCCGCGCCGGCAATATCATCGTGCGTCAGCGCGGCACCCGCTGGCATCCCGGCGACAATGTCGGGATCGGCAGGGACCATACCCTCTTTGCACTTACCGACGGCTGTATTGCGTTCCGCGATGGCAAGCTTGGCCGCAAATATGTCCATGTCATGCCGGCGAACGACGCAAGCGAATAGGAACGGTCGATAAAGGCGCCGTTCCCAACAGGGGGCGGCCCAAGAAGGTTCTAAAGAACCTTGCAGGGAGAAGAGGGAAGCCCCCTCTCTCCCTTTCTTTTTCTTCTCCCGAAACTGTCACCAAGCCGCTCCATGAGCGGCCCGGGAGGAGGAAGGCACGATGTTCGCACGCACTCCGAGGCTGCTGCTTCGGCCCGGCTGGGCCGAGGATGCTCCGGCGCTTGCCGAGGCAATCGCCGACGAGACGATCGTCCGCAATCTTGCGACCGCGCCCTGGCCCTACGGCCTGCGCGATGCCGAGGCCTTTCTTGCCCAGCCGCGCGACCCGGTGCTGCCGTCGCTGCTGATCTTCGAGCGGACCGACGCCCAGCCGCGTCTGGTCGGCGCCTGCGGGCTTGGCCGGCGTCCGTCAGGCTCGGTCGAGATGGGCTATTGGATCGCTCGCCCCTTCTGGGGCCGGGGCATCGCCACCGAGGCCTGCATGGCCTTGATTGCCATCGCCCGGACGCTCGGCCTACAGCGGCTGGAGGGCTCGCACTTCCTCGACAATCCGGCGTCGGGACGCGTGCTCGAGAAGCTCGGCTTTGAACCGCTCGGGATCACCGCGCCCCGGATGAGCTGCGCGCGCAGGTGCGAATCGCAGGCGCGGCTGCTGCGGCTGATGCTTGCCGACCAAGGCGCCGAGGAGGAAACGCTCGCCGCCTAGCGGGCACGAAAAGGGGCGGTCCGGCCACGGCCCGACCGCCCCCCCTGTCCAATCAGATGGCGCGTTCCGCCGTGGCTTCGTCGCCGCTCATCGTCTTGACCAGCGGAATGAGCTGCCACACGGCCGAAAGCCCGACGAGGATATAGACGATCTTGGTCAGCATCGTCCCTTCGCCGAAAATGGCGGTCACGAGGTTGAATTCGGCAAGGCCGATTAGGCCCCAGTTCAGGCCGCCGATGATGACCAGCAATAGCGTGATGAGATTTACAGAGCGCATATTCCCCTCCCCTTTTTGTCGAGTGACTCAAGGTACGGGCGGCGGAGCCGAATACGCAGCAAACCGGCCGCCTGCGAACCCTAGCGGCGGGGCGTTGTTGCGGCCAGCATATTGTCAGGCGGCGCTGCGGACCTTCCGGGCGGTGGCTTGCGTGAACGTGCCGGCGGCGCCTTGATCATAGCCGCGCAGCAGGTGGCGGTCGTCTTCGTTCCAGGGATGAAAGCCGGGCAGAAAAAATTTGAGCCATGCGCCGGCGATCTTGCGGAACATTCCGGGGCGGACCCACAAATACCACAGCAGGCTCGACCAGGCCCTGAGGCCGGTGACGCCGTCCTGGCGCATCAGCTCCAAAGTGCCGGCGGTGCGGTCGACGACGAAGTTGCGAGTGATGAACAGCATGACCTTCGCCTTGACCTTCCAACGCTTGGCGCGCGGCCAGCCGCGGGTCGCGTGAAGCCAGGTGTCGTAGGCGACGCCCTTGTGCTCGATCTCCTCGCAGGCGTGCCAGCGCCACAGCGCCGCGGTTTCGGCCTCGGCGCCGGCGAGGTGGCTCGGGTCGGCGAGCAGCTGGTGGGCGAGGATGGCGGTGAAATGCTCGAGCGCCATGGTTGCGGCCAGGCTGACGATCGGCGGCTTCGACTTGGTCAGCGCCAGCCGCGCGTCGACCCGCTCCTGCAGCTCGGTGAGGTCGTAGCCGGCATCGGCGGCGCGGCAGTTGAAGGCGAGATGCTCGCGGCTGTGGATCACTTCCTGGGTGGTGAAGGCCTTGATCTCTTCGGCCAGTTTTTCCGGCGCGCCGTCGCGGAAGGCGCGCACGCTATCGACGAAAAATGCCTCGCCGGTGGGGAAAGTCGCCGACAGCGCATTGTAGATTGCCGTCGCGGCGGGGCCGCCGGCGTGCCACTGGCGGATCGGCCCGGAATCGCGGCCGAAGCGCCGGTCGCGCGGGCTGATCTTGAGGTCGAGCGGCGTCGGGAGCAGAGTCGTCCTGGTCATCGCACGCAACTGGAGTTAACTTACACTGATGTCAATAGCTCGCGAGCGCCTCAGCCAGCAGGAAAGCCGCGCCGCCGCGATCGCCGCCGCCAGGCGGCTGCTGATAGCGGATGGGCCACAGGCAGTGACTTTGAAGGCGGTCGCGGCCGAGATCGGCAAGACCCACGCCAATCTGCTGCACCACTTCGGCTCGGCCGCCGGACTCCAGTCGGAGCTTGCGCGGTCGATCGCCGAGCAGGTCACGGCAAGCATCGCCGAAGCGGTCGCTCTTGCCCGCGAAGGTCAGGCCGATCCGCGCGAAATCGTCGACCGGACGTTCGACTCCTTCGGCAAGGAGGGCGCTGGAGCGCTCGCCGCCTGGATGATCCTGTCCGGCAACCGCGACGCCCTCGACCCGATCCTCGATGCCATCCACAGCCTCGTCGACCAGCTTGGCGAAGGCCATGGCGACCGGCCGGTTCACGACACGACCTTGTGGCTGGTCCTTGCCGCGCTTGGCGATTCACTGCTCGGCGATGCGCTGGCCGGCGCGCTCGATCTTCCCCCGACCCGCGCCCGCGACCTTGCCCGCGGGCATCTGATCGCGGGCGTAAGCGCCGATAACAGCAAGCAAAGCTAACTCGCGACGCGCTCCGCGGCGATCTCCTGCCCGCCCTGCTTGATCAGCAGGCCGCTGGCAGCCTCTCCTTCTCCGCTGAAGGAAACGCGCGCATCGACGCCTTCGACGAGGAATTCGGCCGGACCGATCGGCGTCAGAACGGCAGGCTGCTGGCCGCCTAGACGGATCGTCAGCCGGTCGCCATCCCCGAAGGCGATCGTCGCCAGGCCCAGCCGCGCCTGATAGCTGCCGATAAAGCGCTCGAGTGCCGAGCGCGGCAGTTCGACGATATCCGGCCCGGCCGGAATCGGGCCGCTTCGAACCGCTGTCTCGGCAGTCTTGGCGCCGTCGTGGTGCATTGCCATGACGTGCGCGCCATCGGCGTCGCGCCGCATGGCAAACCAGGTGAGCGCGTCGCCACCGTAGAAGAAACGATCGTCGCCGGCTGCGAAGACCTCCAGCTCGCTACCGCCGCTGCGGCGCGTGTATAGCTTGCCGTCGCGCTGGTAGAATCGGCGCTCGCCCTCGTCGAGCGCATAGACGCCGAACAGGAGCTCCAACGCGGCCGGGTCGACGGCGGCCTTTTCGAAGGTCGGGTAGGGATCGCCGAGCGCCAACGCGGCGATGCGCCGCATCACCACGGTCGGGGCGGTCGCCGGCGCGTTGGAGTTGGCGAACACGGCAACGAACAGATCTTCGCCCGGAAGATATTCGCTGGCGGTGGAGAAGCCGAAGATGCCGCCGCCATGACCGATCGATGGCCGCTCGCGAATGTCGCCGTTGGCGAGGCCGAAGGCGTAAGGGTTGGAGCTTCCGTCGCTGAGTGTGGTCGGGGCGATCATCAGCGCGTAGCTGTCGGCGTCGACGACCTTGCCGTGGTGCAGCGCCTGCGCCCAGCGGGCGAGGTCGCCGACCGTGCCGATCAGCGCGCCGGCGGCATGCGGCACGCTCATGTCGATTTTCCGGGCAAGGACCGGGCTGCCGTCTTCTTCGCCGTAGCCGACGGCCATCGCCGGCGTCTGAGTCTCGAAGGATCCGTGGCGGATGGTTTTCAGTCCCAGCGGGCCCGCGATGCGCTCGTCGATCGCGACATGCCACGGCTGGCCGGTGACTTTCTCGATGATCGCGCCGAGCAGCACATAGCCGCTGTTGTTGTAGCGGAACGCCGTGCCGCGCTCGAAATTGTCGGGCTGGTCCTTGAACTCGGCGATCAGCTGCTCGGTGGTGAACGCGCGGGCGGTGTTGGCTTCCTCCATGAAGCCGGGGATTCCGGTATAGCTCTGGATTCCGGAGGTATGGTTGAGCAGCTGCGTAACCGTCGCCTGGCCGCCGGGCATTGGATAGTCGGGCAGAAATTTCGACAGGGGATCGCTAAGCGCGAGCTTGCCCTCCTGCGCCAGCTGCAGGATCACGGCGGCGGTGAACTGCTTGGTGATCGAGCCGAGGCGGAACACCGTGTCGGCGGTGAGCTTCCGCCCGGCGGCGATGTCGGCCGCACCCTGCGCGCCGGTGTAGACCGTCTTGCCGTCCTCGACGACGATAACCGCCGCGCCGGGCGCGTCGGGGCCATAGACCGATTTCAGATAGGCGTCGGCCCTGGCCTGAAAGTCCGCAGGAACCGCCGCCGCCGGCGGCGCCATCGCCAGGGATGCCGCCGTCGCCAGTCCCGCCATCGCTACTCGTCCGATGCTGCTCATCCGCCTGCCACCCCGATAGTCTATGTGCATTGCCGTATTAGTTAGCTAATACACTATGTCAAGCCGCGGCTTTATGGCCTTTCGGGTGCCTGCCGATTACAGGCCGCTCGATGCACTTTCTCGATCAAGCCAAGATTTACGCCAAGTCCGGCGCCGGCGGGCCCGGCGCGGTCAGCTTCCGGCGCGAGAAATATATCGAGTTCGGCGGACCCGACGGCGGCGATGGCGGCCGCGGCGGCGACATCGTCTTCGAGGCGGTGGCCGGCCTCAACACGCTGATCGATTTTCGCTACACCCAGCATTTCCGGGCGCCGCGCGGCAAGGGCGGCGCCGGCCGCGACAAGACCGGCGCCGCCGGCCGCGACCTCATCGTCAAGGTCCCGATCGGGACTCAGATTCTCGCCGACGACGAAGAGCGAACCCTGCTTGCCGACCTGACGCTGGAGGGTCAGCAAGTGACGCTGCTCAAGGGCGGCCTCGGCGGGCGCGGCAACGCCAGCTACAAGACCTCGACCAACCGCGCCCCGCGCCAGCACCAGACCGGCGAGGAAGGCGAGGAGCTCTGGGTCTGGCTGCGCCTCAAGCTACTCGCCGACGTCGGCCTGGTCGGCCTCCCCAACGCCGGCAAGTCGACCTTCCTCAACGCCACCACCAACGCCGACGCCAAAATCGGCCAATATCCGTTCACGACGCTCCGGCCGCAATTGGGGGTGGTCCGTCACAAGGGTCGCGAATTCGTGCTCGCCGACATACCCGGCCTAATCGAGGGCGCCGCTGAGGGCGCCGGGGTCGGCGACCGCTTTCTCGGCCATGTCGAGCGCACAAAGCTGTTGCTGCACCTTGTCGACGCGGGCGGCGACGACCCGGTGCAGGCGTGGCGAACCGTCCGCGACGAGCTTGCCGCCTATGGCGCGGGCCTCGAGGACAAGCCCGAGATTGTCGCCATCAGTCGTTCCGACCTGCTCGATCCCAAGGCTCTTGCCCGGCTGGTGAAGGCGTTCGAGCAGGCGACCGGATCCAGGGCGCCGCCGATTTCCGCTCCGATCGGCGAAGGTCTCGAGCCGCTGCTCGACTCGATCATCGAACGCCTTGGACTGGCTGAGATGGAGGACGCGGCCGATGCGGCCGATGAGCCGTCCTGGTCGCCGCTATGATCCTCGCGATCAGCGGCGGGACGGGATTCGTCGGCGGGCGATTGCTCGCCCAGGCGCTCGCCGAGGGGCACCAGGTGCGGGCGCTGACCCGGCGGCCGAGGCCGCCGCAGGCGGGCGTCGAATGGATCGAAGGCCGGCTCGAGGACCGACTGTCGCTGGGGCGGTTGATCGAAGGCAGCGATGCCGTAATCCACGTCGCCGGAGTAATCAGCGCCCCCGACGCGGCGGGCTTCGAGGCCGGCAACGTCGCCGGGACTCTGGCCATGCTGGCGGCGGCGACGGCCGCGGGTGCCGCCAAGTTCGTCCATGTCTCTTCGCTCGCCGCGCGCGAGCCGGCGATTTCCCAATATGGCGCGTCCAAGGCGCGCGCGGAGGAGCTGGTGCGCGAGTCCGGTCTCGACTGGTCGATCGTCCGTCCGCCGGCGGTCTACGGTCCCGGCGACCGCGAGACGCTCGAATTGTTCAAGATGGCGCGCATGCGGCTGATCCTGCTTCCACCGAAGGGCAGGCTGTCGATGCTTCACGCCGACGACCTCGCGCGGCTGTTGCTGGCGCTTGCCGAGCCGGCGGCTCCAGCACGGCTGCTGATCGAGCCCGACGACGGCCGGCCGGGCGGCTGGACCCATCGCCAGTTCGGCCAAGCGATGGCCAAGGCGGTTGGCCGCAGGGTGCTGTGTGTCAGCGCGCCGAGTGCGCTGATCCGCCTCGGCGCCGCCTCCGACCGGCTGATCCGCCGCGACCGCGCCAAGCTGACGGCGGATCGGGCGGCCTATTTCTGCCACCCCGACTGGGTCGTTGATCCTTCACGCGCGGCGCCGCCCGAGCTGTGGCGGCCACGGATCGATACCGCCGACGGGCTGGCCGCCACCGCCGCCTGGTATCGCCAGCAGGGCTGGTTGTGAGTTTCCTCGAAGCCGCCGTTTTTGCGCCCCATTGCGTTGCGATTACCCCCGCCCCTCACTAGACGAGCCACCTATGACCGACCGCGACCAGATATATGACAAGGTGAAAGCCATTATCGCGCCCCTCAACAAGAAGGGCGTGTCGATCACCGAGCAGACGCGCTTCGCCCAGGAGCTCGAGTGGGACAGCCTGACGGTGCTCGACTTCGTCGCCACCATCGAGGACGAGTTCGACGTCATGATCACTATGAACATGCAGGCCGAGATCGAGACGGTCGGGCAGCTAATCGATGCCCTGGAGCGGCTTCAGAGCGAGCGGTGAGCGACCTCTTTTCGAAATTCGATCCGCTGATCGCGCAGCGCGAGACGCTGCTGGCGAATGGCGTCACCGACCCGTTCAACCTTGTGATGGAAAGGGTCGAATCGCCGACCGTGGCGATCTGCAACGGCAAGCGCACGATACTTCTCGGCACCTATAATTATCTCGGCATGACCTTCGACCCGGACGTCATCGCCGCCGGCAAGCAGGCGCTCGACGAGTTCGGTTCCGGCACTACCGGCAGCCGGGTCCTCAATGGCACCTACCAGGGGCACCGGGAATGCGAGGCGGCGTTGCGCGACTTCTACGCGATGGACCATGCGATGGTCTTTTCCACCGGCTATCAGGCGAACCTCGGCGTCATCTCGACGATAGCCGGCAAGGAAGACTATATTTTCCTCGACGTCGACAGCCATGCGTCGATCTACGACGGCTGCGCGCTCGGCAACGCCCAGATCGTGCCGTTCCGCCACAATGACGTCGAGGCGCTCGAAAAGCGGCTCAAACGAACCCCGGAGGGCGCCGGCAAGCTGGTCGTTCTGGAGGGCGTCTATTCGATGCTCGGCGACGTCGCGCCGCTCAAGGAAATGGTCCGCGTCTCCAGGGAAAACGGCGCGATGATATTGGTCGACGAGGCGCATTCGATGGGCTTCATCGGCGACAATGGCCGCGGCGTCGCCGAAGCGCAGGGGGTGATCGACGAGGTCGACTTCATCATCGGCACTTTTTCGAAATCGGTCGGCACGGTCGGCGGCTTCTGCGTCTCCAACCACCCGAAGTTCGAGATATTGCGGCTGGTTTGCCGCCCCTATGTCTTCACCGCCTCGCTGCCGCCGTCGGTGGTCGCAACCGCGGCGACCTCGATCCGCAAGCTGATGCACGCCGGCGACAAGCGAGCGCATCTGTGGGAGAACAGCAAGCGCCTGCACGCCGGCCTCAAGGCGCTCGGCTTCACGCTCGGGACTAAGGAGCCGCAGGCGGCGATCATCGCCGTCATCATGCCCGAGCTGGCGACCGGAGCGGCGATGTGGGAGGCGCTCCTGCAGGAGGGGCTGTACGTCAATCTCGCCCGCCCACCGGCGACGCCCGCCGGGATGACTTTGTTGCGCTGCTCGCTCTGCTCGGAGCACAGCCCGGAGCAGGTCGACGAGATTCTCGGCATGTTCGAAACCGCCGGACGCGCGACGGGCTGCATCTGACCAAGCTTCCGTCAAAACGGATTGAAGGCTAGACTGATATCATGACGTCCCCAGCGGAGGACATTCGCTTCGATTGGCGCCGTGGAGGCGCAGCCGCCGGAGCGCTGCTCGCGACGCTGGTTCTGCTCGGCATGGTCCTCCTGGTCTCGGTGTCGAACCGGGCCCGCGACCAGGCGCTGGACCTTGAGCGCCAGGCCTATGACGTCACCCTGCTGACTCGCTCGGTCGATGCCAGCATCGCCCGATCGGAAGCCGCGCTGGGCCGCTTCGTGCTCGACGAAGACGAAGCGGGCAGCGGCAGCATCTATTACGGCAACTGGCGCCTGGCCCGACGCCAGATGGACCAACTCGAACGCCTGGTCCGCAGGCAGCCGGAGCAGCGCCAGCGGGTCGCCGAGCTCGGCGCGCTATATCGGGAGCGCGGCGAACAGTTCGCGCTCGCCGCCCGGGCCACCGTTGAAGGCCAGGGCGCCGGCGGCATCGGCTATTTCTACGCAGCCGCGCAAGCGGATACCGGCAAGGAGCTGACCGCCAAGCTGTCGGAGATCGCCCAGGCCGAGCGCGAACTGCTGCGCAGCCGGATACAGCAAACCGAACTGTTCGCCGCCCAGGCCGACCGGCTGACCGATTATCTCAGCTGGATTGGCCTCATCGTCGGCGCCGCGGCGATCTTCCTCGGGCTGGTGGCGGTTCAGGCAATCCGCCAGTTCGCCTATGCCAAGCGCCAGGCGGAAAGTGAGTCGGAGCGGGCCGAAGTGCTCGAGCAGGCGGTCGCCGACCGGACGCGCGAACTGCTCGAAGCCAATGAAGCGCTGCGCGAAGAGGCGCAGGAACGGCAGGCGGCCGAGGCGCAGCTGCGCCAGGTCCAGAAGATGGAGGCGGTCGGCCAGCTGACCGGCGGCATCGCCCACGACTTCAACAATATGCTGGCGGTGGTGGTTGGCGGAATCGACCTTGCCCGGCGCCGGCTGAACGGGCCGCGGCGCGAAATCATGAACCATCTCAACAATGCGATGGAAGGTGCCACCCGCGCCGCCGCGTTGACTCGCCGCCTGCTGTCCTTCGCCCGGTCGGAGCCGCTGCTTCCGGAGCGGGTCGATAGTTCCGAACTGGTCGCCGGCATGTCCGACCTGCTCGACCGGACTCTGGGCGAACGGATCCGGATCAAGATCGATGCCGATCGCGAGGCCTGGCCGATCTACGTCGATCCGCACCAGCTGGAAAACGCCATCGTCAACCTCGCGGTCAACGCCCGTGACGCGATGGAAGGGACCGGGGTGATGCGCATCACCACCGACAATGTGACTGTCGCCGCCAATGAAGTCGGAGATATCCGCGCCGGCGAATATGTCCGGATCAGCGTCAGCGACACGGGTTGCGGGATGACCCCCGATGTTCTCGATCGGGCGTTCGAGCCCTTCTTCACGACCAAGCCGGTCGGCAAGGGCACCGGTCTCGGCCTCAGCCAGATTTTCGGCTTTGCCCACCAGTCGGGAGGCGAGGTCGGGATCGAAAGCGAGCCGGGCAAGGGCACGACCGTGTCGATCTATTTGCCGCGCACCCACGTCCAACAGGCGGAAATCCGGCCCCACCCGGCAACTCAGCGACTGGACAGTGAGGCGACCGTTCCGGGCGCCCGGATCCTGGTGGTCGAGGACGACCCGCGAGTCCGGGCCTCGACCATCGAGGCGCTCGAGGACCTCAACTACGAACCGGTCGCCTGCGCCAGCGGAGCGGAAGCGATGGCGATTTTCGAGCAGCGGAAGTTCGATCTCGTCATCAGCGATGTGATCATGCCAGAAATGACCGGGCCCGAGCTGATCAGGAACCTCAAGGCCAATTATGAGGACTTCGCGGTCCTGTTCGTCACGGGCTATGTCGGCGAGGGCGAAAGCGAGGATTTGCTAAGCAACGAGCTGCTGCGCAAGCCGTTCACCGTCGGAGCGCTCGCCGGAGCGGTGTCCGCCGCGCTCGCCCGACCGCCTAGCGAACCGATCCTGACTTCAGGAGCCGGGGCAACAGGCCGATAGCCGCCAGCAGCGGCCAGCGCCTTTGCCATGGCTTGATGCGGATGCCGGCATTCGAGTGCCGATTTATCTTCCAGGCAATATAGTCGATCCCGCCGGCGAAGGTCGCACTGGCCTTCGCCAGCCGAAGCACCGACAACAGCTTGCCTTCCAGCCGTCTCCGGCCCCAGCCGCCGCTCGCCATTTTCCCTTCACCGCCGACGGCGGCCAGCGCCGGGGCTGTCATTCGATTATACCGATCGGGGTCGAAGTCGACGACGGACGTAGCGCGCGCAGCTCGCTCGGCCCGAAGCTCCGCCGAATAGGTCAGTCGAAAGGCGCGACGCCACAGATCGAGCGGCTCCTCGTCAGCCTTGCGGCCGGCGGCGGCGAGCAACGCCGGTGCCGCCCGGGCGACCGCATCGATCGCGCGATCGCGGGCTTGCGAATCCGCCGCCCAGACCAGCCTCGCCGGCTGCGCGAAGCGGGCCCAGACCGACACGTTGCGCGTCCCTGGGCCGGCGAGGCGATGAAAGTCCGCCTCGCTCAGCACTGCATATTTCGCTGCCAGGCCGTCGTGCTGGAAATGAAAGACGTTGGGAGGGACCAGCCTGTTCGCCAGCGCCAGCCAGCTCTTCCCATAAGTCGCCCGATAGTCGGAGACGATCAGGTAGAAATCGAGCATCAACCCGTCGAGCATAGGCTCGCGAAGACAGGAACCATAGAACAGCACCGCCCGCGACGCCCCGCCATGTTTGGCGACGATCGCCCGGGCGACGGCTTCGACCCGGGGATCGACCGGCACGCCGAGCTCCTCTTCGACCAGATCGCGCAGTTCGCTCAAGGCTTCAGGCCGCGAGGCGGACGAACGACAACGGCGACGCCGGACTGAGCATGATCGGCTGACCGACTTCGGCGCTGAACATCTCGCCATCGAGGATGACGTTCGAGCGGTCGCCCTCGATGCTGATTTCGTCCGCTTCCTCGAAATGCACGCCGCGCAGCTTCGAGCGCCCCAGCCGTCCCATGATGCTGGCGTAGAACGCGCTCAGCAGCGACCCGGCCCGTTCCTCGATTGCGATCAGCTTGAGCGGCGCTCGCCCGGCGCCCGCCATCGCTCCCGACAGCAGCATCTTCTCGAGCGTCGTCACCGCCAGCAGAGCGAACCGGCCGGAAAGTCGGCCATCGCTGTGGAACGAGACCATCAGCGGCGCCGGGTTTTGCGGCAGAAACCGCCCCTGCACGCGGAACAGCATCCGGAACAGCAGCGCGAACGCCGTCAGCGCGTGGCTGACTCCGTTCGGGAGCCCGAGCGGATAGATTTTGTGGCGGCAATAGAGGATGGTTTCGGCAAGGCCGGCGCCGCCCAGGAACATGCCGATGGTCGGGATTCCTCCCGGATCGCGGCGAAGCGCAATCAGCTCGCGGGCGACGATATGCGGGCCAAGATCGGCTTGCGCGAGGCCCACCAGCCGTTCCAGAGCGACGATCGGGTCGCCCTGCGAGCCAAGGTCGAGTGCGATCAGATTGGTCTTGCCGTTCGGCAATACCGCAACCGGCGGCGTGTGCTTGCCGAAGTGCTGGCCGTTGTGGATTTCGGTCAGCGCCGCCTGGACCGTCCCGTCGCCGCCGTTGATGACCAGCATCTTCGGCCTGACCCGGGCGATGGTCTTGAGCGCGTCGCCGATCTGGTCGGCGCGATCAACCTCATAGTGAAAGATGTCGGGATGGTCGGCGCAATAGGCGCGGATGCGCGAAAGCTGGGCAAGGTTGCCCGTCGACTTCGGATTCGACAGGATCGCGATCCGCGTGCGCGCCACCGTCAGCCCTCCACCCGCGGCCGCCCGACAACCGGGCACGCGGCTAGGAGCAGGCGTTTGCGGATCGGCGCGGATGTCGGCGTTTTCGGCATGATTTTACCATTGAACTCGCTATAGACAGGACCGGCCGGCGGATCGGTCGACCAATTGCGCCCCGGCCTGACTTGCTCTCTTGGCCTCCTTTGGGGCCAAATCATGGTGTCGGAACGACGAAAAGTGCGCCTTTCGCTAATCGACAGATATATGGCGCGCTCGATCGCCGTCCCGCTGATCGGCACGCTGATCCTGGCGGCGATGCTGCTGATCCTCGACAAAATGCTTCGTCTGTTCGATTTCGTCGTCACTGCGGGCGGGCCGGTCAGCGTCGTCTGGGAGATGCTAGCCAACCTCCTGCCGGAATATTTTTCGCTCGGGATTCCGATCGGGCTGCTGCTCGGAATCCTGCTCGCCTTCCGCAAGCTGGCGCTGTCGTCCGAGCTCGATGCGCTGCGCGGCATCGGCGTCGGCTACACCCGCTTGCTGCGCGTGCCCTACGCCTATGCGCTGGCGCTGACTCTGCTCAATCTGGTGATCGTCGGCTACATCGATCCCTACGCCCGCTACCGCTATGAAGGGCTGCGGTTTGACCTGCGCTCGGGAGCGCTCGGCGCATCGGTCAAGGTCGGCGAGTTCAACCAGCTCGGCAAGCGCCTCAC
>CAYUWJ010000115.1:0-6612 GCA_964448315.1 uncultured Sphingomonas sp. | reverse complement strand
CGCCGACGCCGGCATTTCGCCCGACCGCATCAGCCCGCACGTGCTTCGCCATGCCTTCGCCACCCATTTGCTTTCGGGCGGTGCCGACCTTCGCGTCGTTCAGTCCCTGCTTGGCCACGCCGATATCGCCACGACCCAGATCTACACCCATGTCGACAGCGCCCGGCTGGTCCAGCTGGTCAATGCCAGGCACCCGCTGGCAAGCCGCAATCGTTGACGGCCGGCGCGCGCCACCCTACCCGCGCCCGGCGATGCAGACCTTCCTCGAGTTCGAGAAACCGATTGCCGAGCTTCAGGCTCGACTTACGGAGCTCAAGGACACCGCCAGCGCCGGCGGACTGGACCTTGGACCCGAGATCGAACGGCTCGAGGCGAAGTCGGCGAAGCTGCTGCGCGATACCTACGGCAAGCTGACGCCGTGGCAGAAGGCGCTGGTCGCGCGGCATCCCGAACGACCGCGGTTCAAGGATTTCGTCGCCGGTCTCACCGAGGATTTCATTCCGCTGGCCGGCGACCGGGCGTTCGCCGACGACCCGGCGATCGTCGGCGGCCTGGCGACGATCGACAGCCGCCGCGTGGTGCTGATCGGTCATGAGAAGGGCGACGACACGGCGTCGCGGCTGAAGCATAATTTCGGGATGGCAAAGCCGGAAGGCTATCGCAAGGCGGTTCGGCTGATGAAGCTCGCCGACCGCTTCGGTCTGCCGGTGGTCAGCCTGGTCGACACGCCCGGCGCCTTCCCGGGGGTCGAGGCCGAGGAGCGCGGCCAGGCCGAGGCGATCGCCAAGTCGACCGAGCAGTGCCTGTCGCTCGGCGTGCCGCTGGTGGCGGTGATCGTCGGCGAGGGCGGCTCCGGCGGCGCGGTCGCGATCGCCGCCGCCAACCGGGTGCTGATGCTCGAGCATGCGGTCTATGCGGTGATTTCGCCCGAAGGCTGTGCGTCGATCCTGTGGCGAACCGCCGACAAGGCGGCCGAGGCCGCCGAGGCGATGCGAATCACCGCCCAGGATCTGCACGCGCTCGGAATCGTCGACGGCATCGTCCCCGAACCGCTCGGCGGAGCGCATCGCGAGCCGCAGGTGGCGATCGCCAGCGTCAAGGCGGCAATTTCGGAAGAGCTGGCAGGATTCGCGGCGATTGGGCCGGACCAGTTGCTGAAGCAGCGGCGCGCGAAATATCTGGCGATCGGTTGAGCCGGGGCCAGTAGGAACCGGGCACTTCATCTCTCGTTCAAGGCGGCGAGCCGAAAACGGCATCGCAAATGCAGCTTGTAAGAGAGTGATGATGCGCAAGACCCTCCTACTTATCGGCGCGGCCACCGTCGCCGCGACGCCGGCCATTCTGCCGGCGCAGACCGGCGGGCGGGCGCTCAATCCGCGCTATGTCAACGAGGCCCGGCAGCAGCACCCGCAACTGGTCGAAGAATTCGGCGGGGCCGAAACCGGCCCTCGCGCTGCCTATGCGCAGGCGGTCGGACGGCGAATTTCGGCGCCTTCGGGGATCGTCAACCCTGCCGCCGCCTACAACTTCACGGTCCTCAACTCCGCGGTGGAAAACGCGTTCGCGGTGCCCGGCGGATATGTCTACATCACCCGCCAGCTGATGGCGCTGATGGACAATGAGGCCGAGCTGGCGTTCGCGCTCGGCCACGAGGTCGGCCACATCGCCGGCAATCACGCCCAGGCCCGCCAGTCCGCGACCCAGCGCAACACCATCCTCGGCGTGCTCGGCGCGATCCTCGGCAGTGTCGTCGGCAACAATGTGTTCGGCGACCTGCTGTCGCGGAGCGCGCAGCAGGCGTCGCAATTTGCGACCCTGAGCTTCTCGAGGGATCAGGAATATCAGGCCGACACGCTCGGCATCCGCTATCTGATCGCCGCCGGCTACGACCCGGTCGGCGCGCCGGGAATATTGGCGTCGCTTGGCCGCGCGACCGTGCTGGAGGCCCGGATCCAGGGCCGTGACAGCCGCCAGACTCCGGAATGGGCGAGCACGCACCCGCTCAGCGAAAATCGGGTGCAGCGGGCCCGCGCGGAAGCGCAGGCGACCGGGCGACTGGGCACCGGCATCCGCAACCGCGACCAGTTTCTTGCCCAGCTCGAAGGCATTTACGTCGGCGACGATCCGGAGCAGGGCGTCATCAACGGTCGCACCTTCACCCACCCCGACCTGCGCATCTTCTTCGCCGTCCCTCAGGGCTTTCTGATGCAGAACAGCACCCGGGCGGTGTCGATCCAGGGCACGGCTGGGCAAGCGCAGTTCAGCGGCGGCACATACAATGGCAGCCTCGAAAATTACATCTACCAGGTCATCCAGCGGCTCGCCGGCCGGCAACGGCTGGCCGTGCCGCCACCGCAGCGGACAGTGATCAATGGGCTTCCTGCGGCCTACACCACTGCGCGCGCCAACACGTCTTCGGGGGGAGTCGACGTCAGCGTGGTCGCTTATCAATGGGCGCCCAACACCATCTATCATTTCGTCATGCTGACCAGGGCCGGCGCCGGAATCGGCCCGTTCAACGAAATGATCGGCTCGGCGCGGCGGGTCTCGCCGGCCGAAGCCGCCGCGATCCGTCCGCGAATCATCGATGTGGTGACAGTCGCGCCGGGCGACACGGTCCAGTCGCTGGCGAGGCGGATGGCCTATCCCAATTTCCAGCTGGAACGCTTCGCGTCGCTCAACGGCCTGGCGGCCAATGCGCGGCTGACCCCCGGGCAGAAGGTGAAACTCGTCGTGTACGGAGACCGGCGGAGCTAGGCGCCGCCCGATCTAGCCGCCAGCGACGATCACATATTCTCCTCGATCTCGGTGGAGATATACGTCCACATGCCGTCGGTGCCCCCGCCGAGCAGGGACAGGCCGCCCATCATTCCGATCACGATAAGCGACGCAATCAAGGCATATTCGATCGCGGTCGCTCCGCGCCTGTCGGCGTAGAGCGCACGGATCCTGTTTCGGACAGCTCCCACGCTACCCTCCTCTGGTCCAAGTCCACGACGGCGCAATAGCCCGACGCCAGTTAACAACTATTGCGCCAACGGGGTTAACGGGCCCTCAGCCTGATTGTCGCTTGCCGTCCAGCAGGCGAAATGGAGGAATTCGAAGCGCTCGACGGTTTTGCCTTCGGACCGCGACTGGTCGAAGCGGCCGGTCGCCGCAGCGAGCGCTACGCGCGACAGCGAAAAGCGCGAACGGGCGACCAATATGTTGGTCGCGGCCATCGCCCGCAGATCCCGCACAAGATCCGCGAGCGAAGCATAGCCCACGGCCACGCGATCGACGTCGATCACCGGCCGCGCGAATCCGCCGGCGTCGAGCAGCGCCGCCATCGCCGAAGGCTCGATTCGAGGATGAACGTGGGGGCTGGCCGCGCCCATAACCTCGTCGGCGGACCGCATCGCGCTACGCAGACACGGCAGCGTATCGCCGCCGGCGAGCGCGCCGATCAGCAGCGAATCGGGGCGAAGCGCGGAGCGGATCGTGCGCAGCGCGCCCGGCAGGTCGTTGACCGTGTCGAGCGTGCCGATCGCGACGCACAGATCGAAGCTATCGGGTGGCAGCTCCATGTCGTCCTCGATGATCCTGGAGCCGCCGGCGGCAGCGGCGAACTCGGTCCCGGGATCGACGACAGTGACCGCCTCCACCATCGCCGCAAGCTGCCGCCGCCATTGCGGGTTCGGGCAGCCGATCAGCAGCGCCGACCGAAAACGGCGGTCGATCAGCGAGAGTCGCTCGACGATGTCGGCGAACAGGCGGTCGTGCAGGAACAGCTCCGCCCCGTTTCGAAAAGCTCGGTCGCGGCGCAGGCTCCGCAACTTAAGGTCGAATAGATCGCCGGGCACCAGCCGCTTGTGCGACGGGCGCGGCTGGGCGACAAGCCTTGCGATGATGGGCACAGCGCTGTTCAGGCAAGGCTCGCAATGGTTGCTGCAATTCGCGCTGCCGCCGCGCTGCGCAGGGTGCGGGACGATCGTCGCCGAGCTTCACAGCTTCTGCGCCGACTGTTGGAAGCAGATCGAGTTTTTCGGGGCCGGCGGCTGCCGGATCTGCGGCTTTCCGCTTGAGGCGACCGAGGCCGACCAGTGCGCGGCCTGCCTTGCCAGGCCGCCGCGCATCCAGCGCACCCGCGCCGCGGTCGCTTACGACGACTTGTCCCGGCGCATGGTGCTGAGGTTGAAATATGGCCGCAAGGTCGCGCTGGCCAGAACCATGGCGCGTTACATGGCGCCGCTGCTCGGGGAAGTCCCGCCGGACAGCATATTGGTGCCGGTGCCGCTGCACCGCACTCGCCTTTGGCAGCGAGGGTTCAACCAGTCCGTCCTGGTCGCGCGGGAGCTTAGCCGAACCACGGGCCTCAAGACTGAACTGCGGTTGCTGCGGCGGGTGAAGCGGACGCCGCCGCTCAAGGGCCTGTCGCTGCGGCAAAGACGGCGGACCGTCGCCGGAGCGTTCAAGGTGAACGCGACGGACCTTCGCGGTGCGACCGTCGTTCTGGTCGATGATGTGCTGACCACCGGCAGCACCGCCAACGCCTGCGCGCGGGTTCTCAAACGCGCCGGGGCCGCCAGGGTCGACCTGGTAAGCTGGGCGAGGGTGGTTCGGCCGGCGCGGATGGCGCGTTAGGTGAAGATTCGGAGACCTGTGTGGCGCGCGTGGAAGTCTACATGAAGTCCCATTGTTCCTATTGTACGCGCGTCAAACGGCTGCTCGATTCGAAGCAGGTCGACTATCAATCTCATTTCGTCGACTTCGACCCGGCCCGGAGGCAGGAAATGATCGAAAGATCGGGGGGACGCAGGACGATGCCGCAAATCTTCATCGACGATTCCCATGTCGGCGACTGCGACGCGCTGATGGCGCTCGAACGGGCCGGCAAGCTGGACGCGCTGCTCGCCGCATGACGATGACCAGGGTGGCGCTCTTCCAGTCTCAAACCGGAATCGATCCGGGCGCGAATGCCGCCGCGCTGGTCGCGGCGATCGAGGCAGCCGCGGCGGGCGGCGCGAAGATGCTGTTCACGCCCGAGATGTCCGGCCTGCTCGACAGGGACACCGAGCGAGCGTCGAAGCAAATCCGCGTCGAGGGGGAGGACGCGGTGCTGGCCGCCTGCCGCGATGCGGCGCGGCGTGCCGGCATATGGCTTCATCTGGGGTCGCTGGCGCTGGCGACGCAGGACGGCAAGCTCGCCAACCGCGGGTTCGTGATCGATGCCGACGGTGAGGTGCGGGCGCGCTACGACAAGATCCATTTGTTCGACGTCGACCTGCCGAGCGGCGAAAGCTGGCGCGAAAGCGCGGTCTATCGCGGCGGACATCAGCCGGTCGTCGTCGACGCAACGCCGGTCGGACGGTTGGGGCTGACGATCTGCTACGATTTGCGCTTTCCGGCGCTGTTCGCGGCGCTGGCAGAGGCCGGCGCCGAGACCATCGCCGTCCCGGCCGCCTTTACCGTGCCGACCGGGAAGGCACACTGGCATGTCCTGCTGCGCGCCCGGGCGATCGAGGCCGGGCTGTTCGTCATCGCCGCCGCGCAATGCGGGACGCACGAGGACGGCCGCGAGACCTTCGGCCACTCGCTGGTTGTCGATCCGTGGGGCGAGGTGCTGCTCGACATGGAGGCGCGCTCCGGCGTCGCCTTTGCCGAGTTCGATATCGAACGGGTTGCCGAAGTGCGGGCCCGGGTGCCGGCGCTTCGGCACCGCCGGCCGATCGGCCCGGTCGCGCAAGGATGATCGCCGCCGCCCCGGCGATTGATAAAAATGCCGCGCTTGCCTATCGGTGGCCGCGGACGGCTCCGTAGCTCAGCCGGATAGAGCGCCGGTTTCCTAAACCGTAGGTCGCAGGTTCGAGTCCTGCCGGGGCCACCAGATAGGTTCGTAATAATTGCAGGAAAAGGGGCCGTGGGACAGCGCAATCCGGAACTCGGGACACGGTCCGGAGTGACAGCGAGACTCTTCACTGGCCACCCGCGCTCGCTGGGCATGAGCTGGGCACGGCACGGCATCGGCGCGGCCCGCATCGGCGGCGAACTGATCGCCGCCGGAGCAGCCTGCCTGGTCCATGCGATTGTGCCGGGCTGGTTCACCGAGACTGCCGGGCGGACGGTCGAGAGGCTGCATGCGCAAATGCTCCGGCGGCGTGGCGCGGCGGCCAACCCGAACGACTGGCCCGACTTTGAGATCTGACAGGAAGGCGCGCCGATGAGCCCCACCCCCGACAATGGCGACCTGGTCGCGCCGCAGCCGCCGGTCGCAGTTCCGCAATCGGTCGCCGACGCGGTGCGGACCCTGATCCGCTGGGCGGGCGACGATCCCGACCGCGAGGGCCTGCTCGACACGCCGCAGCGGGTGGCGCGAGCATGGCGCGAATATGCCAGCGGCTATCAGGAGGATCCGGCCGACCATTTGAGCCGAGTGTTCACCGAGGTCGGCGGCTATGACGAGATCGTGCTGTTGAAGGACATTCCGTTCCACTCCCACTGCGAACATCATCTGGCGCCGATCATCGGCAAGGCGGCGATCGCCTATCTGCCGCGCGACAAGGTGGTCGGGATCAGCAAGCTGGCGCGGGTGCTCAACGGCTATGCGCGGCGGCTGCAGGTGCAGGAGCGGCT
>CAYUWJ010000114.1:0-11063 GCA_964448315.1 uncultured Sphingomonas sp. | reverse complement strand
GCACCCACTCGCTTCCGGCCGCACGCGCCGAGCCGCCGCCGACCGTTGCGACCCAATTACCGCCGCTCGATCCGGTGGCGGGGCCGGTGGCGCCGGCGGCGGTCGAAATCGACCCGGCCGGCTATCCGTTGCCGCCCTGGTTTATGGAGGCGGCGATGCACGGCCGTCCCTATCCGGTCTATTATCCTTATCCCGAGCATCGCCCGGCGGCGGCCGTGGCGGCGTCCTACGCCGGGCTCCCCCATGCGCCCGCGTCTTTCACGCCGCTCGACCTCGACCCTCCGCCCTTGTTCTATTCGGAGATTCCCGAGCTCGACGAATGGCCACTGTCGCGGCTCGCGTCGGCCAGCTTCCCCGAACGGCGCAGCCCCTTCCCCGCTCCGAGTGCGCAGCCGTTCGACCCGAATAGCCTCGACCGGTTGCAGCTGACCGCCTGGGCGCTGCTGCGCGGCAGCGGCGGCGGCGACGGCCTTGCCAACGGCGGCACGCTGGGCGGGAGCCAGGCGGGCGCCCGCCTGACCTATGCACTCAACCGCTCGATCGCCGCCTCGCTGCGCAGCAGCTCACCGGTCGGCGGCAGCACCCGCGGCGGCGAGGTGGCGGCGGGGGTACGCTTCACTCCGTTCCGGACGATCCCGGTTTCGCTGACCGCAGAGCGGCGCCAGGCGCTCGGGCGCGACGGCGGCAGATCGGCCTTCGCTTTGTTCGCCGAAGGCGGCGTTTACCAGCGGTCGCTGCCCTGGAGCCTCGCGCTCGACGGCTATTTCCAGGCCGGCGTCGTCGGCGCCCGGCGCCGCGACCTGTTCGCCGACGGCGCGATGACCGTGACCAGGCCGGTCCATGGCCGCTTCTCGGCCGGCTTCGGAGTGTGGGGCGGCGCCCAGCCCGGCATTTACCGGGTCGACAGCGGGCCGCGCATCTCGATGCGGGTGCGCCACAATATGCGCGTCGATCTCGACTGGCGGCAGCGGCTGGCGGGGCATGCCGAGCCCGGGTCCGGCCCGGCGCTCACGCTCGCCGGCGACTTTTAAAAGAAGGCGCAAGAAATAGCCGCCACCGCATTGGCCTTGGCCAGGCTTGCCGCTAGTCCTTCGCCTGCAGATCGATGGACATCTATCTTCCAATCGCCGAGCAGTCGGTCAACGCGCTGTTCATTATCGCGCTGGGCGGACTGGTCGGGCTGTTGTCCGGAATGTTCGGGGTCGGCGGCGGCTTCCTGACCACGCCGCTGCTGATGTTCTACGGAATCCCGCCGACCGTCGCCGTCGCCTCGGCGACGACCCAAATCAGCGGCGCCAGCGTCTCGGGAGCGATGGTTCACATGCGCCGCGGCGGAGTCGACTTGCGCATCGGCGCGGTGATGGTGGTCGGCGGCGTGTTCGGCTCGCTTGCCGGGGCGGTGATTTTCACAGCGCTTCAGACGAGCGGCCAGATCGATGTCGTCATCGGCTCGATGTACGTGCTGCTGCTCGGCGGAATCGGCGGGCTGATGCTGAGGGATGCGCTGATCGCGCTCGGCTATATGGCGCCGGCCAAAACGGCGGAGCGGCCGCGCCATAACCGCTGGGTCGCGTCGCTGCCGCTGCGCTGGCGCTTCTATGCCTCGGGGCTCTACATCTCGCCGCTGGCGCCGCTGGCATTGGGCTTCGTCGCCGGCATATTGACCATGCTGCTCGGAGTCGGCGGCGGCTTCGTCCTGATCCCGGCGATGATCTATATTCTCGGGATGCCGGCGCGGGTCGTGATCGGCACGTCGCTGGCGATCATCCTGGTGATCGCCGCCGCGACGACGATGGTGCATAGTCTGACTACCCAGGCGGTCGACATCGTCCTCGCCGCGCTGCTGCTGGTCGGCGGAGTCGTCGGCGCGCAATATGGCGCGGCGCTCGCCACTCGCCTCAAGCCGGACCTGCTGCGCCTGGCGCTGGCGATCATGATCCTGCTGGTCGCGCTGCGCATGGCGCTCGGGCTCGCCTGGCAGCCGGACGAGATCTACACGGTGGAATATCTGTGAGCGCGCTGTTTCGCCCGATCGCCCTCGCGCTGCTGTCGCTGGCACTGATCGGCGCGACCAGTCCAGTGCTGGTGCCCGACGTTTCCGCCCGAAGCATAGAGATCCGTTACAGCTTCACCGGCGCCCAGCTGCTGTTGTTCGGCGCCATCCTCTATCCCGGCGGCCGGGTGCCGAGCGAACCGCCGGACATCGTCGTCGTCCTGCGGGGCCCGGTCGAGCCAATCGTGGTGCGGGAAAAGCAGCAGATCGCCGGCATCTGGATGAACGCCGAATCAGCCCGCTTCCGTTCGGCCCCGGCCTATTACGCGGTGGCCTCGTCCCAACCGATCACTGATCTGGTCAACGAACGCACCGCGGCGATCTATGAACTTGGGGTCAACAATCTCCAGCTGTCGCCTGGCACCGGCGCCTTGCCCGAGCGCGCGCGCCGCTTCGAAACCGGCCTGATCGACCTCAGGCGGCGCAAGAAGCTTTACGCCGAGCATCCGACCGGCGTCGAAATCAGCGACGGCGTATTGTACCGGGCGCGGATCGACATTCCCGCCCAGGTGCCGGTCGGCACCTATAATGCCGAGACCTTCCTGGTCGACGACGGGCGCGTGCTCGCGGTCGCGACCAGGGATGTTTTCATCGGCAAAAGCGGCTTCGAACGCTTCGTGTCGCAGGCCGCCATGCGCCATCAATTCCTCTACGGGCTGGCCGCGATCATCCTGTCGCTCGGTCTCGGCTGGGCGGCCGCAATGGTCTTCCGCCGACGTTTCTAAGCCAAATCTTAACCGCTCGGCTTTACTCCCCACGCTTCGAAACTGGTCTTAATGAGGACATCGAGGGCGATGGACGAGCAACCGAATCTGCGGAATTTCGTCAACGAGATTAGCAGCTTCAGCGATGAGGCGGGCGCCGCGCCAAGGCCGTCCGCGCCAGTCGCCGACCTGCCGACCATCGGCGAAGTCGTCGAGATCGCCGGCTCCGGCTCCAGCATACGGATGGATGCAAGCGTGCTTGCCGGGCTGCAATCGAACGGCGATTCGTCGATCGCCATGTCGGGGCAGGTCGGAAGCCAGGTCAAGATGATCGTCGGCAACAGCTTTCTGCTCGCCAACGTCCGAACGCTGCGCGCCGAACAATCAGGGGAGCTGGTCGCGCTGGTCGATTTCCTCGGCGAAGGCGATCGCGATTCCGGCGGCCGCCTCGGCAACTTCCGTCGCGGCGTGACGCGCTACCCGATCCCCGGCTGCGCGGTGCTTCCGGTCACCACCAATGATCTTCGGGCGGTGTTCGCCGCCGACGACAGCCCGCACATCGAGATCGGCACCGTCTATCCGACCGACGACATCCGCGGCGCGCTGTACATCGACCCGATGCTGTCCAAGCATTTCGCCGTGCTCGGTTCGACCGGCACCGGCAAGTCGACCTCGGTCGCACTGATCCTGCACCGCATCTCGCAGCTCAGCCCCGAGGGTCATATCGTCATGATCGACCCGCACGGCGAATATTCGGCCGCGTTCAAGGATTGCGGCGAGCTGTTCAACGTCGACAATCTGCAATTGCCCTACTGGCTGATGAACTTCGAGGAGCATTGCGAAGTGCTTCTCACCACCCAGGGCGCCGAGCGCCAGCGCGACGCCGACATTCTCGCCAAGACGATTCTTGCGGCGCGGACCAAGGGCAAGGATTTGCAGGCGCTCGGCAAGGTCACCGTCGATTCGCCGATTCCCTATCTGCTTACCGACCTGTCGACGATCCTGACCAACGAGATGGGCAAGCTCGACCGCGCCGGCGACACCGCTCCGTTCCAACGGCTGAAGACCAAGCTCGAAGAGCTTCGCGCCGACCCGCGCTATACGTTCATGTTTTCGGGCATGCTGGTGTCGGACTCGATGGGCAGCTTCCTCGCCAAACTGTTCCGCCTGCCGAGCCACGGCCGGCCGATCTCGATCGTCGACGTCTCGGGTGTTCCCTCCGACATCACCTCGGTGGTGGTGTCGGTGCTCGCCCGGATGGTGTTCGACTATGCGATCTGGTCGCGCACCGAGGCGCAGCGGCCGCTGCTTTTGGTCTGCGAGGAAGCCCACCGCTACGTCCCCAAGGACGAAATGGCCGCCGGCCAGGCAGTGCGCAAGATTCTCGAGCGGATCGCCAAGGAAGGCCGCAAATATGGCGTGTCCCTGGGCCTGATCACCCAGCGCCCTTCCGACCTTGCCGAAGGCGTGCTGTCGCAGTGCGGCACGATCATCGCCATGCGCCTCAACAACGAACGCGACCAGGCGTGCGTCCGAGCCGCGATGCCCGAAGGCGCGCGCGGCTTCCTCGATGCGATTCCCGCCTTGCGCAACCGCGAGTGCATCGTCTGCGGCGAGGGCGTCGCGATCCCCATCCGGGTCCGCTTCGACGACCTCGAGCCGGAAAAGCGCCCGGCCTCGTCCGACCCGAGCTTCGCCGCTTTGTGGCGCGAGACCGGGGGCGAAGAAGGCATCATCCAGCGCACCGTCAAGCGGTGGAGAGGGCACGGCCGCTAGGGCGCGCTTCGACCGCCCTCCCACGATTTGCTCGCGCCTGTCGGCTCGAAAACTGCTGGCAGCAAGATAAGAAGAAACCTAAGCGGCACCGGCACGCAGCTAATCCCTAGGTCCGGGCGGTCAAGCGCGCCCTCGACCAGGCGAAGATCGAGATCCCGTTCCCGCAGCTTACCGCCCGCTTCTCCGAACCGTTGCAAATCAAGGAGTTATAAAAAGGGCTCGCGAAAGCTTAAGCTGTTCGCTTCGCCGGCAATGCCAAGAGCTGCTTCAGCCGCGCCTTGAACGCCGCCAGCTGGGCCCCTTCGAGCGCCGGGCGCCCGCTCAGCCGGACCGACAGCGGATCGACCGCGCGGCCGCCGACCAATACCTCGAAATGAAGATGGGGACCGGTCGACAGGCCCGTTGAGCCGACATAGCCGATCACTTCGCCCTGGCGGACCGCCGTGCCCGGCGCCGCGGCGATGCCGCTCATGTGCGAGTAAGTGGTGACGACGCCGCCGCCGTGCGCGACTCGGACCTGGCGGCCGTAACCGCCGTTCCAGCCGGTGCCGACCACCTGGCCGTCGGCGGCGGCGACGATCGGGCTGCCCATGGCGGCGCTGAAATCAACTCCGCGATGATTCCGGGCAAAGCGCAGGATCGGGTGGACACGCCGTCCGAAGCCCGACGTGATCCGCCCGGCGACCGGAGTCATCAGCCCGTCCGAGGAACGCTGGCCGGGGTCGGCGTCGAACCAGTCGGTGCGGCCGGCCGCGGTCCAAATCAGCAATTCCACGTTGCTGCCGTGGGCGCGTGTCAGGCCGGCATAGAGCAAGGGGGCAGCGTCGCCGCGTGCGACCACCAGGTCGAACCGGTCGAACGGGGAGATTTCCCCGACGTCGATCCGCGTCGCGACCGCTTTTAGATAATCCGCCGCCGTCTCAGGCGACACGCCCGCTTCGCGGAGCGACCAGTAGAGGCCGCCCGACACCTGGCCGCTGATCCGAACGGCGTCCGGGTCGCCACCGGCAGTCTCGATTTTTCCGACATCGGAAGCGCTAATTTGCCGTTCGGCTTCGACCGGCGCTGCCGGCGTCAGCAGCGGCAAGTCGAGGCGGCCCGATTGCGCGTCGACGATTCCCGCGTCCGCCGGTTCGCCCGGCAGCGACCCGAACCCCGGCGACGGCGAGAGCATCAGCGCCGCGCCGCACAGCAAGGCGAGCGTCGCCGCCCCGCGCAGCCAGCGCAGGCCGAGCTCCTCGGCGGAAAGATCGACGATCAAGCTGAACGGCTCGCGCGCCGCACGCTTGCCGAATTCCGCTTGCGCCGCCGCCTTCGCCGGAAAGTCGACGATTTCGGCGCTTTCCCCCTCGTTCGGCTGATACTTGTGCGCGTGAAGCATGTGGATGGCCCACTCCCTGGCCGATCCTGATGCCGGAATAGGGTTAATGAGCCTCTAATTGAGGCCAGTCGGAGGGATGGCGGCTTGGCTTCCCGCTGGCACGCTGCCACATTCGTGGGCATGGCCCGGCGCGACGACGCTCCGGTCCGGGCGATTCTCGGACCGACCAACACCGGCAAGACGCATCTCGCGATCGAGCGGATGTGCGGCCATAGCTCCGGCGTCATCGGCTTTCCGCTGCGGCTATTGGCGCGCGAGGTCTATGATCGGGTGGTCGCGATCAAGGGCGCCAAGCAGGTCGCGCTGCTGACCGGCGAGGAGCGGATCGTCCCGGCCCAGGCGCGCTACGTGCTGGCCACCGCCGAATCGATGCCGGTGCCGAACCCGCGCGAGCCGCAGCGGGCCGATCTGCCGGCCGATTTCGCCTTCGCCGCGATCGACGAGGCGCAGCTCGGCATCGACCCCGAGCGCGGCCATGTCTTCACCGACCGGATGCTCCGCGCCCGCGGCCGCGAGGAGACTTTGATCCTCGGCTCCGACACGCTGCGGCCGCTGGTCCGCGAGTTGCTGCCGGACGCCGAGATCGTCCGCCGGCCGCGCTTTTCGACGCTGCGTTATGCCGGCGGCGCCAAGCTGTCGCGGCTTCCGCCACGAACCGCGGTCGTCGCCTTTTCCGCCGAGCAGGTCTACGCGCTGGCCGAGATGCTGCGCCGCTTCCGCGGCGGCACCGCGGTGGTGATGGGCGCGCTGTCACCGGCGACCCGCAACGCCCAGGTGGCGATGTTCCAGCGCGGCGAGGTCGACTATCTGGTCGCCACCGACGCGATCGGCATGGGCCTCAACATGGACGTCACCCACGTCGCATTCGCCGGGCTTGAGAAGTTCGACGGCCGTCGCAAGCGGCGGTTGACGATCGCCGAAATGGCGCAGATCGCCGGTAGAGCCGGTCGCCACCAGCGCGACGGGACGTTCGGGACGCTCGGGCTCGAAGGCGGAGCGGCGTTCAGCGACGAGGAAATCGAGGCGATCGAGGAGCATCGCTTCCGCCCGCTCGACCATCTCCACTGGCGCAACAGCGACCTCGACTTCACCGACGTCGGCGCGCTGATCGCCAGCCTCGAGGTGCGAAGCGACGACCCGCTGCTGCGCCCGGCGCCGCTGGCGATCGATCTCGCGGTGCTGAAGCTGATCGCCGAGGATCCGGCGGTGGCGGCCAAGCGCGGCGCGGTGGCGCGCAAACTTTGGGCGGCCTGCGGCCTGCCGGATTTCCGCAAGGTCGGGCCGATGCACCATGCCCGCATGGTCCGCCGGCTGTTCAGCTATATCGGCGAAGGCGGCCACATCCCGCACGAATGGTTCGCCGCCGAGGTGACCCGGCTCGACAATGTCGCCGGCGACATCGAGGCGCTTGCCGATCGCCTCGCCGGGGTGCGCAGCTGGGCCTATATCGCGCATCGGCCGGACTGGCTGGCCGACCCGGCGAAATGGGCTGAGCGGACGCGCGAGGTCGAGGCCCGATTGTCCGATGCGCTTCACGAGCGGCTGACCCAGCGCTTCGTCGATCGCCGCACCTCGGTCCTGGTCCGCGACATCGGCGCGCGCGGGGCCGACGCGCTGCCGGTCACGGTTGCCGCCGACGGCGAGGTCAGCGTCGGCCCGGAGCCGATCGGCCATCTGTCCGGCTTCGAGTTTCGGGTCGACCAGTCGGCCCGCCTTGCCGACAAAAGGCTGTTGCTGGCGGCGGCGGAACGACGGCTCGGCGAGGAGCTGGAGCGGCGCGCCCAGGCCCTGCTCGAAGCGCCCGACGCAGCGTTCGCGCTGATCGTCGAGGACCGCGGGCTGGCCGTCGGCTGGCAGGGCCATGTTCTTGCCCGGCTCGCGCCCGGCCGCTCGCTGCTCGAGCCGGCGCTCCGCACCAGCCGGGCGCTCGACCAGCTTTCGGCGCCCAGCCGGGCGGCACTGCGAGCACGGCTCGAGGCGTGGCTCGATTCGTCGATCGGGCGCCACCTCGGAGCGTTGCGCAGGCTTTCTGCCGCCGCCGCCGATCCGGCGAGCCCGCCCGGCGTTCGGGCGCTGACGGCGATGCTTGCCGATGCCGGCGGGGTGACCCCGCGCCGCGCCATCGTCGGGCCGATCGCGGCGCTCGAACAGGATGACCGGCGGCGGCTTCACCGCCTCGGAATTCGCCTCGGTCCGCTCGACGTGTTCCTGCATGCGATGCTCAAGCCGGCCGCCCAGCGCTGGCGGGCGGCGCTGGCCGCCGCGCGCACCGGGCAGGTGATGCCGGCGCTGGCGCCCGCCGGCGCGGCGACGCTGGGGCCGGAAGCGAATCCGCGCGGCGCGGCGCTCGCCTACCGGCGGGTCGGTCGCGACTGGCTGCGCATCGACCTTGCCGATCGCCTGGCAAGCCACGCCCACAAGACCCGCTCGGCCGGAGGCGACGACCCGGTCGACCGGGAGCTGGCGATCTCGATCGGACTCGACGAGGAAGCGATCGCGCGGTTGATGAGCGACATCGGCTTCGCCAAAAGCGGCGCAACCTGGCGCTGGCGCGGGCGGCGCCAGGCGCGGCGCGGCCCGGCCGAGAATCGCCCCGCCAACGCCTTCGCCGAGCTCGCCAAGCTCAGGCGGTGACCGTCATTGCGAGGAGCGCAGCGACGAAGCAATCCGGATGCGCCCGCCACTGGATTGCTTCGCTCCGCTCGCAATGACGGACCGATGCGGATCGACCGCTATCTCCATTGCATCCGGTTGGTGAAAAGTCGCGCGCTCGCCCAGGCGCTGATCGATACCGGCCATGTCCGCATCGACGGCAAGCGGGTCGCCAAGCCCAGCGAGCCGGTGCCGGTCGGCGCGACGATCGCGCTGCCACTGCGCGACCGGGTGCGCGTGCTGCGCGTCCTCGCGCTGCCCGCGCGGCGCGGCCCCGCCGCCGAAGCCCGGGCCTGCTATCGGGAGCTGGGCGTTGACGAGCCGGGCGCCGCGACCTAGCGACGGCGCCAAGGGAGCTTTGATTACCATGACCTATGTCGTCACCGACGCCTGCATCCGCTGCAAATATATGGATTGCGTCGAGGTGTGCCCGGTCGACTGTTTCTACGAAGGCGAGAACATGCTCGTCATCAATCCCAACGAGTGCATCGACTGCGGGGTGTGCGAGCCCGAATGCCCGGCCGAGGCGATCCTCCCGGACACCGAAAGCGGGCTCGAGAAATGGCTCGAGGTGAACACCAAATTCTCCGCCGAATGGCCGAACATCACCCGCAAGAAGGACAGCCCGGCCGACGCCGACGAGCACAAGGGCGAAGAGGGCAAGTTCGACAAATATTTCACGCCTGACCCCGGCACCGGCGACTAGGCCGACTGACGGTCGATCAGCTCGGCGACGATCCGCTCCGCCGCTTGTTCTGCGCTGGTGGTCATTGTGTCGATGTGAATCTCGGGCGATTCCGGCGGCTCGTAGGGGCTGTCGATGCCGGTGAAGTTGGCGATCTCGCCCGCGCGCGCCTTGGCGTAGAGGCCCTTGGCGTCGCGCTTTTCGGCCTCGGCCAGCGGCGTATCGACGAACACTTCGATGAACTCGCCTTGCGGAAGCATCTTGCGGACCATCTCGCGCTCGGCGCGGAACGGCGAGATGAAGGCGGTCAGCACGATCAGTCCGGCGTCGGCCATCAGCCGGGCGACTTCGCCGACTCGGCGGATATTCTCGATCCGGTCGGCGTCGGTGAAGCCCAGGTCCCGGTTGAGCCCGTGGCGGACATTGTCGCCATCGAGCAGGAAAGTGTGCCGCCCGCGCGCCGCCAGCTTCTTCTCGACGAGGTTGGCGATGGTCGACTTACCGGATCCCGACAGGCCGGTGAACCACAAGACGGTCGGCTTCTGCCCTTTCAGCGTCGCATGGGTTTCGCGGCTGACGTCGAGGTGCTGGCGATGGATGTTGTGCGACCGGCGAAGCGCGAAGTGGAGCATTCCGGCGGCGACCGTGGAGTTGGTCAGCTTGTCGATCAGGATGAAGCCGCCGAGCACCCGGTTGGCGCTCGAACCGGGCTGCGCATAGGGCTCGAAGACGATCTCGCGGTCGGTGGCGACGGTCGCAACGCCGATCGCGTTCAGTCCCAGCGACTTCGCCGCGAGATGCTCCAGCGTCGTCACATTGATCTCATATTTCGGCTCCTGGACGGTGGCGGTGACGCATTGCGTGCCGAGCTTCAGCCAATAGCCGCGGCCGGGCAGCAGCTCAGTCTCGTCCATCCACACGATCGTCGCTTCGAACTGGTCGGAGACCTCCGGCGGATCGGCGGCGGCGGCGATCACATCGCCGCGCGAGCAGTCGATCTCGTCTTCCAATGTGACCAGCACCGACTCGCCGGCGACCGCCTGCTCACAATCCCCATCGGACCCGACGATGCGCGCGATCCGGGTCCGGCGCCCGGACGGCAATATGCACACCTCGGTCCCCGGCCCGAGCGATCCGCAAGCGATCTGCCCGGCGAAACCGCGGAAGTCCTGGCCCGGGCGGCACACCCATTGCACCGGCAGCCGCAACGGCTTGGCCGCGTCGGCGGCGGTATCGAGCGGCACCGTGTCGAGATGCTCGAGCAGGCTCGGACCTTCGTACCAGGGCATATGTTCGCCGCGCTCGGCGACATTGTCGCCGGCCAGCCCCGACACCGGGATGGCGGTCCAGTCGGCGACGCCTATCGCGTCGGCGAACTGGCGATATTCGGCGACGATCGCCTGAAACGCCTGCTGATCGTAATCGACCAGATCCATCTTGGTCACCGCGACGACGAAGCTGCGGATGCCGAGCAGGTGACAGAGGTAGGAGTGGCGCCGGGTCTGGGGCAGCACGCCCTTGCGCGCATCGACCAGTAGCACCGCCAGGTCGGCGCTCGACGCGCCGGTCACCATGTTGCGCGTATATTGCTCGTGCCCCGGCGTGTCGGCGACGATGAACTTGCGCTTGTCGTTCGAAAAGAAGCGATAGGCGACATCGATGGTGATGCCCTGCTCGCGCTCGGCCGACAGGCCGTCGACCAGCAGCGCGAAATCGAGTTCGTCGCCCTGGGTGCCGATCCGCTTGCTGTCGGCGGCAAGCGTTTCGAGTTGGTCGTCGAAAATCTGGCTGGTGTCGTGGAGCAGCCGGCCG
>CAYUWJ010000113.1:0-10186 GCA_964448315.1 uncultured Sphingomonas sp. | reverse complement strand
CGGCGATGGGGCGACGGATCACCGAAGAGGTCGAGGAGATATTGAAGGCGTCGAAAAAGGCTAAGGCCGGCGGATAAGGCTGATCCGGGCGCGGCCGACGTCGCGCTCGGCTTCCAGCGACCAGCCGCCGGCGGTCACCGCATCGCCGCGCGCGGATTCGACCGCCATCCAGCCGCCGGGGGCGAGCCAGCCGGCCTCGGCCACAGCCGCAACCGCCGCCGAACCCGAGCCCGGGGCATAGGGCGGATCGGCAAGCACCAGATCGAACGGCTCGCTCGGCGGCAGCGCCAGCGCCGACCCGCCGATGATCGCCACGCGCTCGCCGGCCTGGAAGCGCTCGGCGTTCGCGCGAATCGCCTGCGCCGCGGCAGCGTCTTTCTCCACGAACAGCGCGAATTTGGCCCCGCGCGACAGCGCTTCGAAGCCGAATGCGCCGCTTCCGGCGAACAGGTCGGCGACGCGCAGGCCGGTGAACGGGCCGAGGCGGCTGACAAGCATCGAAAACAGGGATTCGCGCACCCGGTCGGCGGTCGGCCGGGTCGCCGTGCCCGGTGGAGCGATCAGCGGCCGCCCGCGCCACTCGCCGGCGATGATCCTCAAGCCAGCGATTTCCGGAACTCGGCGAGCTCGTTTCGGGAGGCTTCGCCAACCTCGCCCGGCTCCAAACCGGCGAGGGTGAACGGCCCGTAGGCGGTCCTGATCAGCCGCGAAACCTGCAGCCCGAGGTGGGCGAGGACGTTGCGCACCTCGCGGTTCTTGCCTTCGGCCAGGCTCATCTCGATCCAGCAGTTGCGTCCGGTGCGGCGCTCGAGATTGGCGTCGATCGAGCCGTAGCGGATGCCGGCGATGGTGATGCCGTCGGCCAGATCCTCTAGCTGCGCCTGGCTGACAGCCCCGAACGCGCGGGCGCGATAGCGGCGGACGACGCCGGTACGCGGCAGCTCGAGCTGGCGCTTCAATTCGCCGTCGTTGGTCAACAGCAGCAGGCCTTCGGTCATATAGTCAAGCCGCCCGACCGGAATCAGCCGCGGCAGTCCGGCGGGCAGCCGGTCGTAGATCGTCGCACGGCCCTTCGGGTCGCGCGCCGCGGTCAGCGTTGCGGGCGGCTTGTAGAAGCGGAACAGCCGGGCGGCGGCTGGCGGCGCTACGGGCTTGCCGTCGACACGCACCCCGGAAAGGTCGTCGAGCAGGGTCGCCGGGGTGGTCAGCGTCTCGCCATTGAGCGCGATTCGGCCGTCGGCGATCATCCGCTCGACATCGCGGCGAGAGGCGACCCCGGCGCGGGCGAGCAGCTTGGCAATCCGCTGCGGCCCGGCCTCCCGCGGCTGCGCCGCACCCGACGCACGGGGCAAGCGCCCGGTCCGGCGCGGCACTGGATCGCGCTTGGTTCGTTTGCCTGACACGCTACATCCTTTTTCGGGGACAACATGCTGTTCGGCAAGCGCAACCGGATCGTCAAGCGGATCCTCATCGTCGAGGACGAGCCGCTGACCGCGTTCGACAATGAGACGATGATCGCCGACCTCGGCTATGAGGTGGTCGCGACGCTCGACAGTTTCGAGGACGCGACGGCCTTGCTCGACCGCGAAGTGATCGACTTGATCCTGAGCGACTATCGGTTGCAGGGCGAGTGCACCGGGGTCGACCTTGCCCGCGCCGCGAAAACGAAGGGCATTCCGATCCTGTTCGCAACCGGGCATCAGCTGCCGCCGGAATCGGCGGATCTGGCGGTCGGAAGCCTGCGCAAGCCCTATTCGGAGCGGATGCTGAAGAAAGCGCTCCAGGCGGTCGACAGCATATTGTCGGGCGAAAGCGTCAAGCCGCCCAAGGGCATGGAGATGTTCTGAAAAAGAGCGAAGGCTAGAGCAGCTGCTCGATGCGGCGATGAAAGGTGGCGATTCCCTCCTCGAGCGTGCCGAGCGTGATCGTCCTCGCAAGCCCCGATTCGAGTCCGCGCTGGCATAGCTCGGCGGCGCGGAAATCCTCCTGCGCGAAAGTCCGGCCGTCGAGCAGGTCCCAGCTTTTCTGCCAGTGCGTTTCGGCTTCCGGCGTTGCCGGCGGCTCGGGGATCAGCATGAAATCCTCGACCAGGCAGTGGCCGGTCGATTGCGGCATCACCACCAGCAGGTTGACGTAGTCGGGGCTGACCACCAGCACCGTCGAGGGGAACAGGAAATAGGTGTAGGTGACCGCCCGCCGCAGCGCCGCCCAGTCGTCGCGATCGATTTCCGCCAGATAGTCGGCGCGGCCGACCACCGCACGCTGGTGCGGCCCGATGAAATCGGCGGCGGTGATCCCGTCGGCGAAGAAATCGGCGATGGTCTCGGCGTGCAGTCGCTGGACATGATAGCTTTCGAGAAAGGCGTCGATCACCAGCTTCCAGTTGGCGGCAACCTTGTGGGTGCGGCGCCTGTAGAGGTGCAGCCCGGACAGGCCGAACGCGTCCATGTCGGCGGCAAGCGCCGTCGCCGGAGCGAAGTCCGCCGCCTCGTCCCGCGCAAACCAGACAAGACCGCCGCTTTCGACGCAGGAAAAGCGCAGCAGCCCGCGCTCGGATTGGTCGAGGCCGGGAAAGCATTCGGCGCGCGGCAGGCCGACCAGCGCGCCGTCGGCGCCATAGGTCCAGGCATGATAGGGACAGACGATCCGCCGGGCGCGAACCACGTCGCTGCCCTCGATCAGCCGCGTGCCGCGATGGCGGCAGACGTTGGCCAGTGCGTGGCACCGTCCGGCCGAATCGCGCGACAGGATCAGCGGCACTCCAAAACCATCATGAGCGACCGCCCGGTCGTTCTCGGCAAGCAGCGCCGATGGCGCGACCGCCAGCGGCAGCTTGGAAAAAATCACCCGTTGCTCGGCGTCGAACCGGTCCGGGTCGACATAGACCGACGAGTCGAGCTCGATAATGTCGCTGCCCAGCGCCGCCTCGCCGCGGGCGATCGCCTCGGCAAGTGCGCGCTGGCCCTCGCTCGGCCGGGAGGTGCTGACGGGCGCGTCCATCGCGCTCACCGTGCGCCTCGGCGCGGCCTTGTGCAAGACCGTCGCTCACCCCCTGTTCAGACGCGCCGGTCCTGCTAAGCATCCGCTCTGCATCGGTCGACGGGAGGCAGTGAATGGCGACTACGGAGGCTGGCGAAGTCACAGGCTGGCGCGGGAAGCTTCCGGCCGGAGTCAGGCCGTTTGCCGAACCGGCCCCAATCGCCGCTCTGTTCCTCGGCATATCCTCGGGCTTCCCGTTCGCGATGATCGGCGCGACGCTGACCACGCGGCTGGCCGAGCATGGCATCACCAAAAGCACGGTGACGGCCTTCGCGCTGACCTTTCTCGCCTATAATTTCAAATTTTTGTGGGCGCCGATCGTCGACAATGTGAAGCTGCCATTGTTGCACCGCCTGGGCCAGCGGCGGTCGTGGCTGTGGGTGATCGGCTTCGTGGTGATCGCCGCGGTCATCTTCCTCGGCAGCGTCAACCCGGAAGCAGACATTCAGACGGTGGCGATTGCCGCGATCATGGTCGGCATCGCCGGCGCCACCTATGACATCATCATCGACGCCTACCGCATCGAACTGCTCGAACCCCGCCAGCTCGGCGTCGGATCGGGCATGTCGCAATATGGCTGGCGAATCGGATCGGCGGCGGCGGGAGCGCTGGCGCTGGTCCTCGCCGACCGGCTGGGCTGGGGCGTCGCCTATGCGGCTTGTGCGCTGTTCGCTTTGCCGGCGATGGCCGTCGGAATATTCATGGGTGAGCCGGCGCGGCACCGCGAGCCGGCGCCGATCCGCGGGCCGATCCAGGCGTTTGTCGCCTATTTCAGCCCGCTGGTCGAGTTCATGAAGCGCCAGGGCGCGCTGGTCGTGCTGTTGTTCGTGCTGATCCACAAGATCGGCGACACGCTCGCCAATCTGACCTTGCGGCTGTTGTTCGAGGATCTCGGTTTCACCAAGCCGGAGATTGCCTTTTATGATGTGTTCGTCGGCTTCGTCGCGCTGCTGGTCGGGGTGTTCGTCGGCGGCATCATGTACGCCAGGCTGGGCATGAAGCGCTCGGTTCTGATCAGCCTCATCCTGATGGCGGTGTCGAACTTCGGCTTCGCCCTGCTCGCCGCCAGCGGGCACAGCAATTTGATGATGGCCGGAGTGATGGCGTTCGAGAATTTCGCCAGCGGTATCGGCGGAGTGACGGTCGTCGCCTACCTCTCGGCGCTGTGCAACCTGCGCTTCACCGCCACCCAATATGCGCTGCTGTCGGCGATGGCGAGCATCGCCGGGCGCTTCCTCACCGGGACCACCGCGGGATCGCTGATCGATGCGATGGGCTATGTGAACTTCTATATTCTGACGACGGTGATCGCCTTCCCCGGAATCATCCTTTTCTGGATGATGATGCGCTCGGGACTGGCCGACAGCTCGATCGGCGACGCCGGCGTCAAGGGGGAGGGCGACGTCAGGGCCGAGCACCCCGACGAGGAAACCGGCAAGCCCGTCTAGTCGGGCGCCTGGTCGTTCAATCCTAGCGCCTCGCCGGCGAGGTAGAGCGAGCCGAAAATCAGCACGCGCGCGTGGCGCGGGACGGCGGCGAGGGCGTCCGGCAAGTTGGTGTGCGCCGTGGCCTGGAATCCGATCGAGGCGGCGAGGGCGGCAAGCTCTTGCGGATTGTGGCAGTCGTGATCGCGGACCGATAGCGTGTGGACCGCTTCGGCCAGCCCGGCGAACGGCGCCAGCATCGCCGCCGGCTGCTTGGTCGACAGGCTGGCGAACAGCATGTGCAGCGGCGCACCATCGGCGAAGCTGCGGCGGACGAAGGCGGCGACCTGGCGGGCGGCGGAAGGGTTGTGGCCGCCGTCGATCCAGACCTCGTCATGCGCCTCGGTCAGCGGCCCGCGCTCCAGACGTTGAAGCCGCGCCGGCCAGTCGACGCTGCTCATCGCAACATCGAATGCCGAAGGCGGCACCGCGAGGAGTGACTGGTGCCGCAGCATGGCGACTGCGAGCGCCGCATTCATCGCCTGGTGACGGCCGGGCAGGCGCGGCAGCGGCAGGTCGAGCTTGCTTGTCTGGTCGCGATAGCGAAGCCGGTCGCGAATCACGGCCGCATCCCAGGCGCCGCCGCGCGGCAGCCAGCGCGCACCCACCGCCTCGGCGACTTCGCCTATTCGGTCGCGCATCGCCGGCGGATAAAGCTGCGTCACCAGCGGTGCGCCGGGCTTGGCGATTCCAGCTTTCTCGGCGGCGATCCCGGCCATTCGCCGGCCGAGGAACTGCTGATGATCGACCCCGAGGCCGGCGATTGCCGTGACCAGCGGCCGATCGACGACATTGGTGGCGTCGAGCCGGCCACCGAGACCGACTTCGAGGATGCAGGCGTCGGCGGGGGCGCGGGCGAAGGCGAGCAGGGCTACCGCCGTCGTCGCCTCGAAAAAGCTCGGCTCGATGCCGTCGCTGGCGTCGAGCACTTCCGACAATATTTCGGCGAGCGGTTCGTCCTCGATCAGCCTGCCGGCGAGACGGATGCGCTCGTTGAACCGCACCAGATGCGGGCTGGTGAAGATGTGCACCGTCAGCCCCGCCGCTTCCAGCGCGGCGCGAAGGAAGGCGCAGACCGATCCCTTGCCGTTGGTTCCGGCGACGTGGAGCACGGGGGGCAGCCGGTCCTGCGGCCGATCCAGCCGGTCGAGCAGCAATGCTATGCGGTCGAGGCCGAGCCGGTCGCCGCCGGGCGACAGCTGCGCCAGCCGATCGAGCTGCGTTTGGACGGCCGGGTTCGAGGAGCGGGCGAAGTCCATTCACCCTCTCCCCTTCAGGGGAGAGGGAGGAGCCGCATGGCGGCGGAGGGAGAGGGGGAGTGGGGCAATTCGAGACTGCCCCGCCCCCCAACCCCCTCCCCTGAAGGGGAGGGGGAGAAGCCTCACGCCGCCTTCGCTTCCGGCGTGAGATAGACGATCAGCCTGGCCAGCATTTCCTTCATCTGGTGGCGCGGGACGACCATGTCGATCATTCCGTGGTCGAGCAGATATTCCGCTCGCTGGAACCCCTCGGGCAGCTTCTCGCGGATGGTCTGCTCGATCACCCGCTGGCCGGCGAAGCCGATCAGCGCGCCGGGCTCGGCGATCTGAACGTCGCCGAGCATCGCGTAGGAAGCGGTGACTCCGCCGGTGGTCGGGTCGGTCAGGACAACGATATAGGGCAGGCCGGCTTCCCTGAGCTCGGTCAGCGCGACCGTCGTCTTGGGCATCTGCATCAGCGACAATATGCCTTCCTGCATCCGGGCGCCGCCGGCGGCGGTGAAGATGATGTAGGGGCACTTGTCGGCGATCGCGGCGCGCACGCCGATGACGAAGGCTGCGCCGACGGCGATGCCCATCGAACCGCCCATGAAGGCGAAATCCTGGACCCCGACTACCGCCGCCCGGCCACCGATCCGGCCCCGCGCGTTGACCAGCGCGTCCTGCTGGTCGGTCGACGAGCGGGCGGTTTTCAGCCGATCGGTATAGCGCTTGCTGTCTCGGAAGCGAAGCGGGTCCTGGCGCACTTCAGGGGCGGGCAGAAGCTCATAGGCATCTTTGTCGAACAATTGTGCGTAGCGGAACCGCCAGCCAATCCGGTCGTGGAACTCGCAGCGCGGGCAGACGCGCAGATTGTCTTCCCATTCCTTGAGGAAGACCATGGTCCCGCACTTGACGCACTTGTGCCACAGATTGTCAGTCGACTGCCGCTTGGGCAGGAACGGAATGCCGTTTCTAACGCGGCGCAGCCAGCTCATTACAGCCTCGTTGTTGCCTGTCGTCGGGCGGCTAGGCCCAAGCCGGCGTGCTTGTCTAGCCTGTGAGCGTGTCGGCGATCCGGCGAAAGGCGGCGGCGGGGTCGCCGGATTCGGTGATCGGGCGGCCGATGACGAGCATCGACGCGCCCGATTCCATCGCCGCTCGCGGGGTGACGACGCGCTTCTGGTCGGCTTCGCCGCTGCCTTGCGGGCGCACCCCCGGCACGACCAGAAAGCCGGCCGGCCAGGCAGCGCGGGCAGCGCCGACCTCGGCGCCCGAGCAGACGATCCCGTCGAGCCCGGCGGCGCGGGCGAGCCCCGCCAGCCGATCGACTTGTCCGGCCGGCACATCGTTAACGCCGGTCGCGCGAAGATCGTCGGCGTCGAGGCTGGTCAGCACCGTCACTGCGACCAGCCTGGTCGACGGCGAGGCCGCGGCCTTGGCCGCTTCGAGCATCGCCCGGCCGCCGGCGGCATGAACCGTCAGCACCGCCGGTTCGATCGGCCGCAGCGCCGCGATCGTCTTGCCGACCGTGTTGGGAATGTCGTGGAGCTTGAGGTCGAGAAACAGGGGCAGTCCGGCCCGGGCGATCTCGGCGACGCCCTCGGGACCGTGGGCGGCGAAAAATTCGAGCCCCAGCTTCAGCCCGCAGCCGGTATCGCGGAGGCTTTCGGCGAGCGCATTCGCGCGCGCCCTGTCGGGCGTGTCGATGGCGACGTAAATCGGGATCACGGCGTGCCGTCGTCCGGGTTTTGGTCGGAGACCGCGCCCGGCTGGAGCCGCCGCTCCTGCGCGTCGAGGCGGCGCCGAATGCTCCAGAGGCGCCCGCGAAGCACCAGGAAGGTCGGAACGAAGCCGATCAGGACCATCAGCCCGAGCAACACCGGAATCTTGATGTCGGCCTGGAGATCGCCCCACAGGTTGACCGTCACATCATGCCAGTTGCGACCCGCAATGACGACGAGGAATACGGCGATCACAACCCAGACAAGGGTCTTCAGAAATTGCATCGGCCGGGGCTTTAGGCCAGCGGGCCCGCCAAGGCCAGCGCGGCGTTCATCGTAAGCAGCACTCGTTTCGCCGCAGCAATGGCAATGAATTGTTGAGCCGCGCCGCTCACCCGACCACTGCTGCGTTGGGGCTGGGGAGAGCCAATTTGGAGAGACGGTTTCAGTTCGGGCTTTGCGGCCTGTCGCTGGTCGCGGCGGCGGCGCTTGCCGGTGGCAGCCGCGACAGCGCTCCCGAGCCCGACTCCGCGCCCATCGCCAGCGCCCACATGCAGCTCGCCGCGGCCTCCACGGAAGCGCGCCGGAGCGTCGATTATGCCACGCTCGACCGGCGGCTTTCGCTGCTGATCGACGAGCCGGCGATGGTCGGCATGGCCGTCGGAATCGTCGAAAACGGGCGGATCACCTTCCTCAACGGCTATGGCGAGACCGTCGAAGGGTCGGGCGAAGCGGTGACTCCCGAGACCGTTTTCCGATGGGCATCGCTGTCCAAGGGGGTTGCCGGAACGATGGTCGGAACGCTGGCAGAGCAGGGCAAGCTCAGCTTTCATTCGCCGCTCGCCAATTATGCCGCCAGCCTGAAGCTGCCTGCCCGCGCCGAATATCGCGCCACCATCGGCGACCTTCTCAGCCACCGCCTCGGCCTTTACCGCAACGCCTACGACAATAAGCTCGAGGAGGGGCAGTCGACCGACGCCCTTCGCCGGACTTTGTCGCAGCTCAACCTCATCTGTAAGCCGGGCACCTGCTGGAGCTACCAGAATATCGCTTTCGACGGTTCGTCCGAGATCGTCGAACAAATTACCGGAAAGCCGTTCGAGCGGGCCCTTCGCGACCGATTGTTCAATCCGCTCGGAATGACCAGCGCCAGCGTCAGCATGGAGGGGCTGGTCGATTCGCCCAACTGGGCGCGGCCGCACAGCGCCGCCCGCAAGCCGCTGGAAGTAAACGACAATTATTACCGCGTTCCGGCCGCCGGCGGCGTCAACAGCAACGTCAAGGATCTGGCGCTGTGGATGATCGCGCAGATGGGCGAACGGCGCGACGTGCTTTCTTCGGACGTGCTACGGACCATCCAGGCGCCGCTGGTCAAGACTCCGAGCGAGCGCCGGCGGATGCGCAAGTTCCTCGAACGGGTCAGCGACCCGCACTACGGCTATGGCTGGCGAAGCTATGATTACGCCGGGCACCGCATCGTCGGCCATCACGGCGGGGTCAGCGGCTATCGCGCGCTGATCCTGTTCGATCCCGAGCGCAAGAGCGGCGTCGTCGCGCTGTGGAACAGCAACACCAGCCAGCCGACCGGCCTCGAGTTCGAAGTGATGGACATGATCTACGGCCTGCCGTTCCGCGACTGGCTCGAGATCGGATCGACAGTCGGACCCGAATCCGCCCGCGACCGGGACGAGGATTCTAAGGCCGCGGCGGCGGCCGTTGCGGCCCGGCTTCCGCAGGCCACCGCCGGGCGCGGATAGCCCCATTCTCCCGGAACCGCGGGCCTCGGCGAGCGGTTTTGCTGTCGAAGGAGAACAGGTCATGGCATCGGACAAGCAGAAGGACGCGATCGCGTTGTTGAAGGCGGACCATCGCGAGGTCGAGGATCTGTTCGAACAGTTCGAAAAGGCCAGCGGTTCGGACCGCAAGCAGGAGCTTGCCCAGTCGATCTGCAAGGAGCTGATCATCCACGCGACGATCGAGGAAGAGATTTTCTATCCGGCCTGCGACGGCAAGGTCGAGGACGAGCTTCTGAAGGAAGCCTATGTCGAACATGACGCCGCCAAGCTGATGATATCCGAGATAATGGCCGGCGAGCCCTCCGACGAATTCTATGATTCCAAGGTCAAGGTGCTGAAGGAGGAAATCGAGCACCATGTCGAGGAGGAGGAGAAGAGGCTGGAAGGGCTGTTCAGCCAGGCCCGCAAGGCCGACCTCGACATGGACGCGCTCGGCGAGCAGCTCAGGCAGCGCAAGGAAGAGCTGATCAAGGAGATCGACGCGAACGGTCTGCCCGAGGTCAAGACCAAGACCCTGGAGCAGACTCCGGCCTGAGCGGCCCGCTCGTCATCCAGCGCAATCCCTGAAGCGCCGCCACCAGGCTGACGCGTCCCTTGAGCTATTGGGGGATGGCCGTCCGCATGGTAGTTCGGCGGTGGGCAAACAGGGAGGAACCTAGGATGGGCAGATCACATAGGATCGCGGCCGCCGCGACGCTGGCGGCGCTTGTCGCCGGCACGGCTTATGCGCAGGCCGGCGGCACGATCGCGGTAAACGATTTGCAGTGGCGCGAGATGTTCCCGGGCGTCAGCTTCGCGCCCGCCTATGGCGACTGGGAGGCCGGCGCACACGGCAAATATGCGCGCATAGTGCACGGCACCGAAGTTCCGCTTCACACGCACAGTGCCGGCTATCACGCCGTCAT
>CAYUWJ010000112.1:0-27217 GCA_964448315.1 uncultured Sphingomonas sp. | reverse complement strand
GCCGCCGACCCGGACCGATGTGGTGTAGGCAAGGCCGCGAAGCGACAGGACGGCGACTTCGGTCGTGCCGCCGCCGATATCGACCACCATCGAACCGATCGGCTCGGTCACCGGCATGTCGGCGCCGATTGCCGCCGCCATCGGCTCCTCGATCAGATAGACCTGGCTGGCGCCGGCGTTCGACGCGGCGTCGCGGATGGCGCGGCGCTCGACCGAGGTCGACCCACTGGGCACGCAGATCACGATTTCCGGAAAGCGCCAGGCGCGCATCTTGCCGCCGTGCACCTTGTGGATGAAATGCTTGATCATCTGCTCGGCGACGTCGATGTCGGCGATGACTCCGTCGCGCAACGGCCGGATCGCCTCGATCTGGTCGGGCGTCTTGCCCATCATCAGCTTGGCGTCCTCGCCGACCGCCTTGACCTTCTTGACGCCGTTGATGGTCTCGATGGCGACCACCGACGGCTCATTGAGGACGATGCCGCGGCCGCGAACATAGACCAGGGTATTGGCCGTCCCGAGGTCGATCGCCATGTCGTGCGACATCCATTTGAACCAACGCGCCCAGAACATTCTTACCCCGTCTCTCGCCCTTGCTCGGTCCGGCGGGGGAACCTACCCCTGCCACTTACCGGCGATTAAACACTTCCCATTGAATGCGGACTGAATTCTCGCGAAAAATCAGCGCTTCGCGGGCAGTCCCGGATTGGGCTAGGGACCTTAACATGTCAATAAGAAGGCTGCCGTCCCAACTCATCGATCGCATTGCCGCCGGCGAAGTGGTCGAGCGGCCGTCGAGCGCGCTCAAGGAGCTGGTCGAAAACGCCATCGACGCCGGCGCCGCCAATATCGCGGTGCGGCTCTCCGGCGGCGGCATCGGGCTGCTCGAGGTCGCCGACGACGGCTGCGGCATGACGCCGGACGACATGCGGCTGGCGATCGAGCGCCACGCGACGTCCAAGCTACCCGACGGCGCGCTCGACCATATCACCAGCTTCGGCTTTCGCGGCGAGGCGCTGCCGTCGATCACCAGCGTCTCGCGGCTGACCCTGGAAAGCCGGGTGCGCCCTTCGACAGGCTCAGGACAGGCGGCGCCTGACGGCTGGCGGATCGTCATCGACCATGGCGCGATCGAAGGGGAGGGGCCGGCGTCGCTGCCGCCCGGAACCCGGGTCCGGGTCGAGGAGCTGTTCGGCAAGGTGCCGGCGCGGCGCAAGTTCCTGCGCACCGCCAGGGGCGAATATGCCGCCTGCCTCGACGCGCTGAAGCGACTGGCGATGGCGCGCTGCGATATCGCCTTCACGCTGGAGCATGACGGCCGCCGGATTCTGTCGCTGCAGCCGTCGAGCGCACCGGCGCGGGTCGCCGAGCTGCTTGCCGCCGAGCTCGAGCGCCACGGGATCGGCATCGACTGCGGCCGGGACGGCCTGAAGCTGACCGGGGTTGTCAGCCTGCCGACCTTCAACCGCGGCATGGGCGACCAGCAGTTTCTGTTCGTCAACGGTCGCCCGGTCAGGGACCGGCTGCTGGTCGGGGCGCTGCGCGGGGCCTACCGCGACCTGATACCCCGCGACCGCCATCCGATCGCGGCATTGTTCGTCCAGATTCCGTTGGAGGATGTTGACGTCAACGTCCACCCGGCCAAGACCGAAGTCCGGTTCCGCGACCCGTCGGCGGTGCGCGGCCTGATCATCGGCGGGATACGCGCCGCGCTCGACGCCGAAGGCCATCGCAGCGCCGCCCGCGAGCAGGCCGCCGCGCCGGTGATGTGGACCAGCGCACTTACCGCCAGTCATCCCCGCGAAGGCGGGGATCCCGCTTTTTCTTCGCACCTTCCGCAAAGCGGGACCCCGGCCTTCGCCGGGGTGACGGAAGCCCGCGCATTGTTCGAAACTCACCCCGCCGCCCGCGCCGAGACTGCCACCGCCCCGGTGCCCAGCCACCCGCTTGGAGTCGCTCGCGGGCAGGTCGCGGCCACCTACATCGTCGCCGAGGCAGAGGACGGGCTGGTGATCGTCGACCAGCACGCCGCCCACGAGCGGCTGGTGCTCGAGCGGATGCGCGCCGCAGGCGAGGGCGGTTCGGTTCCCAGTCAGCCGATGCTGATGCCGCAGACGGTTGAGCTCGACGAGCCCGACTGCGACCGGATCGAAGCCGCCGCCGGCGAGCTTGCCGGCCTCGGACTCGAGGTCGAGCGCTTCGGCCCGGGCGCGATCCTGGTCCGTGCGATCCCGGCGGCGCTGGGCGCCTCGGACGTTGCCGAACTGGTCGGCGACCTTGCCGCCGAATTGGCCGAGCTTGGCACCGCGCTGGCGTTGCGCGAGCGGCTCGACCATGTCGCGGCGACCATCGCCTGCCACGGCTCGGTGCGGGCCGGGCGCATATTGTCGGTCGCCGAGATGAACGCGCTGCTTCGGGAAATGGAGGTCACCCCACGCTCGGGCCAGTGCAACCACGGCCGCCCGACCTGGGTCAAGCTCGGCCATGGCGAGATCGAGAAATTGTTCGGACGAAAGTAGGGGATGGCCCGCATTCGGGATTCGTTACGCCGCGGGATTCCTGTTATAGTGCAGGCCTCTTGGGGAGGTCGTAATGAGTAACCAGGATCGCATCTATTTCGCCCGCCGCGCGGCGGAGGAAGAGAAGCTCGCCAGTGAGGCCAAGGACCCCGAAGCCGCCGCCGCCCACCGCAAGCTGCAGCGCGCCTATGTCGAGCGAGCCAGCGTCGGCGATAGGCCGGAGGAGCCTGCCGACTCGATCGGCTAATTTCCGGAAAGTGTCCGTCTTGCCTGCTCGACGGCGAGCGCGCGCGCCTTGGCGCGGGCCTGGCGCAGGCGCGGATAGTCCTGCGCGGCTTCCTCGCTCAGCGCCGCGGCGAAGCGGCCGCTTCGAACCTCGTCGAAAACCTCTTTCATCCGCGCGCGCGCGGCCTCGTCGACGACTCGGCGGCCGCCCAGAAGCGCGCCGAGCTCGGCGGTATTGCTGATCGCCTCGCGCATCCCGGCCAGCCCGCGCGCCTCGACCAGCTCGGCGAGAAGCTTCAGCTCGCCGACGCACTCGAGATAGGCGACTTCGGGCGCGATTCCGGCTTCGGTCAGGGTCTCGAAGCCGGCGATCAATATTTCCGGCACCGCCCCCCACACCACCGCCTGCTCGTTGAACAGATCGGCTTCGCATTCCTCGGCGAAGCTGGAGGCGATCAGCCCTTCGCGGGCGCATCCGATCGCCCGGCCATAAGCCAGCCCGATCCCGGCAGCGCCGCCGCTTGCGTCTTGCGCGACCGCCCACAGCGCGATCATCCCGCGGCCATCCTGGTAGAGCGCGCGAAGCGCAGTCCCCGGGCCCTTGGGCGCGACCAGGAAAATATCGAGGTCGTCGCGCGGGCGGATCATTTCGAAATGAATGGCGAGGCCATGGCTGAAGCCGAGCGCCGCGCCCTTGCGGATGCGAGGCTCGACCTGCCGGTAGAGCGCGGGCAGAACTTCGTCGGGGGCAAGCATCATGACGACGTCGGCCGAAGCGGCACTATCTTCGAGGCGACCGACTTCGAGGCCGGCGGCCTCGGCGATGGCGGCGCTTGGGGAGGCTTCGCGCAAGCCGACGACCAGGTCGACGCCGCTGTCGTGCAGGTTCAGCGCTTGCGCCTTGCCCTGATTGCCGAACCCGAGGATGGCGACGCGCTTGCCGTGCAGCGGCCTAGGATCGATGTCGCTTTCGCGCAGAAGCTCCATGCGCGCCCGCCTAGTCCTTCGACCCGAGCAGCGCCAGCGCCTCGGCCTTATTGCTCTCGCTCAATGGATCGGCGAGGCGCGGCCAGTCCGGCGGCGGCTGGTGGGCGAACCAGGTATATTGCCGCTTGGCGTAGCGCCGCGTCGCCTGACGGCCGGCGGCGATGGCCTCATCGCGACTCATCGCGCCGGCAAGCCAGCCGGCGATTTCCGCCACGCCGATCGTCCGCATGACGGGCAGCTTCGGGTCGAGGCCGCGCTTCACAAGCGCATCCACCTCTGCAATCGCGCCCTCTGCCACCATCTGCTCGAAACGCTGGTCGCAGCGCGCGTAGAGCCATTCGCGCGGTGGCAGCAGGATCAGGGGCTTGAGTGTGATCCTCTCGCCGATCCCGCCTTCGCGGTGCGCTTGCCACTCGGCCAGCGTCCGGCCGGTCGACAGCGCCACTTCGAGAGCGCGTGCAATCCGCGCGCTGTCGGCCGGCTTCAGCCGTTCGGCCGCACCGGGATCCTTCTCTTGCAGGCAGGCGCGGTTGTCTTCGAGCGACGCGCTCCTGACCCGCCGGCGCACCTCGGGATCGATTGGCGGCACCGGCGCGATTCCGTCGAGCAGGGTGCGAAGGTACAGACCCGTGCCGCCGACCAGGATCGGCAGCCTGTTCTCGCCGTGAATCGCCGCGATCTCGGCTTTCGCCATCGCCGCCCAGCCGGCGGCCGAGCAGGGCCGGGCGCCGTCGCGAACTCCGTACAGCCGGTGGTCGGCGCGCGCGCGTTCGTCGGCCCCCGGCGCTGCGCTCAAGGTCGGCAGGTCGCGGTAAAGCTGCGCGCTGTCGGCGTTGATTATCGCTCCGCCGGTGCGTGTCGCCAGCGCCAGCGCCAGCGCCGACTTGCCGCTCGCCGTCGGACCGGCGATGAGCGCCACTGGAGGACGAATGGCCATTGCCACGCTGATAGCAGCCGCAAGGCTCGATGACAGGCTGGTCGAAAGCGCGCTCGATCGCTTGCGCGATATCGATCCGGATGCGGCATTTGCCGCCTGGATCGACCAAGGCGATGCTGCCGATCTTCGCTTCGCCGGCGATTTACAAGCGGCGCGCCGGGCGCTCGAGCCGCTGGCCGGGGTCGATGTCGTCGTCCAGCCGGACGCGCCGCGCTTTCGGCGGCTGCTGGTCGCCGACATGGACTCGACCATCATTGGCCAGGAATGCATCGACGAGCTGGCGGATTTCGCCGGCCTCAAGCGCCAGGTCGCCGATATCACCGACCGGGCGATGCGCGGCGAGCTCGACTTTACGGCCGCGCTGCGCGAGCGGGTGGCGCTGTTGTCCGGCCTCGACGAGGGCGCGATCGCCCGCTGCCTCGCCGAGCGGGTGGTTGCCAATCCGGGCGCCGCGACTCTGGTCCGGACAATGCGGGCCGGGGGTGCGACCACGCTTTTGGTCTCCGGCGGCTTTACCGCCTTCGCCGAGCCGGTCGCGAAAATGGTCGGGTTCGAGCGGGTGCGGGCCAATCATCTATTGTTCGAGGGCGGCCGATTGAGCGGCGCGGTCGCCGATCCGATCGTCGATGGGCAGGCCAAGCGCGAGGCGCTGGTGGACGCGCGCGAAGAGCTCGGGCTGAAAGCCGAGGATGTGCTGGCGATCGGCGACGGGGCCAACGACCGGCTGATGGTCGAAGCGGCCGGGCTCGGCATCGCCTTTCGCGCCAAGCCGGCGCTGGCCGAGGTCGCCGACGCGCGGCTCGATCATCATGGGCTGGATGCACTGCTGTGGGCGCAGGGCATATCGCGGCGCGACTGGGTTTGCGCTTGAAGCGCTACTTCGGCGCGACCGGGAAGCAGGCCTGGCCTCGCTTCGCCATCACCGAGCAGGCCGCGGTGGCCGCGGCGCGCGTCGGGAAGGGGCCGACCTGGAGCCGGGTCACCGCGCCGCCGGGGACCAGGTAGGGCTGCATGCCGGATAGCGGCTCGGCCCCTGAAAGCCGTTCGTAAAGCGCTTCCGCCGACCCGCGCTTCGAGAAGGCGCCAAGCTGTATGCGCCACCCTGCCGTTGCGGCGGGCGCGGGCGCTTTGGCGGGAGCGGGCGCCTTGGCGGGCGGGACGGCTTTCTCGGTGGTGCGCGCGACGGGTGTCTTCGCCGGCGGGGGCGCGGCCGGCTTTGCCCTGGAGGCGAACTCCTGGGCGAGAGCCACACCCTTTTTGCGCTGATCGAGCGGCATTACCTCGTCCATCTGCGCCAAGGTCGCCTTGGCGGGCGCGAATCCCTGCGCCGCGGCGCGGCTGACATAAGCGTAGGCGCGGACCGGATCGCGGACGATGCCGTCGCCGTTGAACAGCGCCGTCCCGTAAATCAGCAGCGCTCTCGGCTCGCCCGCATCGGCGGCCTTGCCGAGCCAGCGCATCCCGCCGGTGCGGTTGCCGTTCTCGAACAACAGCAGCCCGAGCGTCGTCTGGGCATCGACATGGTCCCGGCGCGCCGCCTGGTCGAGCCAGGTCTGGGCTGCCGCAAGATCGATTCCGACGCCGCGGCCGAGCCGATAGGCCTGGCCGAGGTTGAACGCGGCGTCGGCATCGCCATTCTCGGCCAGCGGCCGCCAAATCGCCACCGCCTGCGCATGCTCGCCGCGCTGCCACGCCTCGATCCCGGCCTTGACGCTCTGCCCCTGGGCGGGCGCGGCTAAAACACAAGCGGCCACGCCCAACGCAACTGAACCCAACATCCGCACTGATCGCGGCTCCCTTGCCGATTGTCCCTCGGCCGAAGTCTAGCGGAGCAGGCGGCCGGGCAACAGGGCAGAAGCGATGTTAACCAGATTTTAGAGGCTTGGGTGCCACTCCCGGCGCTTCGAGAGCGTCATCGCGACGAGGGGATAGGAATGCGCGTTCTGGCCATGGCATCGCAGAAAGGCGGATCGGGCAAGACGACCCTGTCCGGGCATCTCGCGGTGCAAGCGCAGCTGGCGGGTGCAGGGCCCGTCTGCCTGATCGACATCGACCCGCAGGGCAGCCTCGCCGATTGGTGGAACGAACGCGAGGCCGACATGCCCGCCTTCGCTCAGACCACCGTCGCCCGGCTCGCCGCGGACCTCGAAGTCCTTCGCCAGCAGGGCTTCCGCCTTGCCGTGATCGATACCCCGCCGGCGATCACAATGGCGATCCAGAGCGTCATCGCCGTCGGCGAGCTGATCGTCATACCAACTCGTCCCAGCCCGCACGACCTGCGCGCCGTCGGCGCCACCGTCGACCTTTGCGACCGTGCCGGCAAGCCGCTGATCTTCGTCGTCAACGCGGCCACCCCGAAAGCCAAGATCACCTATGAAGCAGCGGTCGCGCTGTCGCAGCACGGCACCGTCGCTCCCGTCACCGTTCACCACCGCACCGATTTCGCGGCGTCGATGATCGACGGCCGGACGGTGATGGAAATCGACCCCAACGGCCGCTCCGCGCGCGAAATCGTCGAGCTGTGGGATTATATTTCCGACCGGCTCGAAAAGAATTTCCGCCGCACGGTGTTCGCGGCTCCGGGCGCCGCGGCCCAAAGCGCGCCTCGTCCCGTCGGCGGTTTCGGCCGCCGTGTAGTCGGGCAGTAGGAGTTGATGGCCGTGTCAGGCGAACCCAAGGTTTTCGCATCCCTTTCTTCCGGTCTGCTCGCTCGCAAGGGCGCGGCGCGCCCGGCGATGCGCCCCCAGGGCTTCGGCCAGATGGGTGGCAGTCCCGAGGATCTCGGCTGGGACGACATGGGGTTCGAGCCGCCCAAGCCGGTCGTGGTCGATCTGCGCGATGAGGAGCATGACGCGTTCGGCGAGGAGCTTCCCGAGCAGCCGGTCCGCAATCCGCTCGCCGCGCTTACCCCGGTCAAGTCGCCGGTTCACAATCAGCAGGCCGAGATCGCCGGCCGTTTCGCGGCCGATGACGAAGACGCCGACGATGAGGTAGAAGCGAAACAAGCCGACGAACCCACCGAGCCCGACGATGATGAGATCGACGAGACCGCCGAGCTCTATGATCCCGAGCAGCCGCTCGAGGAGAATGCGTTCCGTCTGAAGCCGTTCGACGAGCCGCCGCACGAAGCGGAAGCGATCACTCCCGAGCCGCCGGTCTTAGCGCCCGTCAGCATTTTGCCGATTGCCGATCCAAAGCCTCGGCAGGCACCCAAGTCCCGAGCCGCGCCCGGCACCAAGGCCAAGGCGGCTTTCACGCTTCGGCTCGATCCTCAGCGGCATCTCAGGCTTCGGCTGGCCTGCGCGGTCAGCGGCCGCTCGGCGCAGCGCCTCGTCACCGATGCGCTCGACGAGCTGCTGGAAGCGATGCCGGAACTCGACGCAATGGCCGCAAAGGCCAAACGCCAAGGATAATATTATGTCCAGACCCCTTCGCTTCGGCTCCGCTCTTTCGGCAATCGCGCTTGCGCTGATGGCAACAGGTTGCGCGTCGCCGATGTCCAAACGCGGGTTTGCGACCAAGATGGACAGCTCGAAGATCGGGCTTGCCACCCGGGCCCAGGCGGCGCTGATCGCCGGGGACGCGATCACCGCCGTCGAATTCGCCGAGCGGGCAGTCGAGCACAGCCCAAACGACGCCAGCTTCCGATTGATTCTCGGCAATAGCTATTTTGCTTCCGGCCGCTTCGCTTCGGCCGAAAGCGCCTATCGCGATTCGCTTTCGCTGAAGGAGTCGCAGCCGCAAGTTGTGCTGAAGCTGGCCCTGGTCCAGATCGCGCAGGGCAAGACATCGCAGGCGCTGGCCTATCTCGAGGCCGCTCGCGGCGCGCTCGACCCGGCCGACTATGGGCTGGCGCTGGCGCTGGCCGGGCAGCCGCATGATGCGGTCGCAATCCTCGATTCGGCGGCGCGCGAAATCGGTGCCGATGCCCGCTTGCGCCAGAACCTCGCGCTTGCCCATGCGCTCGCCGGCGACTGGACCGCGGCGCGGGTGATTGCCGCCCAGGATCTTTCTCCGGACCTGGTCGATACGCGCGTCGCGCAATGGATGACGCTCGCTACCCCGACCAGAGCGTCGGACCAGGTGGCGGCGCTGATCGGAGTCACGCCGGCCGCGGCCGATCCCGGCCAGCCGGTCCGGCTCGCGCTCCAGCAGGACGAGCCCAGCCGCCTCGCCCAGATCATCGAGCAAATCGTGCCGCAAGCCGCGTCGCAGGCGCCGGCCGAACCTGTCGCGGAGCCGGTCGAATTCGCCGCCTATGTGCCCCCGGCTTCGGCCGAGCCGGTTGTGGCGGACTATTCGCCGCCGATTTCCGCCGAGCAACCGGCCTATATTCCGCCGGCCGATGCCGAGCCGGCGCCGGCGATCGTCGCCGCCGCACCCGTTGCGCCCAAGGCTCCGCCCGTTCGTGCGGCTGCCAAGTCCGCGCCCGCCCGCACTGCCAACGTGGTGGTCCAGCTCGGCGCCTTCAGCACCGCCAAGCGCGTCGAATCGGCCTGGGACCTGTTCGCCGGGCGCCACGCGTCGCTTCGCGACTATGTGCCGACCAGCGCCCGCTTCGTCAGCAGCGACGGCCCGGTCTACCGGCTGTCGGTCAAGGGCTTCGCCAGCGTCGGCGAAGCAAAGAATCTCTGCGTGTCGCTTCGCAAGCAGGGCAAGAGCTGCTTCGTGCGGCAAATCGCCGGCGACTCGCCGGTGCGCTTCGCCTCGCGCTGATTTTTTCCCGCGAAAGCGGGCTCAGACTTCGCCGGCTCCGACCAGATAGTCCAGGCAGGCCATTCTGACCGCAACTCCAAGCTCGACCTGAAGCGCAATCAGCGAGCGCGCCGCATCGTCGGCCAGTGCGCTCTCGATCTCGACCCCGCGGTTCATCGGGCCGGGGTGCATCACCGCCGCATTTGGCGCCGCCGTCGCCAGCCGCTCTGCGGTCAGACCGTAGTGGGCCAGATATTCGCCCGGAGCATCGCCGAGATCCTCTTTCAGCCGCTCGCGCTGGACCCGCAGCATCATCACCGCGTCGGCGCCGGCGATCGCCTCGTCGACACTCGATTCTCCGCTGCCCTCCGGCATCAGCGACGGCGGCCCGGCAAGCCTCACCTCGGCGCCGAGCCTTGGCAACAGCTTGGCGTTCGAGCGGGCGACGCGGCTGTGCCTGATGTCGCCGCAAATCGCGACCTTCAGCCCCTCCAGCCGCCCGAAGTGGGTGCGCAAGGCGAGCGCATCCAACAATGCCTGGGTCGGATGCTCGTTGGTGCCGTCGCCGCCGTTGATCACCGGACAGTCCATCACCTCGGCGACCCGGGCGGGCGCGCCGGTTTCGCCATGGCGGACGACCAAAAGGTCGGGACGCATGGCATTGAGGGTCCGGGCGGTATCCTCGAGGCTCTCGCCCTTGGTCACCGACGACCGCTCGACCGGAAGCGTGACCACATCGGCGCCGAGTCGGTGCGCCGCCATCGAAAACGACATCAAAGTCCGGGTCGAATTTTCGTAGAACAGATTGGCGATGACCCGTCCGGCGAGCCGATCGTCGCGCCGCCCGGCGGACCGGTTCGACGCGAACCAGCGGGCGCCTTCATCGAGGATGGTAGCGATCTCGGCGTCGCTCAGCGAATCGATGGAAATCAGGTCCACGAGCCGACCGCCTAGTCCGGCCGCGGCAGATTGGCCAGCGCGTCGATCGCGCCCTGCAGGATATGGGCGGCGGCCAGCTTGTCGACCGCCTCTGCTCGCTTGGCGCGGCTGACATCGGCTTCGACCATCGCCCTGGTCACCGCCGTCGTCGACCAGCGCTCGTCCCACAGCAGGATCGGCAGGCCGAGCGGCGCGAGGTTGTGGGCGAAAGCGCGCACCGACTGGGTGCGCGGGCTGTCGCTGCCGTCGAGGTTGAGCGGCAGGCCGACGACCAGCCCGACGATCGAGTGGCGCCCGATGAACGCGCGCAGCCGCTCGAGATCGGCGGTGAACTTGCTGCGCCGGATGGTCTCCGCCGGCCCGGCGAAGCTCCAGCCCGGATCGCAGGTGGCAAGGCCGATGGTCTTGGTGCCGACATCGAGCGCGGCGAGCTTTCCGCCGTCCGGCAGGGCAGCGGCGAACTCAGCCGTGCCGGCGGCGATCACCGGGCGAGCCAGCGTCGCGCTCGGCGCCCGGAGTCCTCGCGGATCGCGCCCCAGAACAGCGCATAATCATAGACGTGGTAATTATTGCCCGGCAGCAGGAACGGGCCGAGCGGCGGCACATCGCCGCTGAGGATCAGGAAGCCGTCGTCGCAACGCGCCCCGACCCGGCCGGGCGCGAACGTCGCCGAAGCAAGGTCGGGCGTCGGCACCAGCGTTCCCGGATTGTCTTGCGGCGGCGCCATGCCGCCCCTCGTGCCGGTGATCGGGTTGACGCATAGCATGTCCTCGCGCCGGCGCGCGATGCCGCTCGGCCCCCGGGTCCCCTCCCAGGCATCGAGGACCAGCGACGGATTGGCGGGCTCGCCGAAGCTTTGCCAGGACAGGACACAGCCGGCCTGCTCGGGGTCGGTGCAGGGCGGCAGGCTGGCCGGAGCGAGATCGGCGGTGACGCTCAATGGCCAGCCGACGACATAGGCGGCGACCAGCCGGTCCTTGAGCTCGGCGCCGCGCCGGCCAAGCAGTCGCGAGAGATGCAGCGCGCCCTGGCTGTGGCCGGCAAGGAGGATCGGCTGCCCGGCCGGCACCTGGGCGATAAAGCGCTCGAACGCGGCCTCGACATCGGAGTAGGCGAGGTCGAGCGCGGCTTTGGCGTCTTCGCTTTCGAGCAGGAAGGCGCCGAACGCCGCCTGCCGGTAGCGCGGCGCCCAGACCTCGGCGACCTGGTTGAAGGCGCTCGACTGGCTGCGCACGAACAGCCGTGCGGTGGCGGCGCTTTGCGCGTCGTCGATCGGGGCGTTCCAGTGGTCGGGCTGCAGATAGGTCGTCGGGTGGATGTAAAAGGCGGCAACGCCCCTCGGCGCGAGGGTCGGCGGCGGGAAGCCTGCCGGTCGCCATTCGGCCGGATTGTCCCGACCCGCCATGTCCGGCCGCGCGATCCAATTGTCGGCACTGGCATAATCCGGGTCGCTGCCCGGCGGCGGCGGCTGATAGGCGCCGTGCGGAATCATATGCCGGCGCAGCAGTTCGCCGCCGAACTGGAAAAACAGGAACGCCGCAGCGACGACGAGCAGAGTTGCGACGACGACGAAGATCAGGAAGCGGCGAGCCCACATCGCGCGGCCTCTATGGCCCATCGCCGCACGCGGCAAGCGGTGCCCGCTTGTCGCGGCGGGCGGCGGCTGCCATCGTCCCGCCAATCGGGGAGGCGGGAATGACACAAAGACAGGATGGCGACACCGCAAGCTGGCCGATCCGGCCGTGGATCATGGCGGCGATCTGTTCGGTCGCCGGCCTCATATTCCATCTGCTGACCGACCGGACCTTCCCGGCAATGGTGCCGCCGCCGAACCAGGCCGCGGCGACTTTCGTCGCGGTTGCCGCGATTGCGTTCGTCATCACCGTCGAGCAGCGGCGCTGGCTGTGGTCGCTGGGGTTCGCGCTCGGCTGGGGCGCGGTGGTCGCGCTCGTCGGCTGGTTCACCGCAAGCTACAACAGCAATCCGACGATTTTCGAATGGCCGTTCCTGTCCGGGCTGTTCGCGGTGCTGCTCGCCGCGCCCTTGTTCCAGACGGTGCGCGACGAAGGCGGCTGGCGCTTTCCCTACGCCCGGCTTCACGGCCACGCATGGATGGACGCGGTGATCGGCGCCGCGGCGCTGGTCTTCATCGGCATAACCTTCCTCCTCGCCTGGCTGATCGCCGGATTGTTCGATCTGATCGGGATAGAGGCGCTCAAGGACCTTCTCCAGGAAAGCTGGTTCAGCTGGATGCTGGCCGGTTTCGCCTTTGGCGCGGCGGTCGGACTGCTTCGCGAGCGCGACGCGCTGCTGTCGACCCTGCAGCGGCTGGTGATGGTGGTCTTCGCGGTGCTTGCGCCGGTGCTCGCGGTGGCACTGGTCCTGTTCCTCGCCTCGCTGCCTTTCACCGGCTTAAGCGAGCTGTGGGATTCCGACATTCCGGCGACGCCGCTGCTGCTTGTGGCTGCAGCCGGTGCAATCCTCCTCGCCAACGCGGTGATCGGGAACGGCACGGCCGATCGCTCGCCAAGCGCGATGTTGCAGTGGTCGGCGATGGCGCTGGCGATGACCGTGCTTCCGCTGGCGATTATCGCGGCTTTGTCGATCGGCCAGCGGATCGGCCAATATGGCTGGACGCCGGAGCGGATCTGGGGCGTGGTCGCGGTCGCGGTCGCGCTGGCTTATGGGGTCGCCGGCTGGTGGGCGGTTGGGAAAGGCCGCCGGCAGTTCGACGATCTGCTGCGTCCGCTGCAGACGCGGATGGCGCTCGGCTTGTGCGGTCTGGCGCTGTTTCTGGCGCTGCCGATCGTCGATTTCGGCGCGATTTCGGCAAATTCGCAAATGGCGCGCTTCGCCGCCGAACGCACGCCGGCACACGAATTCGACTGGCAGGCGATGGCGTTCGATTTCGGCCCCGCCGGACGCGAGCGGCTGGAGACGATCGCCCGTCGCGGTCCGCCCGAGCAGCGCCGGCTGGCGAGCGCCGCGCTGGCTTCGGACAACCGCTACGAGGTCGGCGAGCAGGTGGAAAAGACCGACAGCCTGGCAAATCTCGGCTCCCGCCTTCGCGTCGTCCCGGAAGGGGTCGTGGTTACGCCCGAGCTTCGCAGCGCCATTGCCGAGACCCGCTTCTGCCGGCTCGGTCCGTGCGTTGTGACCATGATCGACGATCGCCGCGCCCTGATCGCTGGGTCAATGCACGAAGACGATACGGTCTCTGTTGAGACTCTCTATCGCGATTCCGCCGGCGATTGGTCGACGGTCAATGCCGTCCCGCCTGCCGCGGAGCGACGCTTTCGCCCGGACCTCGCCACCGCCCCGGTCGAAGTGCGCACGGTCGAGCGGCGCCAGCTGCATATCGACGGACAGCCGGTCGGAGAAGCGATCGAATGATGCCGCCGCGCCGTGCTTTCCAGGCGTGAAAAAGGGGCATTTCGTCGGCACTTACGCCGATGGAACCGGAACATAAGGGGAAGTCCGCTGGTTCTTTGTGTCTACGGCAGGGCGGCCGTGGGGGCAAAATGCACCTACGGAGAAACCCGATGCATAAATATCATATCCTTTTCCTTCTCGGATCGACGCTGGCGCTCGGCGCCTGCGCGACCAATCCCTACGGCAGCGGCGGCTACGGTTCCCAGGGAGGCCTGGCAGCAGTCCTCTCTGGTGTCATGGGCTCAAGCGGCCAGGGACAATATGGCCAGGGACATTATGGCCAGAACTTCCAGCAGTCGGCGGTCAACGCCTGCGGCAGCGCGGCATCCCGCTATGGCCAGGTATCCATCCGCGATGTGCGCCAGGTCAGCCGCAGCACGCTGCGCGTCTATGGCATGGTCGGCAGCCGATATGGCGGCCGCAACTTCGCCTGCAGCTTCCGCAGCGACGGCCGGATCACCGACTTCGACATCTAAGGAAGCGTAGCAACATCGGCCGAGCGTCCGCGACGATCGATCGCGGGCGCTCGGCTGGATTACCTCAACCGCGCTTGAAGGCACCCGGGTGCCCTGCTAGCCGCGCCGCCATGTCCGTCGATACGACAACCGTGCGCCATATCGCTCGCCTGGCCCGAATTGCGATGAGCGATGCCGAGGTCGAGGGGCTGGTGCCCGAACTCAACAATATCTTGAGCTGGGTCGAGCGATTGTCCGAAGTCGATACCAGCGACATTGCGCCGTTGACGGCGGTGATCGATGTCCCGCTTCGGCTGCGCGATGATGTCGTCGACGATGGCGATTGCCGCGACGACGTGCTCGCCAACGCCCCGGCCGCCGAGCACGGCTTTTTCGCCGTCCCCAAGGTCATCGAGTGATGGCTATTGGCTGAGCTGACCGCCCTTTCCATCGCCGAGCTGCGCGACGGCTTCCGCTCGGGCGACCATAGCGCGCGCGAGATCGCGGAAGGCTTCAACGCCGCGGTCGCCGGCGCCCGGGCGCTCAACGCCTTCACCGTCGAAACGCCGGAGGATGCGCTCGCCGCGGCCGAGGCGGCGGATGCGGCGCGCGCCGGCGGCGACCTTGGTCCGCTTTCCGGAATCCCGCTCGGAATCAAGGATCTGTTCGCCACCGAAGGGGTCGACACCACCGCCGGCAGCCGCATCCTGAAAGGCTTCAGGCCGCGCTACGAATCCACCGTCTCGGGCAATTTGCGGCGGGCCGGGGCGGGGATGCTGGGCAAGCTCAATATGGACGAGTTCGCGATGGGCTCGTCGAACGAGACCAGCGCCTATGGGCCGGTGATCAGCCCTTGGAAGCGCAGCGACGGCGGCAACGCTCCACTGACCCCCGGCGGCTCGTCGGGCGGCTCGGCGGCGGCGGTCGCGGCGGGAATCGCGCCCGGCGCCACCGGCACCGACACCGGCGGCTCGATCCGCCAGCCGGCCGCCTTCACCGGCATCTGCGGCATCAAGCCGACCTACGGCCGCTGTTCGCGCTGGGGGATCGTCGCTTTCGCAAGCTCGCTCGACCAGGCCGGGCCGATGGCGAAAACGGTGCGCGACTGCGCCATATTGCTCGAGGCGATGAGCGGCTTCGACCCCAAGGATTCGACCTCGCTCGAGCATCCGGTGCCCAACTGGGAAGCGAATTTGTCGGGCGATCTCAAGGGCAAGCGCGTCGGCATTCCGAAGGAATATCGCATCGACGGAGTGCCTGCCGATATCGACGCGCTGTGGGACAAGGGCGTCGAATGGCTTCGCGACGCCGGCGCCGAGCCGGTCGCGATCAGCCTGCCGCACACCCAATATGCGCTTCCGACCTATTACATCATCGCCCCGGCCGAGGCCTCGTCCAACCTCGCCCGCTACGACGGCGTCCGCTACGGGCTGCGCGTCGAAGGTGAAGCGACCGGCGGCACCACGCTCGACGCAATGTATGCCGCGACCCGTGCCGCCGGCTTCGGCGCCGAGGTCCGGCGGCGAATTATGATCGGCACCTATGTGCTGTCGGCGGGCTTCTACGACGCCTATTTTACCAAGGCGCAGAAGGTGCGCTCGCTGATCAAGCGCGATTTCGCCCAGGCCTTCGAGAAGTGCGACCTGATCCTGACCCCTACCGCGCCGTCGGCCGCTTTCGCACTCGGCGAAAAGAGCGACGATCCGATCGCTATGTATCTCAACGATGTGTTCGCGGTGCCGGCCAGCCTCGCCGGCCTGCCGGCGATGTCGGTTCCGGGCGGGCTCGACGGGCAGGGGCTGCCGCTCGGCCTCCACCTGATCGGCCGCGAGCTCGACGAGCAGGGCGTGCTCAACGCCGGCCTGGCGATCGAGGAGCGGGCTGGCTTCACGGCAAGAGCGGAGAAATGGTGGTGACGATCCTCGGCACGATCAACCATGTCGCGATCACGGTCAGCGAATTGGATCAGGCGATGACGTTCTTCGGGCCTTGGCTCGATTTCCTCGGCTACACCCATCACGAACGCGGTGAATATGCGGGCACCAGGCTGGCCATCAATCTCAACCCGGAACTCCAGATCGCCTTCAACATCTGGGAGGCCAAGGGGGAGCTCGCGAAGCACAGGTTCGAAGTCTATGAGCCCGGCCTCCATCATGTCGCGATCAATGCCGCGGCGCATGACGAGGTCGACGAAATGGCCAGGCTCGTGAAGCAGCTCGGCGGTACGATCCTCGACGGGCCAGACGAATTTCCGTTCGCCGTCGGTGGCTATTACGCGGTTTATTTCACGGGTCCCGACGGCCTGAAATTCGAGTTCGTTCATATGCCAGCTTTGGCGGAAGCCGCATGAGCGACTACCGCATCACCGGCGCCACCGGCGAGTGGGAGGTGGTCGTCGGCCTCGAGGTCCACGCCCAGATCACCGCCACCGCGTCGAAGCTTTTCTCCGGCGCCGCCACCGCGTTCGGTGCCGAGCCAAACACCCAGGTCAGCCTGGTCGACGCGGCGATGCCGGGGATGCTGCCGGTCCTCAACCGCGAATGCATCGCCCAGGCGGTTCGCACCGGTCTCGCGCTCGACGCGGTGATCAACCGGGTCAGCCGCTTCGACCGCAAGAATTATTTCTACGCCGACCTGCCGCAGGGCTATCAGATCAGCCAGCTCTATCATCCGCTGGTCGGCGAGGGCGAAGTCGAGGTGCTGCTCGACGAAAAGGACGAGGCGTCGGCCAAGCGGATCGGCATCGAGCGCATCCATGTCGAGCAGGACGCCGGCAAGCTGATGCACGACCAGCATGCCACCATGTCCTATGTCGATCTCAACCGCTCGGGCGTCGCCCTGATGGAAATCGTTTCGCGGCCCGACATGCATTCTCCTGCCGAAGCAGGGGCTTATGTGCGAAAGTTGAGAGCGATCCTTCGCTATGTCGGCAGTTGCGACGGCAATATGGAGGAAGGCTCGATGCGCGCCGACGTCAATGTCTCGGTGCGCAAGGTCGGCGACGAACTCGGCACCCGCACAGAAACCAAGACCGTCAATTCGGTGCGCTTCGTGATGGCGGTGATCGAGCATGAAGCACGGCGCCAGGTCGATTTGATCGAGCAGGGCGGTACGGTCGTCCAGGAAACCCGGCTCTACGATCCCGATCGCAACGTCACCCGGACGCTGCGCTCCAAGGAAGACGCGCACGACTATCGCTATTTTCCCGATCCCGACTTGCTGCCGCTCGAGCTCGACGAGGCGTTCATCGCCGAATGCCGCGCCTCGCTGCCCGAGCTGCCGGACGCCAAGCGCAAGCGCTACGAAGGGCTCGGAATACCGGCCTACAATGCCGCCGTGCTCACTGCCGAGGTCGAGACCGCCCGCTGGTTCGATGCGCTGCTCGACAAGGGCGTCGAGCCAAAGGCCGCCGCCAACTGGGTCGCCTCGGAATATTTCGGCGCGCTCAACCGGCTCGGTAAAGACATCGAGGACGGACCGGTCGGCCCCGGCCAGGCGGCGGAGCTGCTGGCGCTGGTGGGTGACGGCACGCTGTCGGGAAGCCTTGCCAAGCAAGTGTTCGAGATCATGCTCGAGACCGGCGAGGGTGCCGCCGCCATCGTCGAGCAGCGGGGCCTGAAGCAGACGTCCGATACCGGCGCGATCGACGCGGCCGTCGACAAGGTGCTTGCCGACAACGCCGACAAGGTCGCACAATATAAGGCCGGCAAGGCTGCCCTGTTCGGCTTTTTCGTCGGCCAGGTGATGAAGGCGATGGCCGGCAAGGCCAACCCCAAGCTGGTCAACGAACGGCTGCGGGCGAAGCTGGACTGACAGTTTTGGGAGTTGCCGATGCGTAAGCTGGTTTTTCTAGTGGCGGCAGCCATGGCGGCTCCTGCCGCCGCGGCTCCGCCGCCGAAGCTGCTGCTGGCAATATCGGTCGACCATCTGTCGGCGGACCTGTTCGATGAATATCGGCCGCACTTCACCGGCGGCTTCGCCCGGCTCGCCCGCGGCACCGTCTTCCGCAATGGCTATCAGGCGCATGCGACGACCGAAACCTGTCCGGGTCAGGCGACGATCCTGACCGGAACCCACCCGGCGACCAACGGCATCGTCGGCAATGATTGGTACGATCTCACGCTGTCGCGATCCGACAAGCGGGTCTATTGCGCCGAAAACGAGGCTGTTCCGGGCTCCTCGTCGCGCGATTACACGCTGTCGGCGGTGCATCTGAAGGTGCCGACGCTGGGCGATCTGCTCAAGCGGCGTTCGCCGGCAAGTTTCAACGTTGCGGTCGGCGGCAAGGACCGCTCGGCGGTGATGATGGGCGGCAAGACCATCGACCAGCTCTGGTATCGCGTCGGACGGCAGTTCGGCACGAACCTGGACAATGCGCCGGTTCCGCACAGCGTGGTCCAGGCCAATGCCGCGGTTGCCGCCGCTCTGGCAACCGCTCGCGAGCCGCTGGTGCCGCCGCCGCTGTGCGCTTCGAAAGCGCAACCGATTGCGGTGGGCGATGATGGCTATCGGGTCGGATCCGGCCGGTTCGACCGCGCAGCAGGGGACGGAGCGGCGTTCCTCGCTTCGCCCGAGTTCGACGCAGCGGTGCTGGCGCTGTCCGCGGCGCTGATCCGGGAGCTGGGGATGGGACGGGACGAGTCGCCCGACATAGTGTCGATTGCTCTCGCCGGGACCGACTATGTCGGCCACACCTATGGGCCCGGTGGCCAGGAAATGTGCCTGCAGCTGCTGTCGCTCGATCGTGATCTTGGCGATTTCTTCGATTTTCTCGACCGAGGCGGAATTGAGTATGCCGTCGTGCTGACGGCGGACCATGGCGGCCCCGACCTGCCCGAGCGGGCGCGGACGCAAGGCATCGCCGGTGCGGCGCGGATCGACCCGGCGCTCGCCACCGCCGCGGTGGCGCGGACCATCGGCGAGAAGCTCGGGCTCGATCGTCCGGCGCTGGTCGGCGGCCGCAATGTTTATATTGATGCATCGCTCGATCCGGCGATGCGCGCCCGGGTGCTCAGCGAAGCGCTCGCTCATTATCGGGCGCATCCGCAGGTCGCGGCGGCGTTCAGCGCCGACGAGCTCGGCCGGATCGCGATTCCCGCCACGTCCCCCGACCGCTGGAGCCTCGCCGAGCGGGCGCGAGCGTCCTTCGACCCGGAACGTTCGGGCGACCTCATCGTCCTGCTTCGGCCCTACATCGACCCGATCGCCAAGCCGTCTGGGGCGGTTTCGACCCACGGCAGCCCGTGGGACTATGACCGCAGAGTGCCGATCCTATTCTGGCGGCCGGGGATGGCCAGCGCCGAGCGCTCCGAGCCGATCGCCACGGTCGACATCATGCCGACGCTGGCGGCGATGATCGGGCTGGATATCGACACCGCGGCGATCGATGGCAAATGCTTGACAGCCATCCAGGGGGTCGCTTGCCTGCCACGCTAATCGTTTAAAAACCCTAGGTTTTTTCATCTGCCGTTAAGGCGGGAGGGGGCAAGTGGAACCTATGGGGAGCGGCCGCGGTTGGCGGATCGCGGAGATTTGATATGCGTCATTTGGGTATCGCGCTGGCGATTGCGCTCGGTGCGACCACGGCAGGCTGCGTCCAGACTCGCCAGCTCGCGGACACGCATTTCACGCCGCCGCAGGGCGATTATCGTCTGCTGGTGATGCGCCCCGACGTCACCGTCAATACGCTCACCACCGGCGGCATGGCCGAGCCTCGCGCCGACTGGACCGAGCAGGCACGCACCAACATCATCGCCGCATTGAAAGCGCAGCAGGCCGATCACGGCGGCCAGCTGAGGGTGCTGGAGCGACGCGACTCGCTTGCCGGTGTCGATGCGCAGACAATCGCCGACCTCGAACGGCTGCACACCGCGGTCGGCCGATCGATCGCGCTGCACAAGTTCATGGGCGCCGCCTTGCCGTCGAAGCGCCGCCAGGGCCTCGACTATACGCTCGGGCAGGACGCCGTCGCGCTCGGCCGCACGACCGGCCATCAATATGCGCTGTTCCTGTACGCCGAGGACAATATCGCGTCCGGTGGCCGAACCGCGCTTCAGGTGCTCGGCGTTGCCGGCTGCATCATCGGATTCTGCGCGCCGAGCGGCGGCAACAACCAGACGGCCTATGCCTCGCTGGTCGATCTTGCGACCGGCGAAGTCGTCTGGTTCAACGTGCTTCAGACCGGCAGCCAGCTGCCGGGAGTCACGTTCGGCGACATCCGCAAGCCCGAGGGCGCGGCGCAGATGGTCGAGCGGCTGCTCGGCCGGATGAAGCCGGGTCGCGAGGTGAGGCGCGCCGCCGCAACGCGACGTAGCGCGCCGAGCCCGGCGGAAACGGAGTCTCGCTGATGTGCATTCGCTGCCTTGACGTCACCCGCCGGTCGCTGCTGGTCGGTGGCGGCGTGCTCGCCGCCGCGACCGCTACCGGCGTCGCCCAGGCGCGAATCCGTCCGCGCGACATGCAGCCGCTGATCGGACCCGGGTACCAGCCGACCGACGCCGACGAACTTGGCCTGTGGCACCAGATGCAGCGGGTCGAGGAGGAAGTCGCCGGCTCGAACCTGCTGATCAAGGATCCCGAGCTGACCGGCTATCTGCAGCAGTTGATCGGCAAGGTCGGCGGTCCGGCCGCCAAGGACATGCGAATCTATCTGGCGCGCATCCCCGATTTCAACGCGGTGATGTTCCCGAGCGGCTTCACCGTGATTTTCTCCGGGCTGTTGCTGCGGATGCGCAACGAGGCGCAGCTGGCCGGCGTCATCGCCCATGAATCCGGTCACTTCCTGCGCCGCCACATGATCCGCATGTGGCGCGACATGAAGCGCAAGAGCGACATATTCGCGATCGGCGCGATGGCCGCGGGAGTCGCCGGCGGGGCGACCGGGATCTACGCCGGCGATGCGATCCGGCTCGCCCAGCTCGGCACCTTGCTGTCGCTGTTCCGCTACAACCGGACGATGGAGGCCGAAGCCGACGCGATGGGTGTCCGGCTGCTGGCCGAAAACGGCTATCCGGCGATCGAAATGGCCAATGTCTGGGAGCAGCTGATCGGCGAGATGGATGCCAGCGCGCGCTACCGCCGCAAGCGGCGCGACCGCGGCTATTCTTTGTTCGCGACTCACCCGGCGCCGGAATCGCGAATGGCCGATCTAAAGGTCTCAGCGGCCGAAGTAACCGTCGCCGGCCGCGCCTACGACAATGGCCGCCAGCGCTACCTCGAGGCGATCGGGCCGATCCGCAAGATGCTGCTCGACGACCAGGTCAAGCAGAACGATCCCGGCGCCAGCCAGTATCTGGTCGAGACTCTCGCCCGCGACGGCTGGAACGGGCTGTTGCGTTTCTACGAGGCCGAGGTCTGGCGGCTGCGCAATCGGGCCGGCGACGACGACCGCGCGGCGCAGGGCTATGCGATCGCGGTGGCCTACCCCGACGCGCCGGCCGAGGCGTGGCGCTGGCACGGACTGTCGCTGATCAAGCAGGGCCGGCAAGCCGAGGGCCGGGCGGCCCTCAGCCGCTATCTGGCCAAGGAGCCGATGGCGGCGGATGCGCCCTTCATTCGCCAGATGATCGGCTGACAGGAGCGATCGCAACCATGCGCAACACCAGGCTGATTCTCGGGGCGATGGCCCTTTCGCTGGCCGGCTGCACCAGCCTTGGCGGCGACATCGACCGCGGCGTCTATTCGCTGGTCCGGGTCAAGCCGATCGCGGTCGGCAACGGGTCGATGGTGGTGCACCCGCCGCGGCAATGGAACGAGCAGAGGCGCTTCTTCATCTTCGATGGCAAGCGCTGGGTCGAGGACTGGACGCTGAACGGACCGCTGCTCGACAATATGACCTTCGTCACCGCGCTGCCCGATGGCGAGTATCTCGTCCGCCAGGACAGGCGCGCCGAGCGACAGGTGCCGAAATTCCGATCGGAAATGAGCGCGCCCGAAATCACGGCGATGCTGGAGAGCGCCTTTCGAGTGCGCGGTGGGGCGGTCGACTTCCGGACGCTCGGCCTTAAGCCGCGGACCTTCATGGGCTATCCGGGCTTCCAGTTCGATTATGAGCATCTCGATTCGGACGAGCTGTGGCGGCGCGGGCGCGCGGTCGGAGCGGTGATCGGCGGCCGGCTCTACCTGATCCTGTTCGACGCGACGCGCTCGCATTATTACGCCGAAGCGCTGCCCGACTTCGAGACGATGGTCGGCAATGCGCGGCTCAGGCGCTAGCCAAACTCAATCGGGCGGTGGAACAACCCCGGCGCCGATCGGCGAAATTGGCGTCGCGGACGGGTCCGCTCCCGGCGAGGGCTGGTCGATATCGGGGCCCGGCGACGGCGTTTCCACCGGCATATTGTCGGGGCCGCCCGGGGTCGAGGGATCGGTGTTGGGATCGGGCGTGTCGATATCCGGGCCTGGCGGCGGTGTCTCGGTCGGCGTTTCGCTGGGCCGCCCTGGCGGCGACGGTTCGGGGGCTTCGGACGGAAGCTGATCGGGCATGTTTTTCTCCTTTGCCCGATAAAACGAAGGCCGCCGCCGAAGGGTTGCGCTTGCCGCTTGGCCGATCCTTGCTATAGGCCGCGCCTCTTGATCCGCGCGCGCGTGGCGGAACTGGTAGACGCGCTTGGTTTAGGTCCAAGTATCGCAAGATGTGGGGGTTCGAGTCCCTCCGCGCGCACCATTTTCGCGCACAGCCTGTCCGGTGGACAGGCGAGCACGGAAATCCGCGCACAGGGCATATAAGGGATGCCCGAGCACGGAAATCCGCGCACAAGGTATCCTGGGGGATGCCCGAGCACGGAAATCGCCTAGGACGGCGCGGACTTTTTTGAGATTTAGCGGGATTTTTGAGTGATGAAGACGGTCGAGACGGAAAACCAGGGCCTCAAGCGGGCGTTCATGCTGACAATCGCCGCCAAGGAGATCGACGCCCGCGTCGACAAGGAGATCAAGCGCATCGCGCCGCAGGTGCGGATGCCGGGTTTCCGCCCGGGCAAGGTGCCGCCGAACCTGATCCGCAAGATGCACGGCGAGGCGCTGCAGCGCGATGCGCTGTCCGGGGCCGTCCAGGACGGCGTCCAGAAGCTGCTCAACGACCAGAAGCTTCGTCCGGCGATGCAGCCCCAGGTCGAGCTGGACGAAAGCTATCAGCCGGGCGGGGACGCCGAGGTCAGAGTCCGGCTCGAGGCGCTGCCCGAAGTGCCGACGCCTAACATCGATGGGCTGGAGCTCGAGCGGCTGACGGTCGAGCCCGACGAGTCCGCGGTCGACGAGCAGCTCAAGCGGCTCGCCGAGGCGAACAAGAGCTGGAACGATGCCGGCGCCAAGCACGCGGCGAAAACCGGCGATCTGGTTGTGGTCGATTTCGTCGGAACCGTCGGCGGCAAGACCTTCGAGGGCGGCTCGGGCGAGGATATGCAGGTCGAACTGGGCTTGGCCAATCTCATCCCCGGTTTCGAGGATGGGCTGGTCGGCGCCAAGGCCGGCGACCGGCGCGAGCTCAAGGTCCGCTTCCCCGACGCCTATCCGGCCGAGGCGCTGAAGGGCAAGCCGGCGAAGTTCGACGTCACCGTTAAGGCGGTCAAGACCGCGGGCAAGACCAAGGTCGATGACGCCTTCGCCAAGTCGCTCGGGCTAAAGGATCTCGATCAGCTGCGCTCGGTCCTTCGCGACCAGCAGCAGCAGGAGCTGAACGGGCTGACGCGGACGCATATGAAGCGCCGGCTGCTCGACCAGCTGGCGGCGACGCACGACTTTGCGGTGCCGGAATCGATGGTCGAGGCCGAGTTTCAAAATATCATGCAGCAGCTTCGCCACGAAGCGAGCCACGAGCAGGATAGCAAGGCGGCGCTGGCGGAAATCGAAAAGGACGCCGACGAATATCGCTCGATCTCCGAGCGCCGGGTCCGGCTCGGTCTGCTGCTGTCGGAAATCGGAGCGAAAAACGGCATCGAAATCTCGCAGCAGGAGATGAACCGGCTGATCGCCCAGGCGGCGCAGCAATATCAGGGCCAGGATCGCGAGCGTTTCGTCCAATATGTGCAAGCGGAGCCGATGGCGGCGGCGCAGCTTCGGGCGCCGCTCTATGAGGACAAGGTGGTCGACTATCTATTCTCCAAGGCCAAGGTCAGCGATCGGACCGCAACCCGCGAGGAGCTGGAAGCCGACCTCGAGAGCGAGGAAGGCCATGTTCACGGTCCCGGTTGCGGCCACGACCATGCCGGCGCCAAGCCGGCCAGGGGCAAGGCAAAAGCCACAAAGCCGGCCGCCAAGGCCAAATCCAGTCCCAAGCCGGAAAAGCCGGCCAAGGGCCCGGTAGAGTCCAAGCCGTCGGCCAGGCCCAAGCCCGCCAAGCCGGTCAAGGACGGCGCCGGCGCCAAGCCGGCCGACAAGAAGGTTGCGAAAAAGGCCGCGCCGAAGAAGAAGAAGTAATCACTTCGCTCAGCCCGAACGGAGTGGGGGGGTCAATGGCACAGTCACAGCCGCGCATCGCCGTGCTTCTGCCCTGCTTCAACGAGGAAGCGGCGATCGCCGCGACGGTCGCGGGGTTCCGCGCCGCGCTGCCGGACGCAACCATCTATGTCTATGACAACAACAGCAGCGACCGGACCCGCGAAGTCGCCGCGGCCGCGGGCGCGATCGTCCGCTCGGAGGAACAGCAGGGCAAGGGGCGGGTAGTGCGGCGGATGTTCGCCGATATCGATGCCGACGTCTATGTGATGGCCGACGGCGATTTGACCTACGATCCGCAAGCGGCGCCGCGGATGATCGCCCTTCTGCTCGCCGACCGGCTGGACATGGTGGTCGGCACCCGCCGCCACGAGGAATCCGACGCCTATCGCGGCGGCCATGTCCTTGGAAACCGGCTTTTCACGCGCATTCTTGCCGGTCTGTTCGGGCGAAGTTTCACTGATATTTTCTCGGGTTACAGGGTGTTCTCAAGACGGTTTGTAAAGAGTTTCCCGGTCCTTTCTTCGGGCTTCGAGATCGAGACCGAAATCAGCGTCCATGCGCTCGAATTGCGGGTTCCGGTCGGCGAGGTCGAGACCCGCTATCTCGCACGTCCCGAAGGCTCGGAATCGAAGCTGTCGACCTTTAGCGACGGGGCGCGGATCTTCGACACGATCGTCACCCTCTACCGGGTCGAGCGGCCGACCCTGTTCTACGGCGCAATCGGTGCGTTGCTGCTGGTGGCGGCGCTGATCCTGTCGATCCCGCTGGTCGTCACCTATCTCGACACCGGCCTGGTGCCGCGCTTCCCGACCGCGATACTGGTCACCGGCATGACGGTCATCGCCGTATTGTGCTTTTTCGCCGGGCTGATCCTCGACACCGTCACTCGCGGCCGGCGCGAGATGCGCCGGCTGGCCTATCTCGCCTTGCCCGGCCCGGATCCGATCCGGTCGGCCGAGCAGACTGTTCTTGAACCTGCCGCCGTTCGCGCCGATGTAAGCGCCATCACGCCCAGAAGGACGCCCTAGAACCCATGGATCATCCCGATATCGCCTCCGCGCTCGTGCCGATCGTCATCGAGCAGTCGAATCGCGGCGAACGCAGCTTCGACATTTATTCGCGGCTGCTGCGCGAGCGGATCGTCTTCATCACCGGTCCGATCGAGGACCATATGGCTTCGCTGATCACCGCCCAGCTGCTGTTTCTCGAGTCGGAGAATCCGAAGAAGGACATCTTCATGTACATCAACTCGCCGGGCGGGGTGGTGACGGCGGGCCTCGCGATCCACGACACGATGCAATATATTCGGCCGCGCGTCGGCACGGTGTGCATCGGCCAGGCGGCGTCGATGGGCAGCTTCCTGCTCGCCGCCGGCGAAAAGGGCATGCGGGTGGCGCTGACCAATAGCCGGATCATGATGCACCAGCCGTCCGGCGGCGCGCAGGGCATGGCCGCCGACATCGAGATCCAGGCGCGCGAGATCCTGCGGATGCGCTCGCGGCTCAATTTCCTCTATTCGAAATATACCGGCCAGAAGGTCGAGGACATCGAAAAGGCGATCGACCGCGACAAGTTCCTCGAGGCCGACGAGGCCAAGGAATATGGCATCATCGACGAAGTGTTCGACAAGCGCCCCGCCGCGGGCACCGAAGACCCCACCCACCAGGGCGACGTGACTCCGGCGTAATTTTTAAAGTGCACTGTCACTGTAATTGAACGTAATTCGTAAATTCCCTTGGGTCGGATGATTGAATTTTCAGTCAAGGCAAACAGTGAATTTGCTCACCAGTTTCGTGATGCATTCGCGTCCATGGGCGCCTCGTATTCGGAAGAGTGTGTGGGGGACAAAGAAACAGTCTATTTTCATGTAGTATGTGACAGTGGGCGGATAGATATTCTGGAAAGGGATGTTCCAGTTTCAGCGTACGCGAGCATAGCGTTCAAATCGTCTCTTTGAGGTGATGCAATAATTCCGCCGCGCCGCCATTTTCGCTGTCCTACAGCCCGCCCGCTGTGCCACACGGCCGACTCGCTCTTTCTGATCGTCGGCCTCCCCCCAATCGCGGACCTCGCCCGTCCGGCGTCGTCTCCTCGCGCGTTAGGGCGTGAACTTCCTCAACTTCGGGCACCAGGATACCCGTTTTCACCTCCACGAGCGTGAACATTGTGACCTTTCGAGCCCGCAAAGGCCGAAGTAAAAAGTTGCGCCCGTGCATGATCTTAGGGCAGTTGAACGCTCCGATTGGGCCTTGCCGAGGTGCGTCACACAATCCATATTCCGGACAGATGCGATCGATCTGGAGCGGCGTTAACGTTCCGGCGAGTTTGATTGTGCAATAAACAAGGCTAGCATGGGCCGGCTCGGAGCGTGACGGCTTCGCCACTGCAAGGGACGAAATGACGAAGCTTTCAGGCAGCGACGGCAAGAGCACCCTCTACTGCTCCTTCTGCGGCAAGTCGCAGCACGAGGTGCGCAAGCTCATCGCCGGGCCGACGGTGTTCATCTGCGACGAATGCGTCGAGCTGTGCAACGACATCATCCGCGAGGAATCCAAGTCGGCGCTGGTCAAGACCCGCGACGGGGTGCCGAC
>CAYUWJ010000111.1:0-3705 GCA_964448315.1 uncultured Sphingomonas sp. | reverse complement strand
TCCGTACAAAAACCCCAACAATTATGTGAAGGTCGCCGCGCGGCTGGCCGAACGGCTCGCCGCCGAGCATGAGCAAGGCGCGATCTTCGCCAACCAGTTCGACAATGTCGCCAACCGCGACATTCACGTCCGCACCACCGGGCCGGAAATCTGGCAACAGACCGACGGCAAGGTAGACGCCTTCGTCAGCGCGGTCGGCACCGGGGGAACGCTGGCGGGCACCGCGATCGCGCTTCGCGAGCAAAATCCGGAAATCGTCATTGCGCTTGCCGACGTCCCTGGCGCCGCGCTCCACAGCTATTACACGACCGGCGAATTGAAGGCCGAGGGAAGCTCGATCACCGAAGGCATCGGCCAGGGCCGGATCACCGCCAATCTCGAAGGCCTGAAGGTCGACGAGTCCTTCCTCATTCCGGACGAGGAGAGCCTGCGCATCGCCCACGCCTTGCTTCGCGAAGAGGGGCTGAGCCTCGGCCTGTCGTCCGGGGTCAATGTCGCCGGCGCGGTCCGGCTGGCGAAGCGGCTCGGGCCCGGCAAGACCATCGTCACGATGCTATGCGATCCGGGCTCGCGCTATCATTCGCGGCTGTTCAACCCGGAATTCCTGCGATCCAAGGGACTTGCGCCGCCCGACTGGCTGGAATCCCCACCGCGGATCGAACCCGGCCTGATCTGACCGGAGCGCGGTTTTTGCCCGAATCGGCCGAGCGTCCTATGGACCAAGGCATAGCGATTCTGCGGGAGGCACAAAAAATGACCCTATCGATCGGCAGCAAGGCTCCGGATTTCACCGCCCAGACGACGCAGGGCGAAATCCGCTTCCACGACTGGATCGGAGACAGCTGGGCGATCCTCTTCTCGCATCCCAAGGACTACACCCCGGTCTGCACCACCGAGCTCGGCTATATGGCCGGGCTCGCCGACGAATTCGCCAGCCGCAACACCAAGATCATCGGCCTGTCGGTCGACAAGGTGGGCGACCATGAAGGCTGGATGCGGGACATCAAGGACGTCAGCGGCAACGACGTCAATTTCCCGATGATCGGCGACGCCGACCTCAACGTCTCGAAGCTCTACAACATGCTCCCGGCCGATGCCGGCGAGACGTCCGAGGGGCGGACGGCGGCAACCAACGCCACGGTCCGGACCGTCTACATCATCGGCCCGGACAAGGCGATCAAGGCGATGCTGCTCTATCCGATGAGCACCGGCCGCAACTTCGACGAGGTGGTCCGCCTGCTCGACAGCATCCAGCTGACCGCCCGCCACCAGGTGGCGACTCCGGTCAACTGGAAGCAGGGCGAGGATTGCATCATCGTTCCCGCCGTGTCGGACGAAGCGGCTAAGGAGAAATTCCCCAATGGCTGGGAGACGGTGAAACCGTATCTGCGCAAGGTGCCGCAGCCGGCCGACTAGCGCGCCACCGGCTGGAGCCGCAGCAGCCGCCCGCCGCTCTGCCCGTCCTCGAGCAGATAGACCTCGCCGCCCGGCCCCTGGTCGACGGCGCGGATTCGCCCGCCCATGTCCCACCGGTCCGCCTTGCGCGCATTGTCGCCGTCGAGGTCGACCCGGACCAGCGCCTTACCCGACAGACCGGCCAGCAGCGCGTCGCCCCGCCACTGCGGGAATTTGGCGCCGGTGTAGATCAACAAGCCGCCGGGCGAGATCACCGGAGTCCACCACAGCTTGGGCTCGACGAAGCCGCGGCTGGCATGCTCGTCGGGTATGTTCCCGCCGTCATAATGGTCGCCGTAGGACGCCCGCGGCCAGCCATAGTTGCGGCCCGGCAGAATGAGGTTGAGCTCGTCGCCGCCGCGCGGTCCCATTTCGCTCGACCACAGCCGCCCGTCGGGGTCGAACGCCAGCCCGAGCGGATTGCGGTGGCCGATCGACCAATGAGTCGCGGCGCGGCCGCCGCGGTCCGCCCAGGGGTTGCCGGGCGCCGGCTCACCCTCGTCGGTCAGGCGCAGGATCTTGCCGAGATCGCTGTCCGGGTCCTGGGCCGGGTCCATCTTCTGCCGGTCGCCGGAGGTGACGAACATCGTCCCATCCGGCGCGAACGCGATCCGGTGGCCGAAATGGCCATTGCCGGAGACCTTGGGCGACTGACGCCAGATCACCCGGAAATCCTCGAGCCGCGGTTCGCCATCGCCGAGCGTCAGCCGGCCGTAGCCGAGCGCGGCGCCGCTGCCGCCGGAGCCGCCCTCCGCATAGGTCAGATAGACCCGCTGATTGGCGGCGAAGTCGGGGTGGGCGACGACGTCGCCGAGGCCGCCCTGGCCGGCGACCCGAACTTCCGGCACGCCCGCCACCTGCCGCCGTTGGCCCGTAGCGACGTCGATCAGCCACAGCTTGCCTTCTTTCTCCGTGACCAGCGCCATGTTGGTCCTCGGCACACCGCTTCCGGGCAGGAAATCCATCGCCCAGGGCGACGAGAAGCCGGCGATTTCGGCGACGACAAAGGGCCGGTCGCTGTCGACCTCGCTCCGGTTGGCCGAAGCCGACGCCGCGTTCGCCGTTGCGCCGTTCTGCTCGTTGGAAGCCGAAGTCGATGCTCCGCAGGCGGCGAGCGCGATCGCTAGCGTGGTCGGGATCAGGCGGACGCGCATCTTATCTGTTCCTCATCGGTTGCGGTTCGAGACGGTCTGATAACGAAGTAAGGCGCAATTTGCGATCCTGTTCCCTCCTGTCGCTGGTAACCGCGGTTCCGCCGCACCGCATCGACCAGGTCCAAGCGAAGGCGCTGGCGCGCCAGGCGTTCGGCGGCAGGAAAACTCTGTTCAACCGCCTTGAGACCGTGTTCGACAATGCCGGCATTGCCGAGCGGCAGCTCGTCGCTCCCCCTGAATGGTATGGCGAGAGCCACGGCTGGACCGATCGCAACCAGGTTTATCTCGCCGCCGCCGAGCGTTTGTTCCTCGACGTCGCCGCCGGCGCGATCGAGCAATCGGGGCTGATGCCCGAGCAGATCGACGGCGTGGTCAGCGTTTCGACCACCGGAATTGCGACTCCGAGCCTCGATGCCCGGGTCGCGCCGAAGCTTGGGCTGCGCGACGACGTCCGGCGGGTGCCTTTGTTCGGCCTCGGCTGCGCCGGCGGCATCAGCGGCCTTGCCACCGCCACCCGGCTGGCCTGCGCCAGGGCCGGCAGCCCATGGCTGTTCGTCGCCGTCGAGACCTGTTCGATCTCGATCCGTCTCGACAGCGACGATCCGGCGGCGGTGGTCGCCACCGCTTTGTTCGGCGATGGGGCCGCGGCGGCGGTCGTGCAAAGCGGCGGCGGCGGCCTCGCCAATGTCACCGGCTCGGCCGAGAAATTGTGGCCCGATACTCAGCGGATCATGGGCTGGGACGTCGAGGATCCCGGCCTGGCGGTGGTGTTCGACCGGGCCATCCCGCCGTTCATCGAGGCCGAGCTCAGCCAGGCCGTCGACTCGATGCTCGGCCAGATGCAGATCGATCGCCACAGCATCGACCGCGTCTGCTGCCATCCCGGCGGCGTGAAAGTGATCGACGCGATCGAGACCGCATTGAAGCTCGATCCCGGCACCCTCGATTTGGAGCGCGACGTGCTTCGCGACCATGGCAATATGAGCGCGCCGACCGTTTTGTTCGTCCTCGAGCGGCTGATTGCCCGCGGGCTTCCCGGCCGGGTGCTGGCGACCGCCTTCGGGCCCGGCTTCACCTGCGCCGGGCTGCTGCTCGA
>CAYUWJ010000110.1:0-3006 GCA_964448315.1 uncultured Sphingomonas sp. | reverse complement strand
CAATATGTCGATCTGCGAATTGGTCAGCTGGCTCGCCAGCCGGACGTTCTGGCCGCGGCGGCCGATCGCCAGGCTCAGCTGGTCGTCGGGAACGACGACTTCGATCCGGTTTTCCTCCTCGTCGATGACGACCCGGCTGACGGTTGCCGGCTGCAGCCCGTTGACGACGAAGGTGGCGAGGTCCTCGCTCCACGGGATGATGTCGATCTTCTCGCCCTGAAGCTCCTGGACGACGGCCTGAACCCGGCTGCCCTTCATGCCGACGCAGGCGCCGACCGGGTCGATCGAGCTGTCGTGGCTGATGACGCCGATTTTGGCGCGGCTGCCGGGGTCGCGGGCGGCGGCCTTGATCTCGATGATGCCGTCGTAAATCTCCGGCACTTCCTGGGCGAACAGCTTCTTCATGAACTCGGGGTGGGCGCGCGACAGGAAAATCTGCGGGCCGCGCGCCTCGCGGCGAACCGACAGGATCAGGCTGCGAATGCGGTCGCCGACGCGAACCATCTCGCGCGGAATCTGCTGGTCGCGGCGGATGACGCCCTCGGCCCGCCCGAGATCGACGACGACATGACCGAACTCGACGCGCTTGACGACGCCGGTGATGACCTCGCTGCCGCGATCCTTGAATTCCTCGAACTGACGCTCGCGCTCGGCGTCGCGGACCTTCTGGAAAATCACCTGCTTGGCGGCCTGGGCGGCGATCCGGCCGAACTCGATCGGCGGCAGCGGATCGACGATGAAGTCGCCCAGCGCGGCGCCCTTTTCAAGCTTCTGGGCGCCCTTGACGTCGACTTGCTTGAAATGGTCTTCGGCCTCCTCGACCACTTCCAGCACCCGCCACAGGCGAAGCTCGCCGGTGACCGGATCGAGCTTGGCGCGAATGTCATTCTCGGCGCCGTAGCGGGCGCGGGCGGCGCGCTGGATGGCGTCTTCCATCGCTTCGATGACGATGGCGCGATCGATCAATTTCTCGCGCGCGACCGCGTCGGCGATGGCGAGCAGCTCGGCCTTGTTGGCGCTGACTGCGCCGGGGGCGCCGGATTCTGCGGCGGTGGTGGCCATTGGAATTACCCTTCCGTCTTGATGAGATCGGCGCCCTCAAAGCTGAGCGGCGCGGTGGCATCGATGAGATCGTCGGTCAGCAGAAGCTTGGCCGAGGCGATCGAAGCGAATGGAATTTCGTAGCTTTGCTCGTCCTTGCCGCGAATGTGGACGACGTCCCGGTCGCCGAGTCCCTGCAGCGTGCCGGCAATTTGCTTGCGGCCGCCGATCGGCTCGGCGAGCGCGATGCGCGCCTGGTGGCCCTTCCAGTCGTCATAGTCGCGAAGGCGGGTCAGCGGCCGGTCGATGCCCGGCGAGCTCACTTCCAGCCGGTAGCCGCCCGCGATCGGATCGCGGCCGTCGGCCTCGAGCGCGTCGAGGATCTCGGACAGGCGGCGCGAGATCCGCTCGCAGTCGCCAAGCGCGAGCTGTCGGGTATCGGGCCGCTCGGCCATCACCTGCAGTGTCGGGTCGGAGGTGCCGCCGATCATCGCCACGCGCACCAGTTCGAAACCGAGGTCCCGGACCTCGGGCTCGATGATTTTGTTGAGGGCGGCGATGTCGGCCATTTCGTCCTGCTTGAAACCAAAACCGTCCCGGACCGGCCGGGAGCCCCCGGCCAGCCTCAACGTCGTTACCGATGTCGAGGAGACAAAAGCGATATAGGCCCGAGCAGGGAAGGGGGCAAGCGGATTAGCTTTGGGGCCTTATTCGAAGGTCTAGCTCGTCCCCCACGGCGGCGGCGGTGGGGCCACCGGGCGGGTGAGGTCGAAATCGACCCGGAAGAAGCGGTTGGCGCGGCGCAGCTCGTAAGCGAACACTTGCCCCGGCACGACTTCCATCGCCCAGACATTGGTGGTCGAAACCGCCGCGTCGTTGCGGTTGAACAGGTCGATCGAGAACGCATCGACCGGAAACTCCTGCCGCCTTGCGGTGCCCGGGCCGGCGGTGTCGCCGCCATATTGGGTGAGCACATCCTCGCTGCCGTCCTCGTGGCGATGGTCGTGCTTGAGGCGAAGGCCGGCATCGGTGCGGGTGATGACCCAGGTGCGCGACCGGTTGTCGCCGACATGGAAGGGAATTCGGATGACGTCGTCCGAACAGTCGCGGACGTGCATGACGAGCGCCTTGCCGGCGAAGCTTTCGTCGAGCGCGACCGGCGGGCTGGCGATCCGGCCCTCGAACGCCTGGCCGCACAAGGCCGTCAGGCGCGAGAAGAAGACGTCCTGCGGGTCGGCGGACGGAGTGGCGACGGTGGCGCAGCCGGACAATAGCAGCGCGGCGGCAAGGGCGATGGTTTTCATGGTGCGCAAGCTAGGGAGATGTGCGGGCGAGGGCCAGCGCTTTGTTCTCGCAGCGGATGCGCACGGCAAGCACCGCGGCATTGAGCACAGTGAACAGCAGCGCCACGGCGATCAGGCCGAACACCAGCGGCAGGACGGCGATCTCCAGCGCGACGACGATGTAGTTGGGATGGTCGACGAAGCGGTAGGGGCCGCTTCGCACCAGCGGCGCTTGCGGGAGGATTATGATCCGCGTCGTCCAGCGCCGGCCGAGCGAGGCGATCACCCACAGCCGGCCGACCTGGATCAGCCCAAACAGCGCCAGCAGGACGAGATCCGGCGGAGTATCCCAAGCGAGCCACCACAGCGCCGCCAGCCACAGGACATGGACCGCGACCAGCGCCGGATAATGCGAGGCTCCGACCTCGCGACCGCCGCACGCGATCAGCCAGCGCCGGTTGCGGTTCGACAGCCACAGCTCGCCGAGCCGCTGCAGCGTCACAAAAGCGAGGATTGCGACCGCGGCCCAGCTCATGGGCGCTCGAGCAGCAGCCCGGCGCAGGTGAAGCCGGGCCCGAAGGCGGTCGCCAGCACCCGGCCGGGAAGCCCGCGGGCAATCAGCCGCTCGAGGACGAACAAAACGGTCGGCGCGCTCATATTGCCATGGTCGCGAAGCACGTCG
>CAYUWJ010000109.1:0-3161 GCA_964448315.1 uncultured Sphingomonas sp. | reverse complement strand
TTAGGGTGCTTGCCACCGAAGAGGCAAGCCGTGGACTCGAAAAAAGTTACAGCGTTGCCGAATCGCCTATTGCGCGAACGGGACCGCGGGGCCGGATTCGTTCTGCGGCTCGTTCTGCGCCGGGGCATCCTCGGACGGCTGCCCGGGCCCGGGCGCGACGAGCGGCGGCGCATCATCCGCCGGGGGCGCAACAGGCGCAACCTGGTTGACCAGCGATGTGTCGACCGTCGCCGCCTCTCGCGATACCCCGGCGACCGCCGCCAGGGTGATCGACAATATGACGAACAGGCCGCCCAGAATCGCCGTGAAGCGAGTTAGGAAATCCGATGCCCCCCGGGCCGACATCAGCCCGGACGAGCTGCCGCCGACGCCCAGGCCGCCGCCTTCCGAGCGCTGCATCAGGATGACGCTGACCAGCGCGACTGCAACGATTGTCTGAACGACGAGTAAAAAGGTGAACACTGGCGGGCTTTCCAAATATCGTGCCGGCCATCTAGGCGATCGGCATCACGGCTTCAACTGCGCGCCGAGCCGGCCGCGACGATCGGCAGAAAATCCTGCGCCGTCAGGCTGGCCCCGCCGACCAGCGCGCCGTCGACGTCCCCGATCGCGAAGATCTCAGCGGCATTCGACCCCTTGACCGACCCGCCATAAAGGATTCGCACCGCGCTTCCGGGATCGCCGAGCAGCCCGATGAGCCGCCGGCGGAGCGCAGCATGCATCTCGGCGATATCGTCGAGCGACGCGGTCTTGCCGGTGCCGATCGCCCAGATCGGTTCATAGGCGATGGCCAGCGTTGCACCCCCGTCACGCGCCTTGGGCAGCGATTGCGCGAGCTGGTCCTCGACCGTGCGGACAGCTTTGCCGGCGTCCCTAACGGTGAGGCTTTCCCCGACGCAAAGGATGACATCGAGGCCGGCGCCAAGCGCCGCCTCCGCCTTGGCGCGCACCTGGCTGTCGCTTTCGCGCTGCGCCTCGCGCCGTTCGGAGTGGCCGACGATGGTCAGCCGGGCGCCGCAATCCACCAGCATGGCGGCGCCGATGCCGCCGGTATGGGCGCCCTTTTCGGCATGGTGCACGTCCTGAGCGCCGATCGAAAAATCCGGTACCAGCCGCGCCGCCCGCTCGATCAGGGTCGCCGGCAGGCACAGCGCGACATCGACGTCGTCGAACCGGCGGCTCTGGGACGCGATCGCCGCGATTTCGGGCAGCGCCGGGCCGGTGCCGTGCATTTTCCAGTTCCCGACGACATATTTGCGGCGCGGCATCTTGGATCCTCTCGAACAGGCGTTCGATGCCGCCCCTAGCGGCCACGACGCCTGTGGAAAAGCTTGGCTGCCTTGATGCCGCTGCCCACCGCACCTAAAGCGCCGGTTCCACCAAGTCCCAAAGGCGCTTTCATGCTGTCATCTGTTCGTCGAATGTCGAAGTCGAAGGTCGGCACCGTTGTCCTTGTCCTGTTCCTGCTGGCGATCGTCGCCTCGTTCGCCCTTGCCGACATCAGCAACATCGCCCCCGGCGGGCTTTCCTCAAGCAGCAATGACCTGGCGGAGGTCGGATCGCAGGAAATCACCGATCGCGACATGACCGAGGCGATGGAACGCCGGCTCTCCGAAGTGCGCCGGCAGAATCCGGAAGCCGGCTATGCCGATATCGCCGGCGATTTCGACCAGGTACTGCAGATGCTGATCGACGAGCGGACGATGCAGGCCTTCGCCGACCAGCAAGGGCTGTCTTTGTCGAAACGGCTGGTCGATGCGGAAATCGCCTCGATTCCGGGCGCTCGCGGCCTCGATGGCCGGTTCAGCGACCAGGCCTATGCCGCCTGGCTCGTCCAGAGCCGGCTGACCGACCAGGAGGTGCGGCAAATCATCACTACTTCGCTTCTACAACGGCTGCTGGTGACGCCGGTAGCGGCGAGCGCGCGAGTCCCGGTCGGGCTGGCCAGGCCCTACGCATCGATGCTCCTTGAACGCCGCCAGGGCGAAGTCGCGCTGGTCGCGATCGACGACTTCAGGGCCGGCCTCGAACCGAGTGCGGCCGACATCCAGCGCTTCTACGCGGCGAATCAGCAGCGCTATCGGGTACCGGAGCAGCGGGTGCTGCGAATCGCCCGGATGGGACCGGAGCAGGTCGCCGGAGCGCGTGCGACCGACGAGGAAATCGCCGCTTTTTATCGGGCCAACCAGGCGGAGTATGGGCCAAGCGAAATCCGGGTCATCAGCCAGGCGGTGGTGCCCGACGAGGCGGCCGCGAGGGCTATCGCCCAGCGCGCGCGCGGAGGCGCGGCCTTCGCCGCGGCCGCCGAGCCCGCCGGGCTCAGTGCCGCGGACATATCGGTCGGGCCGCAATCGCGAGCCGAGTTGAGCCAGCTCGCCGGAGAAGCGGTCGCGACGGCTTCGTTCGACGCAGCCGGCGGCGCCGTGGTCGGGCCGATTCGCTCGGATCTTGGCTGGCATGTCGTCAAGATCGACGAGGTGCGGAGAGAGGAAGGCCGGTCGCTGGAATCGGTGCGCGGCGAAATCGCCGATCGGCTCACGCAGGAAAAGCGCACCAACGCGCTGACCGACCTCGTCGCCAGTGTCGAGGATATGATCGCCCAAGGCGCGAGCTTCGCCGAGGCGGCGGCCGAGGCCGGGCTGCCGGTCGTCGAAACGCCGCCGATCACCGCCAGCGGCAGGGCGCGCGGAAGTAGCGACTACCAACTGCCCGAAGCGCTTCAGCCGGTGCTGCGAGGCGGTTTCGAGCTATCTCCCGAAGATGAGCCGGTGGTCGAAACGCTTGCGGATGAATCGGGCTATCTGCTGGTTGCCCCGGCGCGGATCATCCCCGCCGAGCCGGCGCCGCTGCAGGAGATTCGCGATCAGGTCGCCGCCGACTGGATCACCGACCGCGCGACTCAGCGCGCCCGCCAGGTCGCCGCCGCGATCGCTTCGAGGGCCGGGGACGCCGCTCTGGCTCGCGCCGCGAGCAACTCGCCAGTGCCGATTCCGGTCGAGCCGATCGACGCCCGACGGATGCAGCTGGTCCAGTTCCAGGGTGAAGTGCCACCGCCGATCGCCATGCTGTTCAGCCTCGGCGAGGGCAAGGCGCGGATGGTCGCCGGTGCCCAAGGCGAAGGCTTTTACATCGTCAAGGTCGACAAAATCACGCCCGGCAAT
>CAYUWJ010000108.1:0-12940 GCA_964448315.1 uncultured Sphingomonas sp. | reverse complement strand
ATTTGCTCGATCTGCCGCCCGACACCGAGTGGGCCGCAATCGAGTCAGCGCTCCAGAAGCGGTTCGACGCCGACGGAGTCCATGCGCTGATGGGAAGGACGCCGCCGCTGCTCGAGCTGATGGTCTGGAAATCGGAAACATCGGAAGTCCGGCAAGTCCCGCTTCCCGAGGGCGATCATTCCAGCACCGTCAAGATTCTCGACGATTTCGCCAGCCTCGGCTGGTCCGCCTTCGCGACCTGTGACCGATCCTTCACCGGCGGCTGGGTAGGAAGCGAAGCAGTCCACGCAGTGCGTCCCGGCTGGAAGAGTCTGACCGACGAGAATTTTCTCGTCAGCTTCCTGGCGCATGAAACCCAGCACTTCGCCGACAAGGAGCGGTTCGGCGAGCTCGAGTCCTGGGAGCTCGAATATCGAGCGAAGCTCGCCGAGCTGGCACTTGCCGACGAGACCGTCCCGCGGCTGCTCAGGGCGTTCGAGTCCAACCAGGGGCGGGACACCGCGATACCGCATTCCTACGCCAATTGGCTGGTGCTGGCCCATCTGCGCGCGGTCCTCGCTCTGCCGGCGGGCGAAAATCTGGGTTCCGTCGAGCGAGCGCGCATCAAGCATGCCGCGAAGGACCTGCTGCAAAGGGATTCCGCTCGGCGGACGCTCAGCCCCTCAGCCGCGTGACATGCCCCATCTTGCGGCCGGGGCTGGGGGTGCCTTTACACCCACAAGGTTGGCAAGCGCGAGTTCGAAGTGGCATTCTCGAATGATGGAACGGGCTGGCCTTTTGCTCCTCGCCGCTTCCCTCGCTGCGTGCGCGACCGGGCAGGACCGTTGGCCCTCTGCACTAGCCGACTTCCTAAGTCGCGACTTTGGGGTTCGAAATACGACTGAATATGAGGTTGTCGATGTCGACCTGAATGGTGACGGCCGATCTGAAACTTTGGTCTACCTGAGCGATCCCAGGTTCTGTGGCAGCGGCGGCTGCAATCTTCTGATCCTGTCGCGGCAGACCGGTGGGTTCCGGGTCATCACGAATGCCACAATCACGCACCGGCCAATCCGCTTGCTCCGTTCCCGAAGCAACGGCTGGAGCGACATCGCCGTGACCGTAGGAGGGGGCGGGATAATCCCCGGTCGCGAGGTTGCGCTTTCGTTCAATGGCCACAGCTACCAATCCAATCCGAGTCTTTTGCCTGCGATCAGAGCGAGCGAAGCGAGGGGCAGAGTCCTGATCGCCGCTCCGTCGCCAGCGCGCTGAGGCTTGATGCTCCCCAGCATTAGCAGGGGAGGATTTTAGTCGCCCAGCCTCGTCACATGCCCCATCTTGCGGCCGGGGCTGGGCGAGCCCTTGCCGTAAAGGTGCAGGTGAGCGCCCTGCTCGGCGACCAATGCCTCCCAGCCGAGCACCTCGTCGCCGATCAGATTGTCCATCGTTACCGACTTGGCGAGGCGGCGGGTCGAGCCGAGCGGCAGGCCGCAGATCGCGCGAACATGCTGTTCGAACTGCGAGGTGACCGCGCCCTCGATCGTCCAGTGGCCGCTGTTGTGCACCCGCGGCGCGATTTCGTTGACCAGCGGCCCATCGGCAGTCGCGAAAAATTCGACCGTCAGCACGCCGACATGGCCGAGCGCATCGGCCAGCCCGACGGCGATTGCCCTTGCTTCCTCGGCCATCGCTTCGACCGGTTCCCCGGCCGGGATTAGCGACCGGCGTAGGATGCCGCCGTCATGCTGGTTGAGCGGCACGTCCCAGGCGGCGGTTCGGCCATCGGCCGAGCGCGCCAGCACCACCGAGAATTCGGCGAGGAAATCGACCGCCGCCTCGGCTACCGCCGGCTCGCGGCCGATCGCGGCCCAGGCGGTGGGCGCCGAGCCGGGCTCGCGCGCCCAGGCCTGGCCCTTGCCGTCATAGCCGAGGCGGCGGCTTTTCAGCACCAGCGGCAGGCCGATCTCCTGCTCGGCGGCCAATAAATCGGCTTCGCTGTCGATCCGCCGCCACGGCGCTACCCGGCCGCCATTGGCTTCGATGAACAATTTTTCCGCGGCGCGGTCCTGGGCGATTTCGAGCGAGGCGGTGCCGGGGCGAAGCTTGCCGCCAAGCTCGGCCAGCGCCGCGGCGGGAAGATTTTCGAATTCATAGGTGGCGACGTCGACCGCGGCGGCGAAGCGAGCGAGCGCCCGGGTGTCGTCGAAGCCGGCGCAAGTGACGTCCGCTGCGACCGCTGCCGCCGGCGGATCGGCATCGGGCGCGAAAATGTGGCAGCGGTAGCCAAGCCGCGCGGCGGCCATCGCCATCATCCGCCCGAGCTGGCCGCCGCCGACGATGCCGATGGTCGACCCCGGCGGAATCCGTTCGGCGTTGCTGGCAAGGATCATTCAGGCGATTCGGCGACGGCGTCGGTCTGGCTTTTCCGATACGCCTCCAGCCGCCGGCCGAGCTCCGGGTCGGCGGTGGCCAGGATCGCGGCGGCGAGCAGCGCCGCGTTGACCGCCCCGGCGCGGCCGATGGCCAGTGTGCCGACCGGCACTCCGGCGGGCATCTGGACGATCGACAACAGGCTGTCGAGGCCATTGAGCGCCTGCGATTCGACCGGCACGCCAAGCACCGGCAGCTGGCACATCGCCGCCGCCATGCCGGGCAGATGGGCGGCGCCGCCGGCACCGGCGACGATCACCTTGAGCCCGCGCGCCTCGGCCGAGCCGGCATAATCGTAGAGCCGCTGCGGGGTGCGGTGAGCGGAAACGATCCGGGTTTCATGGGTAACCTCGAGCCGGTCGAGGGTCTCGGAAACGTGACGCATCGTTTCCCAGTCCGAGGCGCTGCCCATGATGATCCCGACCAGCGGCTCAGCCATTGCCCCCTCTTGCGATGAAGTGCCTCGAACCGGCGTTTAGGAAGATGCTTGGCCCTGTGCAACGGCGGCGGCAGCCCGCGCTCCATTTTCAGACCCGGCGTTCTCGGCTATGCCGCATCCCTGAACGGGGAAATTTCCACCCATGACCGAAGAGCTCGCGGACATCGCCGACCGGGATGCGCTCCTCGCCGAGCTGGCGCGGCTGCGCTCCGAGGTTGGCCGGCTCGAGGACCGGATCCGGCTACTCGACGAGCTTGCCCACCAGGACCCTTTGCTCGACTTGCCCAACCGGCGCGGGTTCATGCGCCAGCTAGAGATGCTGATCGCCCGGGTGACGCGCCACGGCGATTCGGCGGCGATGCTGTTCGTCGACCTCGACGGATTGAAGGGAATCAACGACCGATTCGGCCACAAGGCCGGAGACGAGGCGCTGATACACGTCGCCGAGCTGCTTGCGGGCGGGGTCCGCAAGGGCGACTGCGTCGCTCGCCTGGCCGGCGACGAGTTCGGCATATTGCTGGCCAACGCCGATGAGGACAGCGCCCGCGAGACGGCCTTGCGGCTGGTCGAGCGGACCGCCCAGGCGCGCTTCACCTGCGACGGCACGATCGTGCCGCTGAGCATCACCATCGGCGTCGGTGCGATCCAGGCGAACGACCAGCCGGAGCAGGTGATCGTCCGCGCCGACGAGGCGATGTACAGCCGGAAGCACGCCGCGCCCGGACGGGCCGGGCCGCCTAGCGATCGGCCAGATAATAGCGATCGCGCAACGTCAGATCGTCGTTGAGCTCATAGACGATTGGCTGGCCGGTCGGGATCTCCAGACCGACGATGTCCTCGTCGCCGATATTCGACAGATGCTTTTCCAGCGCCCGAAGCGAATTGCCGTGCGCGGAGACCAGCACACGCTCGCCGGCGCGCAGCCGCCTGGCGATCTCGGCCTCGAAATAGGGCAGCACGCGAAGGATGGTGTCCTTGAGGCTTTCGGACCCCGGCACCGGCACGCCGGCGTAGCGGCGATCGCCGCTGACGTCGAAGCCGCTGCCGGGGTCGAGCGGCGGCGGCGGGATGTCGTAGGAGCGGCGCCAGATCTGCACCTGTTCGGCGCCGACCTTGTCCCGCATCTCCTGCTTGTTGAGGCCGGTCAGCCCGCCGTAATGGCGCTCGTTGAGGCGCCAGTGCTTGTCGACCGGGAGCCACAGCCGGTCCATCTCCTCGAGCATCAGGTGCAAGGTCGTGATCGCCCGGTTGAGGACGCTGGTGAAGCAGCGGTCGAAGTCATGCCCGCGGTCGCGCAGCAGGACTCCGGCGGCGCGGGCTTCGGCCACGCCTTTGTCGGTCAGCCCGACGTCCCACCAGCCGGTGAACCGGTCTTCCAGATTCCATAGCGACTGGCCGTGACGGACGAGGACCAGGGTCGGCATCAGCTTTTCGCCTTCAGCTCCGGAAGGATGGCGTGGAGCGCGTCGAGGCAGGAATAGGCAAGGCGCTTCGATCGTTCGGGCGACCAGCCGGAGATCGGGTCGGGAAGGTTGCTATTGTCCTTGAACGGCATCTCCAGGGTCATCGACACGCAGCCATAGCGCTCGGCCAGCTGGGTCGTCGACATCGACATATTGGCCTCGCCCGGCGCCGGCGCCTGATAGCCCTGGGCGGTCTGGAAATCGGGCGACAGCCGCTCCAGCGAATCGCTGAACGCCTTGAACAATCGCGACTGGCGCTCGGTGATCGACGGAATGCCCTCGAAGCCGGCGAGGAAATTGGCCGGGATCGCCTCGTCGCCGTGGACGTCCATCGCGAAATCGACCCCGGTCTCGTCCATCGCGTTGCGGACGCACAGCACTTCCGGGCTGCGTGCCGCGCTCGGCGCGTGCCATTCGCGGTTGAGGTTGGCGCCGGCGGCATTGGTCCGCAGGTGGCCGCGGCGCGAGCCGTCGGGGTTCATGTTGGGGACGATTCGGAAGATGCACTCGCGGCGCAGCACCCGGGCGATCGGATCGTCGGGGTCGGTGAGCTTTTCTAGCGCGCCTTCCATCCACCATTCGGCCATCGTCTCGCCGGGGTGCTGGCGGGCGTAGAGCCACACTTTCAGCTTGCCCTCGCCGATCGTCAGGCAGTCGATGTCCTGGCCGTCGAGCGACTTGCCGAGCGACGCATAGCCGACGTCCGCTATGCCGACGACCGAGGTTATGAGGTCGTGGTGGCGCTCCATCGAATAAGGCGCGAAATAGGCGATCCAGACGCAGTCGGTCGGCGGCGTCAGGCGGATCGTCAGCACGCCGTCGGCGTAGGACGTGTCGGCGACCCGCAGCCATTCCTCGCGATCGATCGACAGGCAGGCGCGATAGTCGGTCCAGCCGTGCGGATAGGCGGCATCGGCGCAGTTGAGGATGCGAAGCGTGACTTCGCGGCCCGCCGCTCCGGCCAGCCGGAAGTAGAACCATTGGTAAAAGTCGGACTTGTGGTCCTTGACGATTTCCAGGTCGGCGGCATCGCCGTCCTGGTTGACGACGCGGATATTGCCGGCGTCGAACGCGCTCGAAATCGTGATTGCCATGGGATCCTTGGGAACTGCGGTTGGATTTGCGCCAAGCTGATAGTGCGCCGAGGACTCGCGCGCAAACCCCCCTGGAAAATGGTGGCCTTGCTTTTGCGCCTTCGCTAGCGAGCCGCGATGCCCGACACCCCCGCCCTCGTCACTGGCGGCGCCGGCTATGTCGGCACCTACCACCCTATGAGCGAAGCGCATCTGCATCGCTTCACCGCCGAGTTCGACTTCCGCTACAGCAACCGCCTTATCAGCGACCGTGAGCGCGCCGACATTGTCCTGAAGGGCATCTCAGGCAAGCGCCTGACCTATCGGCGGACAGACAAACTCGCAGCCTGGCTACTACACCGTTCCCCGCGAGTTCGGAGAGCGCCGCAAGCGGGGGACTCGTTCCTGATATGGCCCCTTTTTGTGCAAACTGGGGATAGATGAGAACAAAGACTCGACTCGGACCCGATTCTCTGCATTCCTGAGTCTCGATTGCCCGCAAAAGGCAAGACCCGCCGTTGCTGCGGCGGGTCTCTGTCGGGCAAGCTGTGCACCATTTGTCGGCGCGCACAGCCGGTCTACACCCGACGGGGGATATATCCCCCACTTGGGACTCTCCGTCAAGCGCCGTCGCTTTCGAGGGAGTCTACACCTTGAAACACTACGACCCGAAGAGGGGGCGCCACCGCGCTCCCATGTGTGAAGCGACTTACCGCACTATCCGCAAACGTCTCGCCCTAGGTGAGATACAGCACGATATTGCGGCTGACTTGGGTATCAACCAAGGTCGAATCTCGGAAGTAAATACCGGGAAGCGCGGCGATCCTAATCAGCTGAGTCTGCTTTAGTGGCGGGCCGCCGTGGCTTCCGGGCTGCGGCGGCCTTGCTCTTGTGCGGCGTCGGCGGAGTGTTCAGCATCCGCCGAAGCACCTCGTCCTCTTTTTTTGATTGGCGTCTGACATGGCTCGCATTCCCAGAGAAGAGTTCTACTGGCCACTAGCAGGGTTGAGCGGATCGAGCGAGATTCACGACTTCTTCTCAGAAGAGGCCGAGTTACTTGGCGTCATCACAATTTTGTGGACGCGGCAGGAGATGGCACTCCGAAGATTGTTTCTGCAAATCCTCGCATCGAAACGTCCTGAGTTCGGAGAAGCGATATGGGAGCGCCAACCTACGCACCAGGCCCGCCGCGATCTTCTCGCCTTAGCCCTCAAAACGGTCAAGCTTACGAAGCGGCAGCGGGTGTTTTTAGACTTCATCATCGACAGGACAAAGGACGTTGCCGATCGCCGGAACGAGCTGCTGCACGCTGAATATGTGGTGCACGGTCGAACGGAGAAACTTCACGCCAAGATCAAGACACCAAAATCAAGCAAGCCACCGAAGCATCAGCGAGCGACGGCCGCCGACCTCAAGATCGTTGTCAAAACGCTTGAAGACCTGATTGGCATTACCGAGGGCGCATGGCTCGACTTTTTGACCCGCAAAGAAAAGCGGATTCAGAAGTCTCTAAAGACGCTTTCAGAATCTCTTGGGCTGTTTCGGAAAAATCCACAAAGCGATTCTGCCCCTCAGTCTCGCCGCCGAAAGCCCGGCGCAACACCTTAACGCCCACCTCAATCATAGCTGGCGTAATCTCTAGCGCAGACCTGTCGGCTGCGGCTGGTTGCGACTCGGTCATGCTTTCTCAAGTATGTAATTGCCCGCGGTCGTTCCTTCGCACGTGCGGCACAGCCATGGCGATCAGCGCCAGCGCGCGCCCGGCCGTTTCACATAGCGCCGCCAGACATAGCCCCAGGGGATGACCAGCGGCATCAGTATCACTCCGAAGCCGACGTTGAAAAAATCCTCGGCGAAGGTCGACGGGTATTGGCCGACCGACCATTGCGGCAGTCCGTAGGCGATCATCCAGATAAGTTTCCACACCAACTCGAACATCAGCAGCGGAAGCATTTCGAGCGGGTAGCGCAGGCCGAAGAAAGCGAGCAGCCACACTGCACCGAGCAGGCTGGCGATGACTCCGCGCGACATCAGGGCGTGGTTTAAGATCTCGGGCACGATCATCGCGCCGAGCCCGACCACAAGCAGCAAATAGGTGGCGCGCAGGACATAGAGCCGAGCCAGCGAGACTTCGCCCTCGGCAACGCCTTCGCGAGTGGGGGAACCGGATGCAGCGGTCGAAGCCATTTCAAATCTCCATTTCGAGCCGCGGGGCTGCCGCAACCGCCGGCGTTGGGGACGGCAGGCGCAGGGTCAGCCTGCCGACCGTTTTGGCGAAGCGGATGCGCACCAGCCAGAACAGCATGATGACGAGGGGGGCAAAGGCCAAAGCGAACAGGATCGGCGAGCCGCGAACGGCCTGTGGCAACACGTCCTGCTGGCCGAGAAAGAATGAACCGGTCGCGATGAAAAAGGCGAAGCACATCCGCCAGAGGTGACGGGAAATGCGCTGGGCGGCCGAAAGCTTCTTGAGCATGACCGCCTTGAGGTCGCCGAATCCCGCAATCAGGCACAGCGCGGCGAGGATGAATATTGGCCCCGGCCCCGCCGGCGTCGTGCTCCCGGTGAATCCACCCCACGCCATGGCCGCCGCGAAGCCGAAGGCAAATGTGCAGGCGACGATCTCGAACCAACTGGTGGATCCGTCACGGCGGCGTCCGGTGACATAGCCCGTCGCAACGAAATAGCAGACCATGATGCCGGCGACCGGGGATCCCGGCGGTGTTCTGTACGGCTCGAGCATCGCGGCGGTGACGCCGAGGATTAGCATCGCAACCGCGAACCAGGCGCCCGATCGGATATGCACCGGGCCGCCCTTGCGCGCGGCGACTGCGACCGCCCCGAGCGGGAGGGCGGCAAGGCCGGCCGCGATGTGGACCCACAGAATAGAATTCATCAGCGGCCTCCCGCGGCTGCCGCCGCGCGCGGCTGTTCGGCCGCGCCGGAATCGGGCTCGAATTCGAGCAGGTCGCCGGGCTGGCAGGCGAGCGCCGCGCAGATCGCCTCGAGGGTCGAAAAGCGGACCGCGCGCGCCTTGCCGGTCTTGAAGATCGACAGGTTGGCGAGCGTGATGTCGATCCGCTCGGCGAGCTCGGTCAGGGTCATGCGCCGCTGATGAAGCAGCTCGTCGAGCTTGACGACGATCGCCATGTCAGACGGTCCCTTCAAGGTCTTCGCGCATCAGCGTGCCCTCGGCGAACACTCGGGCGAGGACGAAGGTAAGGAGGACGGCGAGCCAGCCGTTGATCGAAAAGCCGGCGTCGATGTCGAGCGGATGCTCCGGAGTGGAAACGGCCCTCGCGATCGCATAGATGACGAGGCCGAGCAGCTGGAGCGCCAGCAGCGCCCAGGCGATGGCCTGGAGTCGGTAGGCGTTGGCGGCAACGAACGGATCGCCCACCCGCACCGTGACCACCATCGCTTGCAGCCGCACGAGAATCGCATGGTTGAGCAGGACGGCGACCAGCCCGAGCGCCGCGATCGCGCGCAGGCCCATGATTTGCCCCGGTATCCCCGACGCGGGCGTGATCCCGAGCGCGGTGAAGGTCCATTGCTCGGCGACTATGGTCGCCGTCAGCAAGGCGAAAATCGCCGCGCCCGACAGCCAGTTGAGAAGGATCAGGATGCGCAACACCACATAGGCGATCGGCAAAGCGGCGGAAGTTGATCGGGGCATCGGCGTGGGCCTCCAGCAAATGATATCGATAAACGATAATACTCTTATCGATATTCAGCAAGTGAAATGTTGATTGTCCAGCGGACGCGACTGGCGCTTCCCTGCTGGCGCCGCATGCGCTCATCCGCTAGCCAGCCGCGGTGCCACCGCTCCCCGTCCTCGTCACCGGCGGCGCCGGCTATATCGGCAGCCATACGGTGCTGGCGCTGCGCGATGCTGGCTGGCCGGTGGCGGTGATCGACGATCTCAGTAACGGCGCGCGCGAGATCGTGCCCGAAGACGTGCCGTTCTTCGAAGGCTCGGTCGCCGACCGCGAACTGGTGGCAAGGATTTTCGCCGAGCAGGGGACACAAGCGATCCTGCATTTTGCAGGGTCGATCGTGGTGCCGGAATCGGTCGAGCAGCCGCTCGACTATTATCGCAACAACACGCTCGCCAGCCATGCGCTGATCTCGTCGGCGGTCGATGCCGGCGTGCCGCACTTCCTGTTCTCGTCGACGGCTGCGGTCTATGGAATCCCCGATTCCGTGCCGATAGAAGAGGGCGACCCGACCCGGCCGATCAATCCCTATGGCGCGTCCAAGCTGATGACCGAGCGGATGCTGGCCGACGCTTCGGCGGCCCACCCGATCAACCATGGCGCGCTGCGTTATTTCAACGTCGCCGGGGCCGACCCCAATGGCCGCGCCGGGCAGATCGGCAAGGGATCGACCCATCTCATCAAACTCGCGGTCGAGGCGGCGGTCGGCAAGCGCGACCATATCGCCATATTCGGCACCGACTATCCGACGCCCGACGGCAGCTGCATCCGCGACTATGTCCATGTCAGCGACCTTGCTGACGCGCATGTCGCGGCGCTGCAGCGGCTGATCGAGCGGCCGAACGAGAATTTGCTGCTCAACTGCGGCTATGGCCGGGGGCTATCGGTGCTGGAAGTGCTCGATGCGCTGGACCAAGTCGCCGGGCGGCCGGTGCAGCGCAAGGTCAGGCCGCGCCGCGCCGGCGATCCGCCGCAACTGGTCGCATCCAACCGCGCGCTGGTCGAAACGCTGGCGTGGACGCCGCGTTTTGCCGACATTGATACCATCGTCCGGCACGCCCTTGCCTGGGAACGCCAGCTTCAGCCGAAGGCTTGATATTCTCGTGTCGATGAAAATGCTTCTCGCAGCGCTGAGCGCGCTCATCCTGACGCCCGCCGCCTCGGCCCAGCCGCAGCCGCAACCGCTATTGCAAGCGCAGGCGGGCAATCCGGCCGAACAGCGGGTGCGTGGCCATGTCGAATTTCTCGCCAGCGACCTGCTCGAGGGCCGGGAGACCGGCACTCGAGGCTACGACCTTGCCGCCGCCTATGTCGCGGCCGAATATCGCAAGCTCGGGCTGCAGCCCGGCGGCGACGATGGCGGCTGGCTCCAGCAAGTGCCGTTCCGCCTCGCCAGCCATGCCTCGCCGCCAACGGTCAGCATCACTTTCGACGGTGCCGCGAGCCTGCTGGCCAGCGGCCGCGACTTCGGCCTGCGCCCGAGCCTGGTCGAGAAGCAGACGGCGCTCAACGCCGGGCTGTTATTCGTCGGCCATGGCATCAGCGATCCCATGGTCGCAATCGACGATTATGCCGGGCTCGACGCGCGCGGCAAGATCGTCGTCGTGCTGCCGGGCACGCCAACAGGCCTGCCGAGGGACGTCGCCGTGCACCTCAACTCGGTGAAGCGGGAGGTCGCCGGGCAAAAGGGCGCGGTCGGCTTCATCGAGCTCAGCCGGGAGGGCAATGCGCCGAACGGCGACAGAGCACTCAGCTACTTCAACCGGCAGAGGACCAACTGGGTCGATCCGAGCGGCAGGGCCGGACGCTCCGGAGGCGCCGTCCGCGCCGAGCTGGCGCTGTCCCGGGCATGGCAGGAACGACTGTTCCAGGGCGCGCCGCGAAGCCTTGCGCAGATCCGGGAGCAGGCCGGCGCCGACCGCCCGGTGGCGGGATTCCCGCTTGCCGCCAGCATGACGATCCGCGCGCAAAGCGCATGGCAGGATTTCACCAGTCCCAATGTGATCGGCGTGCTGCCGGGCAGCGATCCCGAGTTGCGCGGCGAACATATCGTGCTGATGGGCCATCTCGACCATCTCGGGATCAACGCCAACGCCAAGCCGGGCGAGGATGCGATCCGCAACGGCGCGCTCGACAATGCCGCCGGGATCGCGACGATGATCGAGGCGGCGCGGTCCTTCGTCGCGGCCGGACAGTCGCCGCGCCGATCGATCCTGTTCATCGCCAACACCGGCGAGGAAAAAGGCCTGCTCGGCGCCGACTATTTCGCCGCCCACCCGAGTGTTCCGCTCGACAGCCTGGTCGGGCTGGTCAACCTCGACATGCCGCTTCTGCTCTATGATTTCACCGACGTCATCGCTTTTGGCGGCGAACATTCGACGATCGGCGAGACGGTTGCCGAGGCGGCCGGAGCGATGAATGTGGCGGTGACCCCGGACCCGATGCCGGAGCAGTCGCTGTTCGTCCGCTCCGACCATTATCCGCTGGTTTTGCGCGGCGTGCCGTCGGTGTTCCTGATGACCGGCCACGGCAATGGCGGCGAACAGGCGTGGAAAGACTTTCTCGGCAAGGCCTATCACCGGCCCAACGACGATCTCGCCCAGCCGATCGACTGGCGCGCGGCGGCGCGCTTCGCCGAGCTCAACTATCGGATCGCGCGGACCCTGGCCAACGCGCCGGAGCGCGCCGCCTGGTATCGCGACAGCTATTTCGGCCAGGCCTACGCGCCAGCCGCGCCGAAGGCGGAGCGGTAGCAGGAAGCGAAAGCGGACTGCGGGCGTTGTGCCGCGCGGCCTTTTTCCGTTAGTCCGGTTTGGGCAATGCCCGAGCCTGCCACCGACGGAAGAATGACGGCCGCGACCGAGCGGCGGATCTCGCGCGGCGGAGCGATTGCCGCGATGCTGGGGTTGGCGGTCTATGCGACCTCGGCGGCCTTGCATCCAGGGACTGCACCGCATCACACCGAAGCCGCCTTCGCGCATTACGCCAGCGAACCGAACTGGGCGCTCATTCACCTCGGGGAATTGCTCGGCATCCTGTTGATGGTTGCCGCCCTGCTTGCGCTGGCGTGGCGGCTGCGCCGGGGTGTCGCCGGTGCCTGGGCGGCGCTGGCAGGCGCGGCAATGGTGATGTTCGCAAGCGTCTATGCGATGTTCATCGCGGTGGACGGCGTCGCGCTGGGAATTCTCGTCCGCAGATGGGCCGATGCAACGCCGGAACGCCAAGAGCTGCTGTTCGAGGCGGCCTTTGCGGTTCGTCAGATCGAGGCGGGCCTGTTCGGCATGCAATGGGTCCTGTTCGGAATTGGCGCGGGATTGTTCGCTTTGGCATTCTTCGCCAGCGAGGTGGGCCGCGCCGGGAAACGCCGGCGGCTCGCAATGAGCGGGCTGAGCGTGGCGGCAAGCATCGGCACGCTGGCATTCGGGATCACACAGGCCCGTACCGGCTTTTCCGAAACCTCGATGGCGTTCCAGACCGGGCTGCTTGTCGGAGTGGTCTGGATCATTGCCGTTGCGCTGTTCCTGTTTCGCAGTCCACCCTACCGGGTGGAAAGCGGTCATTAAGCTCCACCTTCCCTCGCTGACCCAAAAAAAGCTTTTATTCTGAAATACTTCCGCTAAGACCCCCGGTGTCCGGCAGCGCGAACGATCAACACGGATGGCGGGGACTGACGCTTCGATATGGAGCGTCGTCGTGAGCCGTCCGAAGCTTCGTGGCATGCCAACATCCGGGCACATTCGCAGAAGATCCGCACCCGAACTGCGCGGGCTTTCAACAAGGAATCAAGATGAAGTATGTTTTTATGGCCGCGGCCTTCGCCGTGGCGTGTGCAGCACCCGC
>CAYUWJ010000107.1:0-7501 GCA_964448315.1 uncultured Sphingomonas sp. | reverse complement strand
GTCTCGCGCGCCACCAGCGCATTGTAGCGCGCCGCAAGCTTGCCTTCGGGCTCGTTGGCGAACCGATCAAACAGCCAGCGCGCGATGATCAGCCCGAGCACCCGGTCGCCGAGGAATTCGAGCCGCTCATAGCTGTCGCGCGACGCGCTCGAATGGGTCAACGCGCGGTCGTACAGCGCCGTGTCCCCGGGCGGACCGCCGATCAGTTCGACGATGAAGGCGTCGCCATCCTTGCGGCTCATCGCTCGGCTCCGTTGAACGTCGTGCCGACCCGGCCGCCGCGAAGCGCGGTGAACCAGGTCCAGGGTTTGGCATAGTCGGCGCTGCCGTCGGTCGACCAGAAGACGATCATCGCCCGTCCGATCAGATTCTCCACCGGCACGAAGCCGACTCCGCCCTCGACCGGCGAATAGCGGCTGTCCATGCTGTCGTCGCGATTGTCGCCCATCAGGAAAACATGATCAGCAGGAACGCGAGTTGCCGCCATGGCGTCGGCGCGCGGGCTGTCGACCTGGTCGAGCACCAGCCAGGAGCGGCCGCTGGGAAGAGTCTCGCGATAGGCCGGATAGAGGCAGAGCTGGGAGCCTTGCGCATCCGCCCTGGTCATCGGAATTGCCCCTGGGACGACGCGGCACGGGCTGTTGGGTGACAGCGGCACTTCCGCTCGTCCCGCCGATTCGCGCCGGATCGGCCGGCCGTTGAGGATCAGCATGCCGCCGCGAATCTCGATCGTATCGCCCGGCAGCCCGATCACCCGCTTGACGAAATCACCCTGCGCTCCGGTCGGGCGGAAGACGACGATGTCGCCCCGTTCGGGCAGGCTGGCCAAAATCCGGCCGTCGAACGCCGGGAATCCGAACGGGAAGCTGTAGCGGGAATAGCCGTAGGGCCATTTCGCGGTCAGCACATAGTCGCCGATGTACAAGGCCGGCAGCATCGAGCCCGAGGGGATGCTGAACAGCGCGACCAGGAAGCTTCGCACCACCCACGCCACCAGCAGCACCGTGAGTACCAAGCGGATGAGGCCGCCGCCCTTGGCTTGCGCCGATCCTTTTGGCGGCGCGTCTGCGGGCGCTCGGCGAAGAATCTTCGGTAGCATCGGCGCACTTGTTTCATCCAGCGCCCTACCGTCAAGCGGGGATGGCTTTTGCGGGTGCGCGGATTAAGAGGCGCGCATGGCAGGCGAGGGCTGGGAAGCGATCGACAAGCACCGCGTGCAGCGGCTCGAAACCCTGTTCGAAAGCGAGCCCGACCGGCTTTCCGCCCTGACTCTCGAGATTGCCGGGCTCTATTTCGACTGGTCCAAGACCCACCTCGACGCGGCTGTCACCGACGCCTTCGTCGCCCTTGCCGAGCGTCGGCGGCTGGCTACTGCGATCGAGGCGCTGTTTTCTGGCGAAATCGTAAATCCGACTGAGGGACGGCCCGCCGGCCATGTCGCCGAGCGTGGCCAGGGCGCTCCCGCCGACGTCGAGGCCGCCGCCGCCCGGCGCAGCCGGATGCGGGCGCTGGTCGACGCGTTCGACGCCGGCGCGTTCGGCGCGATCAACGGCATCCTTCATATCGGCATCGGCGGTTCGGTGCTCGGCCCTGCGCTGGTGGTCGACGCGCTCGGACGCGACACCGGGCGGCTCGATCTGCGCTTCCTGTCGAACATCGACGGCGCCGCGTTCGAGGAGGCGGTGGCAGCGCTCGATCCCCGTGCGACTTTGGTCGTGGTCGTCTCCAAGACTTTCGCCACATCGGAAACGCTGGCCAACATGGCGGCGGCGCTGCGCTGGCTCGACGCGGCCGGTGTGACCGACCCCTACGGCCGGCTGGTCGCGGTGACGGCCAATGCGCAAGCGGCGCTCGAAGCGGGGATCGACGACACCCGTATATTGCAATTCGGGGAAGGGGTCGGCGGGCGCTATTCGCTGTGGAGCGCGGTCGGCGTGTCGGCGGCGCTGGCGCTGGGTTGGGGCGCGTATGAGGAGCTGCTCGAAGGGGCGGCGGAAATGGACCGCCACTTTCGCTATTCGGAGCCGCGCCGAAGCGCGCCCTTGCTCGCCGCCTTTGCCGATCAGCTCTATGTGCAGACGCTGGGTTGCGCGACCCGCGCCGTATTCGCCTATGACGAGCGGCTGCGGCTGCTGCCTTCCTATCTGCAACAGCTGGAGATGGAATCGAACGGCAAGTCGGCAACGATCGCCGGCAAGCCGCTTGGCCGGGCAAGTGCGCCGATCGTCTGGGGCGGGACCGGCACCGATGCCCAGCACGCGGTGTTCCAGCTCTTGCATCAGGGCACGGCGCTGGTTCCGGTGGAATTCCTCGCGGTCGCCGAGGCGGGGGACAAGCAGGATCCTGATCATCACCGGCATTTGCTGTTGAACGCTTTCGCACAGGGCGCGGCGCTTATGCGCGGCCGGCCGAGCAAGGATGCGCATCGCAACTATCCCGGCGACCGGCCGAGCGCGACCATCCTGCTCGACCGGCTCGATCCCCGCAAGCTTGGCGCGCTGATCGCCTTTTACGAGCACCGCACCTTCGCCAATGCGGTGCTGCTCGACATCAACCCGTTCGACCAGTTCGGGGTCGAGCTAGGCAAGCAGCTTGCCCGCGCGCTGGTCGAAGATGGCGACGAAGAGGCGCTCGATGCCTCGACTCTCGCCTTGATCGACAGGGCAGGCGTCTAATGGCCGATTTCGATCTGTTCGTGATCGGCGCCGGATCGGGCGGAGTGCGCGCCGCGCGGGTTGCCGCAAGCCATGGCGCGCGGGTGGCGATGGCCGAGGAGCACAAGGTCGGCGGCACCTGCGTCATTCGCGGCTGCGTGCCGAAGAAGCTGCTGGTTTACGGCGCTCACTTCGCCGAGGATCTGGAGGATGCGGCGATGTTCGGCTGGGACGTGCCGACCAAGGCGTTCGACTGGCCGGTGCTGCGCGACAATGTGCTATCCGAAGTCTCGCGGCTCGAGGGCCTCTACACCGAGACACTGACCAACCATGGGGTCGAGATATTCCACGAGCGGGCAGTGCTCGCGGGGCCGAATTCGGTGCGGCTCGCGTCCGGGAGGAAGATCACCGCCGATACCATATTGATCGCCGCAGGTGCGCATCCGCTGATGCCCGACATCCCCGGCATCGAGCATGCGATCACGTCCAACGAGACCTTCCACCTGGAAGATTTGCCAATGCGCATCGCCATTGTCGGCGGCGGCTATATCGCCAACGAGTTCGCCGGCATCTTCCACCAGTTCGGAAGCAAGGTGACCCTGGTCAACCGGAGCGACGTCCTGCTTCGCGACTACGACCAGCAGGTGGTCGACAGGCTGGTGCAGATCTCGGTCAAAAAGGGAATCGATTACGAGTTCAACGTCACCATCGAACGCATCGAACGCATCGAGCGCGGCGCCGGGGGGAGCCTGAATATCAGAATGAGCGGCTGCGACGATCTCGAGGCCGACCAGCTGTTGTTCGCGGTCGGGCGGCGGCCGAACAGCGACGGGCTCGGCTGCGAGGACGTCGGCGTGGCGCTCGGCGAACGCGGCGAGGTCGAGGTCGACGACGATAGCTGTACCAGCATCCCTTCGATCTTCGCGATCGGCGACGTCACCGATCGGGTGCAGCTGACTCCGGTCGCCATCCGCGAAGGCCAGGCGTTCGCCGACAGCCGCTTCGGGGATAAGCCGACGCGGGTCGATTATGGCTGCATCCCGTCGGCGGTATTCAGCCATCCGCCGATCGCCGCGGTCGGCATGACCGAAAGCCAGGCGCGCGACACTTTGGGATCGGTGCGGACCTACACTTCCGATTTCAGGGCGATGAAGAATGTGCTGGCCGGGCGCAACGAACGCTCGCTTTACAAGCTGGTGGTCGACGGCGACACCGATCAGGTGGTCGGAGTCCACATGATCGGTCCCGACTCGCCGGAAATCATGCAGGCGGCGGCGATTGCGGTGAAGGCGAAGCTCAAGAAATCCGATTTCGACGCGACCATCGCCCTCCATCCGACGATGGCCGAAGAACTGGTGTTGATGCGCTGATGCACGACGCGATCGTGATCGGTGCCGGCCACAACGGGCTCACCTGCGCTTTCTACCTCGCCAGCCGCGGACTCAAGGTGGCGGTGCTGGAGGCGGCGCAGGTCGTCGGCGGGGCGGCTGTCACCGACGAGTTCCTGCCCGGTTTCCGCAATTCGGCGGCGAGCTACACGGTTAGCCTGCTGCAGCCAAAAGTGATCCGCGAAATGGAGCTGGAGCGGCACGGGCTGAAGGTCGTGCTACGCCGCCAGGACAATTTCCTTCCCGGGACAAAAGATTATCTGCTCGCCGGCCGCGGCGGCCTGACCCGCCGCGAAATCGTCCGGCTAAACGCTGCCGACGGCGACGGCTACGACCGCTACATCGCCGAGCTGGAAACGGTAGTCCCGCTGATCAAAAAATGGGTGATGCGCGCGCCGCCCGAGGTCGGCGCCGGGGTAAGCGGGCTGCCGGCGCTGCTCAGCCTCGGCCGCGACATGGTCAATATGGCAACCGACGAGATCCGCGTGCTTCACGACTTTGCCACCCGCAGCGCCGGCGACATACTCGACCGGCATTTCACCGGCGATCTCGCCAAGGCGCTGTTCGGCTTCGACGGCGTGGTCGGCAACTTCGCCTCGCCCTATGCGCCGGGGACCGCTTACGTCCTTCTCCACCATCTGTTCGGCGAGGCGGCGGGAGTCGCCGGCGCCTGGGGCCATGCGATCGGCGGCATGGGGTCGATTACCCAGGCGATGGCCCGCGCCTGCCGCGAGAAAGGCGTCGACATCCTGCTCGGCACGCCGGTCGAGGAAGTGATCGTCGAAAAGGGCCGGGCGGCGGGCGTCGTCGCAAGCGGCAAGGCGTGGCGAGCGGCGAGCGTCGTCGCTGGAGTCCACCCAAAGCTGTTGTTCGACCGGCTGGTTCCCGATGGCGCGGTCGCGCCCGAGGTCGAGCGGCGAATGGCCGGCTGGAAGTCGGAAAGCGCGACCTTCCGGATGAATGTCGCGCTGTCGCGGCTGCCCAAATTCACCGTTCTGCCGAAGAAGGGCGATCATCTCACCGCCGGGATCATCATCGGCCCGAGCCTCGACTATATGGACCGCGCCTGGCTCGATGCGCGCATCAATGGCTGGTCGCGGCAGCCAGTCATCGAAATGGTAATTCCCACGACGCTCGATCCGGGCCTGGCGCCCAAGGGCAAGCATGTCGCCTCATTGTTCTGCCAGCATTTCCGCTTCGATCTCGGGCCGGGACGAAGCTGGGACAGCGAGCGCGAGGCCGCGGCCGACGCGATCGTCGCCACGATAGACGCGCACGCGCCGGGCTTTTCGGACAGCATCATCGGCCGGCAGATCCACAGCCCGCTCGATCTCGAGCGGCGCTTTGGGCTGATCGGCGGCGATATTTTCCACGGCAAGATGGGCCTCGACCAGCTGTTCAGCGCCCGGCCGATGATCGGCGCCGCCGATTACCGAATGCCGCTGGCCGGTCTCTATTTGTGCGGCTCGGGCGCGCACCCCGGCGGCGGAGTCACCGGCGCGCCGGGGCACAACGCCGCGCAGGCGGTGCTCGCCGACCGCCGGCCATGGACGAGGCGCCGGCCGTGACCGCGGCGCTGGCCGGCATTCGCGTGCTCGATCTTAGCCGGGTGCTGGCCGGTCCGTGGTGCACGCAATTGCTCGCCGATCTCGGCGCCGAGGTGGTCAAGATCGAGAAGCCGGGCGTAGGCGACGACACCCGCCACTGGGGCCCGCCGTGGCACGAACATGACGGCGAGAAGGTCGCCGCCTATTTTCTTTCCGCCAATCGCGGCAAGAAATCCGCCGCGATCGATTTTGCCCGGCCGGAAGGCGCCGAGCTGGTGCGCCGGCTCGCCGCCCGAAGCGACATCGTCGTCGAGAATTTCAAGGTCGGCGGGCTGGCGAAATTCGGGCTCGACGCGGCCTCGCTGCGGGAGGCGAACTCACAGCTGATTTACGCCTCGATCACCGGCTTCGGCCAGGACGGCCCTTTCGCCGAGCGCGCAGGCTATGATTATATCATCCAGGCGATGGGCGGGCTGATGAGCGTCACCGGCCGGCCCGACGGCGAGCCGGGCGGCGGCCCAATGCGGGTTGGAGTCGCGGTCGCCGACCTGTTCACCGGGCTTTACGCCTGCGTCGCGATCCTCGCGGCGCTGCACCGGCGCAGCGCGACGGGCGAGGGCGCCCACATCGACATGGCTTTGTTCGACACGCAGCTGGCGATGCTCGCCAACCAGGGGTCTAACGCGCTCGTCTCGGGCAGCGACCCGCCGCGGCAGGGCAATACCCACCCCAATATCGTCCCTTATCAGCCGTTCGACGCGGCCGACCAGCCGATCGTGGTCGCAATCGGCAACGACCGCCAGTTCGCCAGGCTGGCGGCAATCTGCGGCCATCCCGAATGGGCGACGGATGCGCGCTTCGCGACCAACGGCGCGCGGGTCGCCAACCGGGGGGAGATCGTCGCGCTGGTCTCGAAGGCGTTCGCAACCCGTCCGGCCGCCGAATGGTTCGAAAGGCTGGAGGCGGCGGCTATTCCGGCCGGTCCCATCAACCGAATCAGCCAGGCCTTCGAAAATGTTCAGGCCGAGCATCGCCAGATCGTGCGAATGATGAGTGGCGGCGCGCTGGGCGCGGTGCCGACGGTCGGCTCGCCGGTGCGGATCGACGGCGAGCGCGCCGACTCCGACTTGCCGCCGCCGGCGCTGGGCGAGCATAGCGATGAGGTGCTGAACGGGCTTGGCCTTGGCACCGATGAGATTGACCGATTGCGGAACGAAGCGGTGATCGGCGGGGCGACTGGTTGATGGACAGTGGTGGGCGCTTGCCCTTGCAGGGCGCTTCGCAACGAGGCACAGAGCGGCCGCGGGAGGTTCGGTGGCCAAAGTCTTTCTAAGCTATGCGCGCGAGGACGCTCCTGCCGCCAAGGAATTGGCCGAATGCATCGGCCGCGCCGGCCATGAGGTTTGGTGGGATCGCCATATCCAGGGCGGCTCGCGCTTCGCGTCGGAGATCGATCGCGAACTGAAGGGCGCCGAGGCGGTCGTGGTTCTGTGGACCGAGGCGTCGATCGATTCCGCCTGGGTTCAGGACGAAGCCGCCGAGGGCCGCGATTCCGGGCGGCTGGTGCCGGTTACGCTCGGCGAATGCCGGCCGCCGCTTGGGTTTCGCCAGTTCCACACGGTCGATCTCGGCGCCTGGAACGGCAACGGCGAACCGCAGCAAGCTGCCGATCTGCTCGAGGCGATTTCCAAGACCGCCGGCAATGCCTCCGCCGCGCAAGTCGCGTCGCCGAGGAAGAGCGAGGAATCGGCGAAGAAAGAGATGTCGGTGTGCGTGTTGCCGTTCGTCAACATGAGCGGCGATCCAGAGCAGGAATATTTCAGCGACGGCATAACCGAGGACATCATCACCGACCTGTCGAAGGTGTCCGCCCTGCTGGTCATCGCCCGCAACACCGCCTTTACCTTCAAGG
>CAYUWJ010000106.1:0-4167 GCA_964448315.1 uncultured Sphingomonas sp. | reverse complement strand
GGCGACGCCGGACCGGCTGCTGGTCGCCGCCGAGGCGCTTCGAGGCGGCCTGACGGTCGAGCGGATCAACGCCATCACCGGCTATGATCCCTGGTTTCTCGAGCGGATCGCCGAAATCGTCGAGGCCGAGGAGGAAGTGCGGCGCGAAGGCCTGCCGCGCGAGGCCGAGGGCATGCGCAAGTTGAAGGCGATGGGCTTTTCCGATGTGCGGCTGGGCGAGCTGGCGCTTCGCGCCGCGCATGTCGCCGGGACGATGGGCCCGGCGGCGGCGCGCAGCTCGGGCGTCGTCCATGACGCCATCAGGGCGATGACCGGCGGCGTCACCGAGTCGGAGGTCCGCGCGCTTCGGCTGCGGCTCGGGGTGCGCCCGGTATTCAAGCGGATCGACAGCTGCGCCGCCGAATTCGAGGCGGCGACGCCCTATCTCTATTCGACCTACGAAGCGCCATTGTTCGGCCAGGCGGAGGACGAGGCCGATGTCAGCGAGCGCCGCAAGGTGATCATCCTCGGCGGCGGCCCGAACCGCATCGGCCAGGGAATCGAGTTCGATTATTGCTGCTGCCACGCCGCCTTCGCGCTCGGCCGCGACGGGGCCGGGCTCGAGACGATCATGATCAACTGCAATCCCGAGACGGTCAGCACCGACCCCGAGACCTCCGACCGCCTCTATTTCGAGCCGCTGACCGCCGAGGACGTGCTCGAGATCGTCGAGCGCGAGAGCGAGAAAGGCGAGCTGTTGGGGGTCATCGTCCAGCTAGGCGGGCAGACCCCATTGAAGCTCGCCGCCGACCTCGGGCGGGCCGGAGTGACGATCCTCGGCACCAGCCCCGACAAGATCGACCTTGCCGAGGATCGCGAGCGCTTCGCCCGGCTGGTCGAACAGCTCGGGCTGACGCAGCCGGCCAACGGCATCGCCCGCAGCCGCGACGAGGCGCTGCGGGTGGCCGAGCGGATCGGCTATCCAGTTTTGCTGCGGCCATCCTATGTGCTCGGCGGCCGCGGCATGGAGGTGGTCGAGGGGCCCGAGCAGCTCGATCATTATATCGCCACCGCAGTGGCGGTGTCGGGGTCGAGCCCGGTACTGATCGACCGCTATCTGCGTGACGCGATCGAAATCGACGTCGATGCGCTGTCGGACGGCAGCGAGACGGTCGTCACCGGCGTGCTCGAGCATATCGAGGAGGCCGGGGTCCATTCGGGCGACAGCGCATGCTCGATCCCGCCGCACAGCCTCGATCCGGAAATCGTCGGCGAAATCGAGCGCCAGACCCAGGCGCTGGCGGAGGCGCTGGAGGTCCGTGGGCTGATGAACATCCAGTTCGCGGTCAAGGACGGCGAAGTCTATCTGATCGAGGTCAACCCGCGCGCCAGCCGCACCGTGCCGTTCGTCGCCAAGGCAATCGGCCGGCCGATCGCCAAAATCGCCGCCCGGCTGATGGCCGGAGAGAGACTGGCCGACTTCGAGGCCATCGATCGCGCGATCGCCCATATCGCGGTCAAAGAGCCGGTATTCCCGTTCGCCCGCTTCCCGGGATCCGATCCCGTGCTCGGACCGGAAATGAAGAGCACCGGAGAAGTCATGGGAATCGATATGGATTTCTACTCCGCGTTCAGCAAGGCCTTGCTCGGCGCGGGACTCCTATTGCCGCAGTCCGGGACCGTCTTCGTGTCGGTCAAGGACGACGACAAGGACACGATCGTCCCGGCCGTCGAGCGGCTGGTCGAGCTTGGCTTTGCGATTATCGCCACCGGCGGCACGGCCGAGCATCTTGCCGGGCTTGGCCTGCCGGTCGAGCGGGTCAACAAGGTCGCCCAGGGCCGCCCGCACATTGTCGACCGACTGCTCGACGGCGAGGTCGGCCTGGTGTTCAACACCACTGAGGGCTGGCAGTCGCTGAAGGACAGCCATTCGATCCGGGCCACCGCGCTGGCCCGCAAGGTGCCCTATTTCACCACCGCCGCGGCGAGCATCGCCGTCGCCCGGTCGATCGGCGCCGGCAAGGGGCGCAAGCTTGAAGTTCGCTCGCTCCAGTCCTATTACTCGCTTTCAGAAAACTGAGATTCATCAGACAATCCGCCCTATTTCAGCGAGCCTTTCGAAGGCCGCTCGGGCGTGGTTTTGAAAGGGAAGGGGCCGTTTCATGGCGAGTGCCGACAAGGTACCGATGCTGGCCGAAGGCCACCGCAGACTGAACGCCGAATTGCGTCATTTGAAGATGGTCGAGCGGCCGGCGGTGATCGAGGCGATCGAAGTGGCGCGCGCCCACGGCGATCTGTCCGAAAATGCGGAATATCATGCCGCCAAGGAACGCCAGGGGCAGATCGAGGCGAGCATCGCCGAACTCGACGATCAGCTGAGCCGGGCGATGGTCATCGATCCGACCACCTTGTCGGGCGACAAGGTGGTGTTCGGCGCGACCGTCACTTTGATCGACGAGGAAAAAAAGAAGGTTCGCTATCAGCTTGTCGGCCAGTCCGAAGCCGACGCCAAGGACGGCAAGATCAGCTATAACTCGCCGCTCGGCCGGGCGCTGATCGGCCGCGACGTCGGCGACGAGGTCGAATTTTCGACTCCGTCCGGCGAGCGCTATTACAAGATCAAGAAGGTCGAGTTCGTCTAGGGGCGGGCAGCGCATGCGCATCCCCCGGACCGCGACGGTCGCCATCGCGCTGGTCACCGCTGGCGCCTGGTTGCTGATCTGGATCATCGGCGCCGAGCAAAGCGCCGCCGTGACGATGGGGCTGATCCCGGCGCGGCTTAGCGGGCTGGTCGACCTGTCGCCGGCGGTCCCGGCGTATCTGACGCCGCTCAGCTCGACCCTGGTCCACGCCGGCTTTTTCCACCTCGGGCTCAATTTGCTGATTCTGCTGTGGTGCGGAAATCTGGTCGAGCGGGTGCTGGGCGCGCATTCGCTGCTGCTGCTCTATCTGGTTGGCGCCTTTGCGGCAGCACTCGCCCAATGGCTCGCTTACCCCTCGTCGGACATCCCGGTAATCGGCGCCAGCGGCGCGGTCAGCGCCGTCATTGGGGCGTTCGCGCTGAGCTTCGGCCAGCGGCGCCAAATCGTCCGCTCGCCGGGGCTCAACCGGTTGCTGAACGCGCTGTGGCTACTCGCCGCCTGGATAGTGCTGCAGATCATGGTCGGCTGGATGGCCGGGCTGCAAGGGCTGCTGCTGGCGACACCGGCGCACATCGGCGGCTTTCTTGCCGGCCTGGCGCTGCAGCGGCCGTTGCTTTTGTGGCACTATCGCGGCGCCTGAGCGGCGTCGGCCTGCGGCTCGCCTTCCGGCTCGAGCAGCCGGTGCAGATGGACGACGACATATTTCATTTCGGCATCGTCGACGGTGCGCTGCGCCGCCGAGCGCCACGCGTCCTCGGCCTTGGCGTAGCTGTCGAACAGGCCGACCAAATCCAAGGCGTTGAGGTCGACGAAGTCGAGCCCGCGCGGGTCCTTGACGCGGCCGCCGAATACCAGGTGAAGCTTGCTCATCGCCCGATGAGCTAGCAGGAAATCCCGGCGTTGCGAACGGGCGAGTTGCCACTCACTCCTTGCGCACCGCGCCGGCGGCCGCCTTGGCCGAGGTGCGGGCGGCGTCGCCGGCTCCCTCGAAGATCGAGCGCAGCGTATCGATTCCCGCGTCGGCGGTCAGGCCAAGCTCCTTGAGGCGGCTGTTGCCGGCCTCTTTGGCGGCTTCGGCCGCGGCGCGCGCCTTGACGGACAATTTGTCGCCTACCGGGCGTAGCGCCTTCGATTCGGCCTCGGTCCGCGGCAGCAGCGCGGCGACCAGCGCGCCGACGGCAAGCCCGCCGGCCAGCGCCAGCAAGGGCGCGTCGTCGATCGCGTCGGTGGTTTTGCGGCCGGCACTGGCGACGCCTTCGCGGGCGCCGTCATAGGCTTCGATCGCCTTTTTCCGGGCGTCGCTGGCAAAGCCGTGGCTTTCGGTCTCGTTCTGGTTGGGCTCGTTCATTCGACTGTCTCCGTATCTGTCTCTTGATCTTCATCTTCGTTCGACCGGCCGATGATCCGTCCGGCGAGATCCTTGAGCGGTTCGCGGGCGAGGAAAATCGCGATCGCGGCGATCACGCCGGTTGCCGCGACCGGCCGGCTGCGCACCGCGTCGACGGCATTCTCGGCCAGGTCGGCGCCCTTGTTCTTGGCGCCTTCC
>CAYUWJ010000105.1:0-13860 GCA_964448315.1 uncultured Sphingomonas sp. | reverse complement strand
AAGCCCTTGCGTGATCTTCAGGCCGAGCTGGATGCGGCGGTCGGCCGACGAGGCGTTCAATGCCTGGGCGTCGGTGTTGGCGACGACGAAATCGACCCCCTGGACATCGGCGCGCATCATGTTCGCGACCGCGTTGCCGCCGGCGCCGCCGACGCCGATGACGCTGATCCGCGGGCGAAGCTCGTCGACCTCCGGCCGGATGAAATCGATGCTCATGGTTTCAAGCCCCCCTCGCAGCAACGCGCTGAACGCGCGGCATGAATCTTTGCACGAGCCGATTCCTTGACCAAGCAAAAAGATTAAAGAAACCCGAAATAATCAACGCAAAGTTGCCCTGAAGACTCACTTCGATTCAGATTGGGACAATCGTGCGAGGGCCGGCGCTTCGCGAAACACCCGCCGCGAATGGTCCCAATGTTCGCACTGACAAAGGGGGTTCGCGCGGAGGCTCGGAGACGCGGAGACGGGTATCCTGGTGCCCCTTCCGTGCTCGCGACTGCCCCGGCAGCCGCTGCGCCCGAAGTGGAGGAAGTTCACGCCCTAACGCGCGAGGAGACGACGCCGGACCAGCGAAGTCCGCGATTGGAGGGAAAGGCCGACGATCAGAAAGAGCGAGTCGGCAGGGTGTGGCACAGCGGGCGGGCTGTAGGACAGGGGAAAAGGCGGCGTGGGGGAATGCTGTCACCGTCATACGGTAATTCGGTTACTGTCACCGTAATTCGTCGGGGTCATAGACATAGCGTCGGGTGTCGCTGGTGATGCCGTTGCTGGTGGTCACGCTGACCAGCGACCGCAATCGGACCGTCCCCCAGACGGTCCGAGCCGGTCGCTCGTCGAGCCCGCTGTAGCTGTTGGCCTGTGAGAGCTCGCCGGTGCGGTCGTAGGTGGTGAGGCGGGCATAGCCGTCATAGGTGGCGGCGACGGCGACGCTGCCGGGGCGGGTTTCGGTCAAGCTGTTGCCGCGCGCGTCATAAGCGATCGCCCGCACGCTCACGCCGTTGGTCACCGAGGCCAGCCGGCTGGTGCCGGCCTAAGGCAGGTTCCGAACGCGCTCTATTCTCTTCCAAATACTGTCATCAGAGAGGTTCTTCCACACTCCCCTCAGAGCATAGCGTAACTTTCGATTCTGCCTTGCCTCGTTTTCAATCCGATCGATCAGCGCCGGGCCATTTCTCGAAATAAGATCTTCCAGCGGCCCCGCTGCTATATTGGAAATAACGGCATCATCAACCGTCAGCTCTAACATAGTCACGACTATATCTATGGCTCTTTTCGGATCATTGCTTATAAAGTCAGCAAGTTTATCATAGTATAAATGCTTCTTGTCGTCGTTTTGTAAATCTATATTCGGCGATGAATGTTCTAGTATCCAGCCATTTGCTATGGAAGCTATATCTTCATCCATATTTAGAACCTTGTATCAAGTGTTTTTGTTGCATAATACCATGCATCCGGCGCATAACCTATGCAGCCTTTGGTGTCGGCTTCGTGAAGAAATCGCTTGAGACGACCTTGCTTCTCTCGATATTGCTGCATGTGTCCTGGGCGCGAATTGGGGCCTGGCAGGTTAGATAGCTGACCTTAAGGTGTTGCCTCGCTTGATGTCAGTCAAATCTCGCCGAGAGTTCGGAAAGCATGCAACCTAGCCAGCACATAATAGCCCAGGCCAGCAAGCTCTTCTTCAGGGAGAGACAAGGACTCAATTACCTCCTTTGGCAGCTCCTTGCTCGTGATATGCTCGACAAGTTTCCATTGATCGGTAAGACCTGTCTCTTCGGCATCATCCAGTGAGATTACGTAGCCGTTGGCTGATACCGCGAGCGAAACGAGCACTGCACGCTTAGGACGAACGTCATTATGTTGCATCACATCGTTCCCCAAGGTGGAAGGGGTGCATTAATGCGCCCACGACCATCACGACCGGCCAAACAGTTTCCAAAGCGCAGCATGGCTTGCCGCTCACATATGGAGTTACGGTGACAGTGCATTCAATCTACTCTTCTCAAAATCCCCCCCGCATCGCCGCTATCAACCGGCCGACCATGCCGGCGGCGGGTTTGCGTATGGTGAGGGGGGCGAGGGCGATGTCGCGGAGGTCGCCGCCGGGCGCGCCGGCGAGCCAGGCGAGGCCGACCAGGGTCGAGAAGGCGGGCCCGCTGTGGGCGTCGGGAAGCCCGGGCAGGCTGCGCGGCCGGCCGACCCGCACCGCGCGCCCGAGCACGCCCTGCATGTAATCGGCGATGTTCTTCAGCTCGGCGCCGCCGCCGGTCAGCACCACCTGGCGGTTGACCGGGCCGGTGAAGCCCAGCTCCTTCAAGGCCGCCTCGATCTGCCCGGTCAGCTCCTCGACCCGCTGGCGGATGACCATCATCAACTGGGCGCGGGTGATGCGGGTCGGCTCGGCGCCCGGCTCGGCGCCGGTCTGGCCGGCGTCGATCATCTCGTGATTGTCGCGCGGGGACGTCATCGCCGAGCCGTAGAAGCATTTCAGCCGCTCGGCGTCGCGCCGCGAAATGGCGAAGGCGGCGGCGATGTCGTCGGTGATGTCCCTGGTGCCGAGCGGGATCGAGCGCAGCCCGACCAGCATTCCCGACGCGTGCAGCGAGACGTTGGTGACTTCGGCGCCGAGCTCGACCAGCGCCACCCCGAGTTCGCGCTCCTCCTCGGTGAGGCAAGCGATGGCCGCGGCGACCGGCGAGGCGACGATCGCCTTGACCCCGAGATGCGCCGAGCGGATCACATAATCGATGTTCTTGAGCGGCGCGGCGTCGGCGGCAATGACATGGATGTCGACCCCGAGCCGGTCGGCGTGGAGGCCGACCGGATGCTTGACGCCGTCGACCCCGTCGATGGTGTACAAGGCCGGCTGGGCGTGGAGCACGACCTGGCCGCTGGAGTCGATCGCCCGGCGTCCGGCCGCGAGCAGTTCCTGCAAGTCCGATTTCTCGATCTGGTGGCCGCCAAGATCGGCTTCGACGGTGGCGATGTCGCTGACCAGCCCGCCAGCCCCGAAGCTTGCCCAGACATCGTCGATGGTCACGCCCGACATGCGCTCGGCAAGCTCGACCGCCTCGCGGACCGCGAACTCGCTGGCTTCCATGTCCATGATGTAGCCGCGCTTGACGCCGCGGCTTTCGCGCTGGCCGCTGCCGAGCACCCTCAACGTCCCTTCGTTATCATGGGCGACGATCAGCGCCCCGACCTTGGACGAGCCGATGTCGAGCACGGCGATCAGCGACTGGTCGGCGGAGCCACGCATGGCTAGCCTTCGACCGCGGGCTCGAGCGCGATCGCCTCGCCCGGAGCGCGCGGCAGGCGGACGATCATCTTGCCGGGAATGCGCAGGTCGAACCGTACCAGGCCGCGGCCCAACAGGCCCGCCGAGCGGTCCATGCTGGCGAATTTGCGCAAGGCGTTGGTAGCCGCCTGCTCGTTTTCGGGAAGGGCGACCGATTCGCCCGACTGGAAGCTCAAATCCCAGCGCCGGCCGCCGACCCAGGTCGCCGAAGCCAGCTGCGGCTCCAGCGTCGGCGCGGCGGCGAGGATCCGTTTGAGCTCGCGCGCCCGGGCGTTGGCGCCGGGGCCGATGACCAAAGGCAGGTCGGGCATTTGATGGACCGCCACCTGATCGAGGACGACGCCCTCGGCATCGATCAGCGCCAGCTTCTGCCGGTCCTGCCACAGCGCCGCCGGGACGCGCTCGACGATGTCGATGACCAGCGTATCGGGCAGCCGCCGCGACACCCGCGCGTCCTTGACCCAGCCGAAGCGCAGCAGCCGCTCGCGGATCGCGTGGACGTCGACCAAAGGCATCGCCATCGACCTTTGGTCGAGCGCGATGTCATAGACCGGCGCACTGTCCATCCGGCGGATGCCGGTGACGTCGATCCGCTTGACCGCGAAGCCGGCCCGGCCGACGGCTTCGCCGGCCTCGCCCATCGCTTTGGCGGGAAGGTCGAAGGCGAGGATGGCGACGATCGCCATCAGCGCGACGAATGCCGCGAAGCCGAGCCCGGCCAGCCGGTTGACCCGCGCCTGGCCGGTCGTCCGTTTTTTCGGCGAAGCCGCCCGGCCGCCGGTCCGGGGCCGCGACCGCGCCGATGCCCCCCGCCGGACCCGCGACCTGCTCACAACGCCTCCTCGATCAGCCGTTCGACCAGCTCGCCGTAGCTCATCCCGCGATGCCGCGCCTGCTCGGGCACCAGGCTGAGCGGAGTCATGCCCGGCTGGGTGTTGACCTCGAGCAGGAACAGGCCCGCCTCGCCCAGCTCGTCATCCCAGCGAAAGTCGGACCGCGACGCGCCTTTGCAGCCGAGCAGCCGGTGCGCTTTCGCCGCCGTCTCCATCGCCGCCCGGGCGATGTCCGGCGGCACGTCGGCGGGGCAGACATGCTCGGTCAGTCCGTCGGTATATTTGGCGTCATAGTCGTAAAAGCCGGCCTTGGGCTTCAGTTCGGTGACCATCAGCGCTTCGTCGCCGAGCACCGCGACGGTCAGCTCGCGGCCCTTGACGAACGGCTCGGCGAGCAGGGATGTAAAATGCTTCCACGGCCCTTCGACGTCGCGGCCGATCGGCGATCCGTAATTGCTGTCGTCGGTGACGATCGCGACCCCGACCGACGAGCCTTCGTTGACCGGCTTAAGGACAAAAGGGCGGGGCAACGGGTCGGCTGCATGCAGGCTGTCGCTGGCGACGATAAGGCCGGCCGGCATGCGGATGCCGTGCGGCACCAGCACCGCCTTGGTTAGTTCCTTGTCAATGGCGATCGCCGAAGCGGTGACTCCGCTATGGGTGTAGGCGATGCCCATCACCTCGAGCAGGCCCTGGACGGTGCCGTCCTCGCCCGGCGTACCATGCAGCGCGTTGAACACGACATCGGGGCGCAGGCCAGCCAGCACCGCAGCGACGTTGCGGTCCATGTCGACCATCGTGACCTTGCTCCAGCCGCGGGTCGCCAACGCCTCGGCGACGCCCTTGCCGCTCGACAGCGACACGTCGCGCACGGCCGACCAGCCGCCCATCAGGACGACGACGTGGAGCGACTTGTCGATCACCCGTCGACTCCGATCCGCTGGATTTCCCATTCAAGGGCGATGTTGGTCTTGACCATCACCCGGCGGCGGACCTCCTCGCCCAACGCCTCGATCTGGCTGCCGCTCGCGCTTCCGAGGTTGAGCAGGAAGTTGCAATGCTTTTCCGAGACTTGCGCGTCGCCGAGGCGGAGGCCGCGGCACCCCGCGGCATGGATCAGCGCCCACGCCTTGTGGCCGGGCGGGTTCTTGAAGGTCGAGCCGCCGGTGCGGCTGCGCAAGGGCTGGGTCGCCTCGCGCTCGGCGGCGATGCGGTCCATCTCGGCGCCGATCGCCTCGGGGTCGCCCGGCACGCCCTCGAACAGCGCCTCGACGACCACCGCGCCGGGGGGCAGATCGCTGTGGCGGTAGGTGTAGCCGAACCGATCGAGCGGCCAGGTCTCGACGCTGCCGTCGCGCAGCACCAGCCGCGCCTCGATCAAAATGTCGCCGACCTCGCGGCCGTAGGCGCCGGCGTTCATCCGCGCCGCGCCGCCGGCGGTGCCGGGAATGCCGCGCAGGAATTCGAGCCCGGCGATGCCGGCATCGCGGGCGGCCGAAGCGACCGTGATGCCCATCGCCGCGCCGCCGGCGCGGACTCGATTGCCCGGCTCAATTGTTACCTTGGAGAAACTTTTCGGCAGGCGAATTACGACCCCCTCGACGCCGCCGTCGCGGACGATCAGGTTGGAACCAACGCCGACCGGAGTGACCGGAACATCCGCGTCGAGATCGCCGAGGAAGCGGGCGAGATCGGCCTCGTCTTTGGGCCGGACCAGCCATTGCGCCGGACCGCCAGTGCGGAACCAGATGAAGTCGGCGAGGCTGCCGCCGGCCTCGATCGTGCCGGCGAGCTCGGGCAGTCTGGTCTTGGCATCGGCGCTCATTTGGCGGCCCTCGCGCGGCAGATGCCGTCGGCCAGTGCGCTCGCCCATTTGGTGATGTCGCCGGCACCGAGGCAGAGGATCATGTCGCCCTCCGCGGCGAGATCGCGCAGCGCCAGGCAGACATCGTCGAGGTCGTCGACGGTGCGGACCATGCGGTGGCCGTGGGCGCGCAGCCCCTCGACCAGGGCCGCGGTGTCGTCGCCCTCTATCGGCTCCTCGCCGGCGGCATAGACCGGCGCGACGAAGACCGCGTCGGCCTCGTTGAACGCGCTCTGGAAATCTTCCATCAAAGTCTCGAGCCTGGTGTAACGGTGCGGCTGCATGATCGCGATCACCCGGCCTTGCGCCGACTCACGCGCCGCCGACAGCGCCGCCCGTATCTCGACCGGGTGATGGGCGTAGTCGTCGATGATCACCGCTCCGTCGACCTCGCCGACGCGGGTGAACCGGCGCTTGACGCCCTCGAAGCGGTCGAATCCGCCGACGATCGTCGCATCATCGAGGCCGAGCTCGATGCCGACGGCGACCGCGGCGAGTGCGTTCTGGACATTGTGCCGGCCCGGCATCGGCACGCGGATGCCTTCGATCGTCCGCCGCGATCCGTCGCGCTGCAGGACGATGGCGTCGAAGCGGCTGCCGGTGCCGTCGGCGGCGACATTCTCTGCGCGCAGGTCAGCAAGCGCCGAAAAGCCGTAGGTGACGATCCGCCGGTCGCGGATCCGCGACAATATGGTCTGCACCTCGGGATGATCGACGCACATTACCGCAAGGCCGTAGAAGGGGACGTTCTCGACGAACTCGCAATAGGCCTTCTTGACCTCGTCGAAGCCGCCGTAATGTTCGAGATGCTCGGGATCGATGTTGGTCACGATCGCGATGGTGCCGTCGAGGCGCAGGAAGCTGCCGTCGCTCTCGTCGGCCTCGACCACCATCCAGTCGCTCTTGCCGAGCCTTGCGTTGGAGCCGTAGCGATTGATGATGCCGCCGTTGATCACCGTCGGGTCGAGCCCGCCGGCATCGAGCATCGCCGCGATCATCGAGGTCGTCGTCGTCTTGCCGTGAGTGCCGGCGACGGCGATGGTCTTTTGCATCCGCATCAGCTCGGCGAGCATTTCGGCGCGGCGGACGATCGGCAGGCGGCGCTCGGCGGCGGCCTCGATCTCGGGGTTGCCGCGGCTGATCGCGGTCGAGCAGACGACCACTGCCGCCTCGGCGAGATTGTCGGCGCTGTGGCCGATCGCCACTTTTATCCCCGCCTTGCGCAGCCCCTCGACGACCGCGCCCTCGGCGATGTCGGACCCCTGCACGCTGTAGCCGAGCTGATGCATCACTTCGGCGATGCCGGACATGCCGATGCCACCGATGCCGACAAAATGAATGGTGCCGATGTCGGTCCCGAGCGCCTTCACGCCGGCACTCCATGTCCGGCAAAGCCGCCGCTGCGCGATTTCACCGCCGCCGGGCCGACCGCGAGCGGCGCCAGGCCGCCGGCGACCCGCTCGACGAGATCGGCGAGATCGCGCGCGGCGTGCGGCCTGCCGACCGACAGCGCCCGGGAGGCGGCGTTGGCCAGCGCCTGCGGGTCGTTGGCCATCGCCTCGATCTGCCTGGCCAGCACCTCGGGGGTAAAGTCGGGCTCGGATATCGTCCGGGCGCCGCCGGCGTCGGTGATCTCGCGGGCGTTGGCGGTCTGGTGATCGTTGGTCGCCGACGGATAGGGAATCAGGATCGCCGGCCGCCCGGCGGCGGTCAGCTCGGCGATGGTCGAGGCGCCGGCCCGGGCGATCACCAGATGCGCTTCCTCGAGCTTGGCCGGCATGTCCTCGATATAGGTCATCAGCTCGGCCGGAATGCCGAGCTCGGCATAGCGGGTGCGGACCGCGTCGATGTCCTCGGGGCGGCATTGCTGCATCACCTGAAGCCGGCGGCGGAGCGAGGGCGTCAGCTTGCCGAGACCCTGCGGCACGACCCGGCCGAGGACCGTCGCGCCCTGGCTGCCGCCGGTGACCAATATCTTCAGCGGCGCAATCTCGTCGAACGGCGGATAGGGCACCTCGCCGAGCCGGGCGATCTCCTTGCGGACCGGGTTGCCGACCAAAACCGCCTTGGCGCGATAGGCGCGCTTCAGCCGCTCGACCGTCCGGTGGGCGGTGGCGATGGCGACGGCTTCCCCGGCGAGCAGCCGGTTGACCCGGCCGAGCACCGCGTTCTGCTCGTGCAACACGGTCGGGATGCGCATCGCCGTCGCCCCGATCAGCGACGGAAAGGCGGGATAGCCGCCGAAGCCGACGACCGCGTCCGGGCGATGGTCGCGGTACAACCGGCGCGCCTCGCGGCGCCCGGAAATCACCGATCGCACCGCCCTCAGCCAGCCGAACGGGCCACCGCCGAGGCGTCCGGCCGGCAAGATATGCACCGGCACGTCGTCGAACAGGCCCGGGAAACGCGCGCCGCGCTGATCGGTGATCAGCAGCACGCCGTGCCCGCGCGACTTCAGCTCTTCGGCCAGCGCGTGCGCGGGGATCATGTGGCCGCCGGTTCCTCCGGCCGCGAGAATGAAATTCATGCCGGAAGGCAATCTCCGCTCCACTTCACGACATAGGGCGAGCGAGTCAGATACGGATTTCGGCGGGTGAATGCGAGCAGCAATCCCATGCCGATCGACAAAGCGAGGATCGACGAGCCACCGTAGCTGATGAACGGCAAGGTCATCCCCTTCGACGGAGCGATCTGGACATTGACCGCCATGTTGATCAGCGCCTGCAGCCCGAACTGGACGGCGAGCCCGGCGGCGGCGAGCAAAGCGAAGGTCGACTGCTCGTCGAGCAGCTTGATCAGCACCCTGGCGACGATCATCAGATAGAGCATCGCGATGGCAAGACAGGCGATCAGCCCGAACTCCTCGCCGATTACCGAGAAGATATAGTCGGTGTGCGGCTCGGGCAGCCCGAACTTGCGGGTGCCGCCGCCCGGGCCCATCCCGAACAGCCCGCCGGCGGTCAGGGTGCGCATTGCATTGTCGGTCTGGAAGGTGTCGCCGGCGCCGAACAGGAAGCCGTCGATGCGGGTCGTCGCGACGTCGTAGAAGAAATAGGCGAGAATGACGCCGGCGATCCCGGCGATGCCGAGCACTCCCACCACGCGCAACGACGATCCGGCGAGCGCCAGCATCGCGATCCACACGCAGGCGAAGATGATCGTCGAGCCGAAGTCCGGCTGCTGCATCAGCAGCCAGGCGATGCCGCCGAGCAGCAGCGCCGACAGCGGCAGCACCGGCAGCGACCGGTCGCCCTCGCGAAGGCTGAGCAGCCAGGCCAGCCCGACGACGAAAAATGGCTTGAGGAATTCCGAGGGCTGAATCTGGCCGAAGCCGAACTCGATCCAGCGGCGGGCGCCGTTGACCTCGGGGCCGAGCACCGGAACGAAGATCAGCATCACCAGGAAGAAGGCCGCGCCGAACAGCGACACCCGCTTCGCCTGGTCGCGCGACAGCATCGACACGGCGATCATCACCGGGATGCCGATCAATATCCAGGCCAGCTGGCGGTAGAAATAGTAAAGCTCCGAGACCCGCACCGAGCCGCCCGAATAGCGGTCGGCGGCGGCCGGCGAGGCGGCGGCGACGGCGATCAGGCCGATGCCGATCAGCACGCTGACGAGCAGCAGCAGCACCCGGTCGATTTCCCAGAACCAGCGGCCGATCGCCGAGCGGTCGGAGCGGCCGTAGCGGTCCGGGTCGATCAGCGCCGCCTTGGCCTTCAGCCTGTCCGAAATGCTCGTCATCTAGAGCGCCCCCACCAGCTCACGGAACCTGTCGCCGCGCGCCTCGAAGTCCCGAAACTGATCGAACGACGCGCAGGCCGGCGAGAGTAGGACGGTATCGCCCGGATGGGAATCCTCGGCGGCGCGATTCACCGCATTTTCCAAGCTGTTACATTCGTGCACCGGCATGTGCGGCTTGAGCAGCCGCGCGAACAGTTCGGCCGCCTCGCCGATGGTGTAGGCCGAGCGGATGTTGCCGAAGTGCGGCGCGCATTCGTCGAGGTCGTCGGACTTGGCCTGCCCGCCGCAAATCCAGCGGATCGCGGAGAATGCGGCGAGCGCTGGCGCGGTGGCGGTCGGGTTGGTCGCTTTGCTGTCGTTGACAAAGAGGACCCTGTCCTTCTCGCGCACGCGCTCCATTCGATGCGGCAGACCGGGGTAGGTGCGAAGTGCGTCATAGTGTTCGTCGCCATCAAAACCGAGCGCCCAAACGGCCCTGAGGGCCAGCCTCGCATTGGAGTGATTATGAGGGCCCTGGAGGGACGAACCGCAGTACTCGGAAAGGGCTTCCTCGGTCGGATAGTACGGGAAAAATTGCGCGCGAAAGGTCAAGGGTCCCGAGTCCCACTTGTCTGTCAGGCTCGAAACGCCAGGGTCCCGGATGTCCGACACAAAGTAGTTCTGTTCACTCTGCATCGCGAACAGTCGCGCCTTTGAGTGCTCATACGCTTCAAGACTTGCATAACGATCCAGATGATCCGGAGTCACGTTGGTGAGTACCGCGACGTCGCAGTCGAGGCTTTGGGTGAGGTCGATCTGGTAGCTCGACAGTTCGAGCACATAGATCCCGCCTTCGGGCAGCGGGTCTTGGGCGAGGATCGGCAGGCCGATATTGCCGCCCATCGCGGATGGCACGCCCGCGGTTTGCAAGATGTGGTGGACGAGCGCGGTGGTGGTCGACTTGCCGTTGGTGCCGGTGATGCCGACAACTTGGTGCGGCAGCAGCTCGGGGCGGGCGCGGGCGAACAACTCGATGTCGCCGACGATTTCGACCCCGGAGTCGCGGGCGCGGCTCGCGAGCGGATGGGTGTTGAGCGGGACACCGGGGGAAAGCACGAGCGAGTCGAATTGGGTGAGGTCGAGGGTGGCGAGGTCGGCGATCTCCACTCCCCGCCCCCCGGCCCCCGCCCCGGAAAGGGGGGGGGGGTAGGCCGCTGGGGCAATGTCGCGATAATGCCAAGCGGTCACCCAGGCCCCGCGGGCCAGCCCCGGCGGCCCCGTAGCCCCGCCCCAGCGCGCCAGGCCGTAAACCGCATAATGTTTGCCGGCGAAGGCGCGCGCCGCGATCACCGCAGCTTCAGCGTGCTGAGGCCGGCCAGCGCCAGCACGAAGCTGATGATCCAGAAACGGATGACGATCGTCGCCTCGGACCAGCCGAGATGCTCGAAATGATGGTGGATCGGCGCCATTCGGAACACGCGCCGGCCGGTCCGTTTGTACATCACCACCTGGATCACCACCGACGCCGCCTCGACCACGAACAGACCGCCGACGATGACCAGGACGAATTCATGGTGGGTGGCGACGGCGACCGCGCCGAGCGCTCCGCCCAATGCCAGGCTGCCGGTGTCGCCCATGAAGACCGCCGCCGGGGGCGCATTGAACCACAGGAAGGCGAGCCCGGCGCCGACGATCGCCAGCAGCAGCACGGTCAAGTCGCCGGCTCCCGGGATGTTGGGCAGGCCGAGATATTCGGCGTAGCGGACGTTGCCGACCAGATAGGAGATCAACAGAAAGGCGATGGCGGCGATGATCACCGGCATGGTGGCGAGCCCGTCGAGCCCGTCGGTCAGGTTCACCGCATTGCCGAAGGCGACGATGACGAAGGCGCCGAAGGCGATGTAGAACCAGCCGAGGTCCATCACCGGATCGACGATGAACGGCACGTGCAGATTGCTGTGGCCGGTCTTAACGATCAGCCAGGTGGCGAAGCCGGCGATGAGGAATTCTAGCGCCAGCCGGCTTTTGACCGACAGGCCGGCATGATGCTCCTTCCTGACCTTGTCATAATCGTCGACGAAGCCGATCAGCCCGAAGCCGCAGACCACCAGCAGGCAGGCCCAGACATAGGGGCTGGTGAGGTCCATCCACAGCAGCACCGAGATCGATACCGAGATCAGGATCAGCAAGCCGCCCATGGTCGGCGTGCCACGCTTGGCGAGATGGCTTTGCGGCCCGTCGGCGCGGATCGGCTGGCCCTTGCCCTGCCGCATGCGAAGGAAGGAAATCAGCCTCGGCCCGAGCAGCAGCCCGATCAACAGCGCGGTGGCGCTGGCGCCGCCGGCGCGGAAGCTCAAATAACGCAGGAGGTTGAGGACGCCGGGAAAATCCAGCTGCTGGGCGATCAGGTAGAGCATCTTGGCCCCCCTGCCACCCGTTCGACCAGCCGGGCAAGCCCAACCGAGTTGCTCGCCTTGACCAGGACCGCGTCGCCAGGGCGGAGCAGGTCGGTCAGCGCCGTCGTCGCCTCGGTGGCATTGGCCGCCCGAGTGACCGGCAACTGCCCGGCCAGCGCCTGCTCGAGCGGGCGCATTTCATCGCCGACCAGGATCAGCGCGTCGACCCGCGCCGCGAGGACCGCCGGCGCAAGCGCGGCGTGAAGCGCATCGCCATGCTCGCCGAGCTCGCGCATCGGTCCGAGCACCGCGATTCGCCGGGTCGCTTCACTCTCGTCGCCGAGGCTTTTCAGAGTCGCCGCCATCGAGGCCGGATTGGCATTATAGCTCTCGTCGATCAGCAGCGCCTCGCCGCCCGCGACCGCGACGCGATGCCGCGCGCCGCGCCCTTCGAGGCCGCCGAAGTCGGCCAGCGCCAGCCCGGCGATAGCGATATCGCCGCCCGCCGCCTCGACCGCCGCCAGCACCGCCAGCGCGTTCGACACCCAATGCGCGCCGCGCTGCGACATGGTGAAAGTCAGCTCGGCTGTCAGCAGCGCGGCGGTGATCAGGCTGCCGGCCTCTCCCGCCCCGACCGCGTGCAGCGCGTGGACGTCGGCGTCGCCGCTGCCGAAAGTGACGATTCGCTTGGCCCGCCGCCGCGCCGCCTTGAGCAGCCGGGCGCGGTGCGGCGTGTCGTTGGGCAGGATCGCGGTGCCGTCGGGTTCCAGCCCGTCGAAGATTTCCGCCTTGGCGTCGGCGATCGCCTCCTCCGACCCGAGCATTTCGATATGCGCCGGAGCGATGGCGGTGATCAGCGCGATATGCGGCCGCACCATCCGGCTCAGAGCGGCGATTTCCTTGGGCGCGTTCATGCCCATCTCGAACACCGCGAACTGGGTGTCGCGCGGCATCCGGGCGAGGCTCAACGGCACGCCGGTGTGGTTGTTGTAGCTCTTGACCGAGCGATGCACCTGGCCGCGGCAAGAACGATTCAGCGCCGCATACAGCGCTTCCTTGGTGCTGGTCTTGCCGACCGAGCCGGTGACGCCGACGATCCTGGCGGAGCTGCGCGCGCGCGCGGCGATGCCGAGCGCATCGAGCGCCCGGGCGGTGTCCTCGACCAATATGTGCGGCCCGTCGACCGGCCGCGAGACGATCGCGCCGGCCGCTCCGGACGCGAACGCCGCCGCGACGAAGTCGTGGCCGTCGTGGGCGGTGCCCGGCATGGCGACGAACAGGTCGCCGGGCCGCGCTTCGCGGCTGTCGAACGTGACTCCGGTCGCCTCGAAGCCGGCGGACGCGACCCCGCCGGTCGCCTCGGCGATCTCGGCCGAGGTCCACAGCGGAGTCACGCCGCGCACTCGCGCGCCACGGCGACATCGTCGAAAGGCAGCACGCGCTGGCTGTCCCCGGCGCCGACGATCTGGCCGGTCTCGTGACCCTTGCCGGCGATCAGGACGATGTCGCCCGGGCCGGCCATATCCAGCGCCCGGGCGATTGCCTCGCGGCGGCCGGCAACTTCGATCGCGCCGGGGGCAGCGGCGAGTATCTCGGCGCGGATCTGGGCCGGGTCCTCGCCGCGCGGATTGTCGTCGGTGACGATCACCACGTCCGACGATCGGGCGGCGACCGCGCCCATCTCGGGCCGCTTGCCGCGGTCGCGGTCGCCGCCGGCACCGAACACGGTAATCAGCCGGTCGGCGA